>CAYTJL010000022.1:48783-61984 GCA_964437785.1 uncultured Polyangiaceae bacterium
CGGCGCAGCGTGCGGGCGGGGGGGGGGGGGCGGCGGGGGGGGGGGGGCGGCGGCCCCAGCGGCGCGCCCCCACGACGCCGCGCCGAAGATCGCGTCGACCGCGTCGATCTTCACCGCCAGCGCGCGCTCGTAGAGCTGCGCGGCCTCGGCGTGCTCGCGCCGCGCGCGGAGCAGATCACCCGTGAAAATGGCTGCTTCGGTGGGATCGGCGGCGACCTGGAGCGCCGCGCGGCCCTGCGCGAGCGCGCGCTCGGCGCGCCCGGCCGCGGCCTCACGCCGCGCTGACGCGAGGTAGAGCGACGCGAGCCGCGCCGACGTCTCGACCGAATTGGGATCGATCGCGCGCGCGCGGCCGAGCGCGTTCACCGCCTCGTCCTCGCGGCCCGCGTCCGCGAGCGCGAAGCCCAAGAGCCGGACGAAGCGCGCGTCGCTCGGGAACGCGCGCGCCGCGCCTTCGAGCGCGCCGAGGCGATCGGCCGTCCGGCCGAGCTGCTCCAGCGCCTTGATGCGCTGATCGTAGAGCTCCACGTTCTGCGGATCGGTCGCGATCGCGCGGCCGAGCGACTCGCTCGCCTCGTGGAAGCGGCCCGCGCGCGCGTACGCGAGGCCGAGGGTCGCGCTCGCGGTCGGGTGACCGGGGTAGAGCCGCACGAGGTGCTCGAGCGGATCGATCGCGACGTCGAAGCGACCCAATTTGCTCTCAGCGGTCCCGAGCGCGAGGAGCAGATCGCGATCGTCGGCGAATTCCGGCCTCGCGATGGTGAGCTCGGCGGCGCTGGTCTCGAAGTCGCCGAGCTTGCCCGCGACGAGGCCGAGCCGCCTCGACTCCTCTTTGGTGAGCGCGCGGACCGACGCGAGCTTGCGGAGCGTGGTCATCGCCTCGGCCGCGCGCCCCGCGACGTCGTGGAGGCGCGCGAGCTCGGCGTACACCTCGCCCGCTTCAGGCTTGATTTCGGCTGCCTTCGTGAGCTCGGCGACGGCGGCCTCCGGCTCGCCCGCGCGGACCTTGGCCGCCGCGAGCGCGACGCGCGCCTCGAACGATCGGCCGTCGTAGCGCACCGCGCGCGCGAACGCGTCGACGGCCTGCGGGTCTTGGCCCAAGCTCGCGCGCAGCTCGCCGAGGAGCAGCCACGTAGGCGAGTCCTCGGGCGCGCGCGAGGAGGCCTCTTCGGCGGTCGAGATCGCCTCGTGCGCCTTGCCCTGCGCGCGGTACGCGCGCGCGAGCCCGAGCCGGAGCGCCGTGATCTCGGGCGAGAGCGCGAGCGCGGCCGCGTAGTCGGCCTCGGCGCCCTGCGCGTTGCCCTCGGCCTCGCGGCGCTTCGCGCGATCGGCGCGCAGCTCGCCGAGCTTGCGCGCGACGTCGGCGCGCGACGGATCGAGGTTCTTGGCGCGCGACAAGAGCGAGATCGCCGCGTCGAAATCGCCGGCCTGCGCGACCGCGAGGCCGTAGCGCGCGGCGGCCTCGGCGTCGTCGGGCTTGGCCTTGAACGCGCGCTCCAGCGCCTCGATGTGCTCGCTCGATTTTCCGAGCCGCTCGTTCGCGGTCGCGAGCATGAGCAGCGCGCCGCCGTCGGTGGGCACGAGCGCGACCGCGCGGCCGAGCGCGTCGGCCGCGTCGCGGTGCTCGTTCTGCGCGAGATAAAGCTCGCCGAGCGCGCGCCAGCCGCCCGCGTCGTTCGGCGAGAGGCGCACGACCTCGCGGTAGCTTCGGATCGCCTCGGCCGCGCGGCCCAGCGATCGCAGCGTCTCCGCGAGCGCCGCGTGCGCTTCGAGGCGATCCGGGTCCGCGGTGACAGCGCGCCGGAGCATCGCGACGCTCTCGTCGGGCTTGCCGAGCGAGAGGTACCCGAAGCCCGCGCCGACGAGGGCCTCGATCGCGTCGACGCGGTGGCGGAGCGCGAGCTCGTACGCCTCGACCGCGCCGCGCGCGTTGCCCTCGGCGGCGAGCACCGCGCCCAGCAGGAGCGCGGCGGCCACGTTGTTGGCCTCGATCGCGAGCACCTCGCGCGCGGCCGACGCGGCCTCGTGCCCGAGCTTCTGCGCCGCGTACGCGCGCGCGACGTCGAGCAGCACGGCCGGATCGTGCGACGCGAACCTTCGCGCCTTCGCAAGATCGTCGCCGCCCGCCTCGGCGCCCGGCGCGGGCCCCGCCGCTGCGCGCATCACGTAGAGCTCGCCGATGCGCTTTCGAAGATCGAGATCGCCGCCCTTCGAAAGCGTGTCCGCGCGCAGGTACATCCCGAGCGCGTCCTCGAACCGTTGCGCCGCGTCGTACGATCGGCCGAGCGCCCGCAGCGCGTTGAGATCGTCGGGGGAGAGGCGCACCAGCGCTTCGAGCGCGCGCACCTTCGCGGGCTCGTCGCCGAGCGTGACGTACGCAGTGACGAGCGCGCTGAGCACGTCGGCGCGCGGCGCCTCTTTCGATCGCGCGACCTCGAACGCCGCCGCGGCCTGCGCGTGCTCGCCGAGCCGCGCGAACGCGAAGCCGAGCCGCGACGACACGTTCGGGTGGCTCGGCATGGAGTCGCGGAGCCGCATCAAGATGCGCGTCGCGTCCGCGTCGCGGCCGAGCGCCTCGTACGCCGCGGCGAGCGGCTCGAGCATGCTCGCGTCGCCCGCCGATTTCGCGAGCGCGGCCGTGAGCGACGCAGCCGCCTCTTCGTGCCTGCCGGTCGCCGCGCACAAGAGGCCGAGCCGCTTCTGCTCCTCGGGCGAGAGGCCCTTCATCTCGCGCAGATCGACGAGCGTGCGAATCGCGTCGTCCTTCTTGCCGGCGGCCTCGTAGAGATCCGCGAGCTTGGATTTGACGCGCGCGTCGTCGGGCACGAGCTCGGCGGCGCGGCTCAGCGCGGTGATCGCCTCGGCGCCTTGCTCGACCTCGGCGCACGAGAACCCGAGCCCCACGAACGCGGCCGCGCGCTCGGCATGCGGGAGATCCGAGGTCGACGCCCTGCGGTATGCGTCCACGGCCTCGAGCGCGTAGCCCGCCTCGGTGTAGAGCTTGCCGAGCAGGAGCCACGATCCGCCGTGCGTCGCGTTCGTCTTGAGGTTCTTGCGGAGCGTGTCGAGCGCCTCGGCGGCCTTGCCGAGCGCGTGGTAGCCGCGCGCGACCGCGAGCGCGCGGCCCGGATCCGCGGGCGCGAGCTCGACCGCGCGCTTGGCCGCCGCGAGCGCGCCTTCATGATCGCCCTTCGCTTCGAGGGCCGCGGCGCGCGCGACGACCAGCTCGTCGAGCCTCGCGCGCACCTTGGGCGGCGCCTCCGCGAGCGCGAGCGTGCGCTCGAGCGTCGCGATCGCGTCCGCGTCGCGATCGAGCGCGGCCTCCGCGGCGGCGAGCTCCCAGAGCCCGTCGATGTGCTTGGGCGCGAGGCGAACGAGCTGGCCCGCCGCCTCGGCGGCGTCGGCCGCGCGCCCCTTCGCGCCGTGCGCGCGCGCGACCGCGAGGAGCAGGTCTTGATCGTCCGATCGCGATCGCAGCACGGGCTTCGCGCTCCGCACGACGTCGTCGTGGCGATCGAGCTTCGCGTACGTGAACGCGACGGCGCGGCGCGCCTCCGTGCGCTCGGGCTCGACGCCGAGGAGCCGCTCGTACGACGCGGCGCTGTCCTCGTAGCGGCCGAGCCTGCCTTGGCAGCGCGCGATCGCTTCGAGCACGTCGAGGTCATCGGGCACGAGGCGCGCGAGCGTCGTGAGCGCCGACAGCTCGCCCTCGTCCTCGCCGAGCGCGAGGCGGCACGTCGCGAGCCTCCGCAGGGGCCCGTCGTCGAGCGGACGGATCTTGGCGAGCGCGAGGAGCGTGTCGCGCTCTTCGGGCAGCTTTCGCTCCGCGCGCTGCGCGTGCGCGAGCTCCGAGAGCGCGACCTCGTGCTCGGGCTCGAGCCGCACGGCGCGCGTGAGCGGCGCGAGCGCCTCGCTCGTCTTGCCGAGGCGCATCCACGCGAGGCCGAGGCCGAGCTGCGCGGAGAAGCGATCGGGCTCCATGCGCGCGACGCGTTCGAACGCCGCGCGCGCGGCCTCGTGATCGCCGATCTTCTCGCACAGCTCGCCGAGCAGGTGCAGGACGTCCGCGCGATCGGGCGCGAGCTCGCTCGCCCGGCGCGCCGCGGCCTCCGCGTCCGTGAAGCGATCGATCGCGCGGAGCGCCTTCGCGTGCTCCACGCACAGCGCGACGTCGTCGCGCTGGTAGCGGCGCGCCTTCTCGAACGTGGCCGCGGCCTCGGCGAATTCGCTGTCGTCGCGCGCGCGCAGGCCCGCCTTGCGGAGCATCTCGCCGAGCGGCGCCTCGAGATCGACCATGGTGGGGTCGATCGTGATCGCGCGCGTGAGCCGCGTGATCGCCTCGGCCTCCTCGCCGATCTTGCGCAGCGCGAGCCCGAGCCTCTTGAGGAGCGACGCGTCGTCCGGGCTCTTCTCGACGGCCCTGCGCAGCGCCGCGGCGGCGCTCTTCGCGTCCTCGGCGCGCTCGTGGCACGCGGCGACGAGCGACCACAACGCGGGATCTTCGGGCTCCTCTTTGGTCGCGATTTCGAGGTGCTCGAGCGCCTCGTCGTGACGGTTGAGCCGCGCGAGGATCTCGCCCAAGCGGCGCTCTGCGCCCGCGCGCTTGGGGTCGAGCGCCATCCCGGCCTCCTGCGAGTGGATGGCCTCGCCGTCGCGCCCCGCGAACACCAGCGTCTCGGCGAGCCCGAAGTGCGCCTCGGCGTCGTTGGGCCGCGCGCGCAGGCGCTGCTTGAACGCGAGGAGCGCCTCGTGCGTCTCGCCCTTCGCGCGCAGCACGCGCGCGAGCTCGCCGTACGCGTCGGCCGGATCCTGCGCGGTGCGCGTCGCTTCGGTGAGGTGGTGCTGCGCGGCGTCGAGCTCGCCCGCCTTCGAGAGCAGGACGCCCAGATCGAAGTGCGCGTCCGCGAGGCTCGGATCCAGCGCGATCGCGGCGGTGAGCTCCTTGCGCGCGTCGATGGTGCGGTTCAGCGCGACGAGGGCGCGCGCGTGGTGGAGGTGCGTCTCGGCGAGCGGCGGCCCGATGCTGAGCGCCTTTTCGAGCGTCCGCTGCGCCTCGCGCGGGGAGTCGAAGCGCAGGTAGGCGACGCCGAGCGCGCGCAGCGTCTCGGCGTTGCCGCCCTTGAGGTGGTCCGCGCGCTCCAGCGACTCGACGGCCTCTTCGGTGCGGCCGAGCTGGAGGTAGAGCCTGCCGAGCGCGTCGCGGAAGCGCGCCTCTTTGGGTACGAGCGACGCGGCCTTTTCGAACGCTTGCTCGGCGAGATCGAGCTTGCCCACCGTGCGCCTGCACACGCCGAGCAGGTAGAGCGTCTCGGGGGATTTGGGGTCGAGATCGAGCGACAGCTCGAGCTCTTCGATCGCCTCCGGGTGCCGGTTCTGCTCCGCGAGGAGCGCGCCGTGGAGCGCGTGCGCGGCCGCGTTGCCAGGGCGAAGGCGGATGGATTGCCGCACGTCCGAGAGCGCGTCGTCGTTCTCGCCGAGCTTGAAGCGGCTGTCCGCGAGCCAATAAAACGCCTCGCCGTCCGTCGCGTCGGTGCGCGTCGCGGCGATGAGCACGGGCACGGCCGCCTTGTGATCGTCGAGGCGGCGGAGCATCGCGCCGAGCCCGCGGTGCGCCTCAGCGCGCGATGAGTCCGCGGCGATCGCGGCCTCGTACTCTTTGACGGCATCGCGGAGCTGCTCGAGATCGGAGGCTGAGAGCGCGGCGCCGAGGTGCGCTTCGAAGAACCCCGGACGCCGCGCGGCGGCCTCGCGGAACGCGGCGAGCGCCTGCGGGATCTGACCGAGCGACTTGAGGTGCGCCGCGAGCTCGAAGTGCAGCGCCGAGTCCTCGGGCTTGACCGCGATCGCGCGGCGCAGCGCGCTCGTCGCGTCGGGCGCGCGATCGAGCTTTTTGTAAGCCTCGGCGAGGATCAGGAGCGCCTTCGTGTCGCTGCCGTCGAGGCGCACGGCCTGCTCCAGCGACTCGGCCGCGCCTTGGAGGTTCTTGAGGCCCATCTTCGCGCGGCCGAGCGCGGCGTGGTGGCGCGACGACGTGGGCTCGATCTTGACGGCCTTGGAGAGCGCCGCCGCCGCCGCGTCGAAGCGCCCGAGCTCGAGCAGGCTCGCGCCGTGCGACGCGTGGACGTCGGCGCGATCGGGGAGCAGCTCGGCCGCGCGTTCGAGCGCGGGCGCGGCCTTGTCGTGCTGGCCGGCGAGCGCGAGCGAGCGACCGCCGGCGAGCTGGAGCTCCGCGTCTTGGGGCAGCAGCGTGACGACGCGCGCGTACGCGAAGGCCGCGCCTTCGGTGTCGTTCACCATGTCGCACGAGCGCGCGAGCGCGACCCATGCCTCGGTGGGTTTGTCCTTCTGCGCGACGTACGCTTTGAGCGCGTCGCACGCGTCGGGGAAGCGCCGGAGCTCGGCGGCGGTGAGCCCCAGGTTCAAGAGCACGTCGGGGTCGTCGGGCGTCTGCGCGCGCGCCGAGGTCAAGAACTGGAACGCGTCTTCGAGGCGCTTGGATTTGAGCGCGACGTCGGCCGCGCCGCGCAGCAGCGTGACCATGTCGGGGCGCAGCGCGAGCGCGCGCGCGTACGCGTCCGAGGCGCCGCCGTATTCGCCGCGCTTCGCGTAGCCCTCGGCGAGCGTGAGGAACGCGGTCACGAGGTCGGGCTTGAGCCGCGTGGCTTCGCGCAGGCTCGCTTCGCCCTCGCTCCACTGGCCCATCTCGATGAGGAGCCCGCCGAGCGCCGCGTGCCCTTGCGCGTAGTCGGGTTGATCTTTGACGGCGCGCCGGAACGCCGTCATCGCCTCGTCGTTGCGGCCGAGCTTTTGATAGAGCTCGCCGAGCCGGGTGCGCTGCCTCGCGTCCCTCGGGTGCAGGGCCAGGTTGTCCTGCACGTTGCTAATCATCCGCTCGATGTTCGGATCGCTCATGGGGTGGAGCGAGCCGAGCGTACCGCGAAGTCGCGGACGATTGCCTATTCCATGCGAATCGAGGGGCGGAAGCCCCGGAAAACCTTTTCTGGAACGACCGCGCACGGCGGCGCGCGAGCCCCTCGATTTTGGCGGCGTTGGTGCCGGCGCGCTCCTTGCTCACGACGCGGGCCATGCACTACGCCCCTGCCCGCTACGGCGCTCACCCCGCTTATCGTTACGGTGCCCACCCCGGGTACGGCCGCGCGCAACCGGGGTATGGATATTACGGGGGCTACGCCTATCCCGATCCTTCGCTGGGCATGATCCCGGGGATCCCTGGGATCCCCAACCCCCTGTCGATCGCGCGGCGATTTCTCCCCAACATCACCAACATCCCCGGGCTGCCGACCATGCCCAACCCGCTCGATCCCATTGGATCGATCTTCGCCGCCGTGGTCGCGACCAACATCGCGTCGTCGAGCGGGATCAGCATCCCCGGGGATTGGCGCTCAAAGGTCGTCGCCTTCTCCCGCGCGCGGCCCACCGATGGTGCCATGTTGCTCCCGGGCCTCGCCCGGCTCCCGTCGTTCCGCAGAGGCGGTTGGATCATGCAGGTGCAGCCCAACGCGGCGGCCATGACGCTCGACAAGCACGTCTTCGTGACAGGGAGGCTGTCGCTCGCCACGTACGTGCACGAGATGGTCCACGTGACCCAATATGGTATCTTGGGCGCGACCGCGTTCCTCACGAGCTATTTCGGCTTGAGCGCGGCGACCATCGCGTATCGCTTCATCCGCCGCCAGCCCATCAACGCGATGCAGAGCAGCCCCCACGAGAACCAGGCGTACGCGCTGGAGCAGCGGTTCGTCACGTGGCATAGAGCCACGTACGCCGGCGTGGACCCGAACACCATCACGGTGTGATCGCTCAATTCTGCGTCTTCTCCCCCGTGATCCCTTCCAACAACGAGATCAGATAATCCCACTTGCCGCTCCCCGAGAGCCGTTTGGCCTCGCGGAGCGCGGCGAGCGACGCGGGGAAGGCGCGCGCCATCCAAAGGCGCCTCCCGAGGAGCGCGGCCTCCTCCCCGGGCGGGAGCGGCGGCGAGAAGCGCGGCAACCGGCGCTTGGAGAAGGGCTCGAAGTCATACGTGTAGATGCCCTCGGCGAGCCCGAACGGCGCTCTGTGCTCGAACGAAGGCCGCATGTCGGTGAAGAGCTCGGGCTTGCCCGCGATGAGGGCGCTCTCGAAATACCCTTTTACCTCCTCGTCGGTCACGAACAAGCTGTCTTGGACCAAATCGAGCGGCGAGGTGAGGTTGTGCATCGCGAGCGTGCGCTGGATCCAAGGCGCCTTGGTCGCGCGCTCCACCCGCGGAGCGTCGATGAAGAGATCGCCCTTCGAGGCGATGAGGTAGCCCTGCGTGTGCGTGGGATCGTTGTAGAAGTGGACGTGCGGGAACACCGCGCGGAGCGTGAACAGGGTGGACCGCACCTCCTCGGGCCTCACGTGGTGGACCTGGATCCACAACATGAAGATCCCGTCGTCCGCGAGCTTGTCCTTGACCGCCCGAAAGAAGTCGCGGCTATAGATGTTGCCCGCGCCCGCGAAGGCCGCGCCGGTGATGGCCACCGCGATGTAATCGTATCTCGTCTTCGAGAGCTGGAGGAAGTTGCGGCCGTCGTCGCAGGTGATGGTGACGCGGGCTTTGTCCTCGAAGGGCTCTTTGGAGAATTCCCCGAACGCGTCGCGCGCGGCCTTCAAGATGGCGGGGCTGAACTCCAGAGCGTCGATGTGCCCAAAAGGCATCTCATACAAGATGCGCAGCGTGCGCGAGGGGCCGATGCCGAGGAGCAAGGCGTTGTCGAAGCGCTTGATGTAGAGCGCGCCGAAGAGCGCGAAGAGGTCTTGAAACTCCCGGCGGGCGTCGCTGCCCTCGTATTTGCCGTTGGTCTTGAGGACGCGCTCGCCGTCCGGGTGCTCGGCCACCGTGATGAAGCCGCTCTGCGCGTCCTCGTACATCGCGGTGACGCGGCTCGTCGCGTCGCTCGTGTGCCAATAATAGTGGGTGCCGAGCGTGAGCCGTTCGGGGTTGAAGCCCGGGAATCGAACGAGGAGGGTGAGCGCGCCGATCGCCGCGGCGAACGCCGCGACGAGGACCTTTTTCGGCGCGCGCTTGCCGAGCACGACAGCGGCTGTGGCCATCCCGAGCGCGGCGAGCACCGACGCGCCGAGGAGGCGCGAGGAGGGGACGCGCCCGAGGAGCCAAAACCCCGTGACGAGCGATCCGGTGATGGTCCCAAGCGTGTTGGCGGCGAACACCTTCCCGACCCAGGCGCCGCGGTGGCCCGCGCGCGCGCCCACCGACGCCGCGATCGACGGGAGCGACACGCCGAGCGCGAGCGAAGGTGGGAACAAGAGGGCCAGACAAAACGCGAGCCTCACGCCCTCTCGCCCCCAAAAGCGCTTTGGACCGTGCCACGCGAGGCTCGGTGTCTTCTGGACGACGAGCGCGAACCTGTCCCACGCATAGAGCGTCACCGCGAGGGTGAGGGCCAGCGCGAGCGCCGAGAGGACGAAGAGCGTGAGCGGCTCGGCGCGTTTGTCGAGCCGCGGGACAAGGGCGCTGCCCGCGCCGATGCCGAGCAGGATGGCGAAGAGCATGAGCGAAAACGCGTACGTCGTGACGCCGATTTGGGTCCCGATGAGGTGGGCCCAAATCACCTCCAGCCCGAACGCCAAGGTGCCTTGGGCGAACGCGAGCGCGAGCGCGGCGCCCGGCGCGAGATGCCATGAGGCGTCGGGCTCGGGGACGACCCGCGCCTCTTCGACGCTCGCGGCGCTCACGGCTGTCGAAGACGCTCCGCGCCGATGGAGCACGATCGCAACAACGGCGATGAGCGCGTTGATCCCCGCGGCGCCGTAGAGCATGCCATCGAGCCCGAGCGCGGGGATCAGCGCGTAGCTCGACACGAGCGTCCCCGCCGCGGCGCCGAGCGTGTTCGTGGCGTAGAGCGCTGGCAGGCTCCTCCGCGCGCTGGATCCCTTTTGAAAGGCCGAGACCAAGGTGGGCAGCGTCCCTCCCATCAAGAGCGTGGGGAGCAGCACGAGCCCGAATGAGAGGGAGAATCGAAGCGCGGTGAGCGCCGCGCCGTGCGCTGCGAGGGGCCTTGCGGCGGCGATGGCCGCGCCTTGAAACACGTTGAAGAGAGTGGGTAAGAGGCCATAAAAGGCCCCGACCAACAGCTCGAGCGCGGCGTAGACCAGGAGCGGCCGCTTGAACCTCTCCGACGCTCGGCCGACGAGGTACGCGCCCGCCGAGAGCCCTGCCATGTAGGCCGCGAGCACGGTCGAGGTCGCGAGGTGGCTCGACCCGAACACGTACGAGAGGAGCTTGTTGAGGGCGACCTCGGCCGCGAGCGCGGTCGCCCCCGAGAGGAAGAACAACAATGCCACGGGCCAGAGACGAGCGGATCGCATCGCGGGCGAGAGGGGTTAACGGATCGTCAAGGGGCCTTGGCGACGCCGCCTTCGCTGCACGTCACGTATTGTTTGTGGACGCCGCCCGGCGTGGGTTGTTGAAAGGCGCCTTGGACGAGCGGCGGGTTCCACGTGGCCTTCTTGTATTGGAGGATCACGTCTTGCTCGGTGTGCGGCACATCGATCTTGATCGAGCGGGGCATCTCGATGTCGCAGACGCCGCCGCTCGGCGGGACGTCCGGCTCGAGCCCGTCGGGATCGGCGCGCGGCGGGGCCGTGGAGGCGAGCGCATGGTTCTTGAGCACGGCGTGGTAGAGCGGGATGTCGCGCTGGGAGATGTTGATGTCGAGCACGCGGAGGCGCTGGTCTTTCCAAGGCTTCTCGAAGTCTTCGGGGCGGATGCCGAGGAGGATCTCTTCGCGCGCCTCGTGTTTGCCCTTCACCACCACGCGGTAGGCGTTTTCGCCGTTGTCCCATGCGATGCTCGCCTGCGCCGCGTCGTGGATGAGCACGGGGGCTTCGCCGCGGAGGAGAGCCACGAGCGCGTGCGCGGGCACGGGGACCTGCGTGAGCCGCGCGAGGTTGCACGCGTTCGAGGGGCCGTGCAAAAACTGTTTATTTTGTACGTCGAGCATCTCGAAGCGGTCGCCGTCCGAGGTGAGCGTGTAGATGGTTGCGCCGAAGGGGCTCACCACGTCGAAGCGCACGCGATCGGGGTTGACGGCGAGGAACAAGAGGTCGCCGCGGACGCGGCCTTTGGGGGAGAACACGTCGATCTTGGACTCGGCCTGCATGCCGTTGGCGCACGAGAACGAGGCCTTCATGCGCGCGAGCGCGTCGCCCGCGGTGGGGAACTGCGACGGCGGAGGCTTGCCGCACCCGATGGACACCGCGGCGAACGAGGAGAGGGCGATGGACGCGAGGCGCTTGCGCTTCATAGCGGGCCGAAGCTCGCAGCTTCGGGCCATGTCGTCAATCATGATGGGAACATCAGCCTGGCCGCGGAGCCCGACTCCGTGTCCGTCGCAGCGGCGTCTTCACATCGAGGCCTCCGCGACGACCTCCTCAGCAGAGGTCGCGTTCGCCGCCCGGACGATCCATTGGTCGAGCGTCGTGACGTCTTTGCACGCCGTGATGTGCGCGCGCACCTCGTCGGTCACCCGGATGCCGCGCGCGGCAAGGAGCGTCAGGACTGCCCGAGCTTGGCCCTCCGCCCGGCCCTCCGCCCGGCCCTCCGCCTGCTTGGCGTCGCCGTATTCGCGTGCCTGCTGGATCTCGTCCATCACCTTGCGGTACGCGTCGAGCTCTGCTTGTGTGAAGGTCGCCTCGTTCGCGAGCTCCACCGCCTCGCGGTACGGCCCAGGTGGCAAGTCCGCCGGCACCTGCGTCAGCTCCGGGGCGTGCACGAAGAGCCACGCCCACAAATCGGCTCCTGCCGTATCGGGCCTTCGGCTCGCGAGCTTGGGGAGCTCCAGAAATGCATATTGCACCTGCAAGAGGCCATGGTTGCCCGAGGCACGTTCCGTCATGTTCCAGCGGCTCAACATAGGGATTCGGGGCCGCTTCGCGGTGTCTTGCTCGATGTCCGGCCACAGCTCGAAATCACAGATCGAGATCGCCACCACGTCATTGAGCTTGGTGTAAGGCTCGCCCGCCTTGAGCTGCCCCGCGTACGCTTTGCACCCGTTGTAGACCACCCGGTTGACGAAGCCGGCCACGTGCAAGAGCTGCATCTCTACGATAAAGGTGGTCCCCGCCCGGTCCCGGCAGCGCACGTCCAAGATAGACAGCTTCGCCCCTTGCGCCAGCGGGAGCTGCTCGCTCGGCAGGTATTCGATGGCCTCGATGGTCCGGTCGCCCTGCCGATCGAGGAGATCATTCAAGAGGCCGCGCAGAAGATCCGGGTGCTTCGCGAAGATGCGCCGGAAAACGAAGTCGTTCTTCAGGTCGGCGAAGGCCATGCCCTACTCTTGCCCGAGCTTCACCGGCGAGGCAAGCGCTCAGAACGAAGCGAGGATCGAAGCCGGATCGTCGGTGATGAGGCCGGTCACGCCGATGGCGGCGAGATCGAGCGCCTCGCGGGGGTCGTTGACGGTCCACACGTTGACGAAATACCCTCTCTCCAGATATCGAATCACGCGCGCGGGGTGGGTGAGCGTCCGCTCGATGTGAACCCCGTTTGCGCGTACGAAGCCCGGTAAGCGCGTGGTGATGCGCTGGTGCCCGGGCTCGACGAGCAGGGCTGTCGTGACGCGGGGGACGAGCGCGGAGAGGCCGAGCAACATGGCCGGGTCGAACGACGAGATCACGATGGGCAAGCGCGGATCGGCGGAGCCGATGAGCCTCGCGGTTTGACGAACGATGTCGGTGCGGCTCGGCGCGTCGCGCTTCATCTCGACGTTGAGCCCAACTTTGTGCGAGCGCGCCCAGTGGAGGACCTCATGAGCGGTGGGGATAGATGCGTTGTTGGGGAGGGAGATGCGTTTGATCTCGGAGAGGTGGAGATCGGCGACGGCGCGGAGGTCTGCGCCATTCGTGACCTTCTCCAGCGTCGGGTCGTGGGCGACGACCAGCTCGCCTGTCGCGCAACACCGCACGTCGAGCTCGATGGCCTCGGCGCCTTCGGCGAGGGCGATGGCAAAGGCATCCATCGTATTTTCGTCGACGCCCGGCCGCCGCACGCCGCGGTGGCCGATCACGCGCGGCCTTTGGCCTACGCGGCCAAAGCCGAGGGGGGCCTTGTCGGTGAGGCGCGGGGTCATTTCATCCCCAGGTCAGGATGGGCGCGCGCGTATTGGTAGGCAAAGTGGAGCGCGGCGGCGCATTC
>CAYTJL010000023.1:0-30964 GCA_964437785.1 uncultured Polyangiaceae bacterium
GACGTCACGGTCACGCTCTTTGACTTGGTCGCTCCGGTGGCCGGCTTGCACACCACCGAATAGGTGCCCGGCTTGACCTGCATCTTGAGGGTGGACGTGGTGCCTTTAGAAGCGCCGTTGACCGAAAAATTGCACGTTCCGCCGACCGCGACGGCGACCAACGTGCCTTCACCCCCACCCGCCGCAGGAGCAGGAGCGGGCGCAGGAGCAGGCGCGGGGGAGGGCGACGGAGACTCTTTAGGCTTGGGCGCCGCGGTAGGCATGGGCCCCGCAAGGGGCTTTTGCGTGGGCGGCGGCGCAGGCGCAGTGGCCGTCGGCTCTGCGGTGGTGGGAGGAGGGGAGTCGGTCGCGGTCGGCTCGGCCGTCGCCGTGGCGCTCGGCGCGGCGGACGCGCTCGCCGAGGCGCTGCCAGCGGCGTTGGTGGCGTCTTGCGAGGAGCTCACTTGTCCTCGAATCACCACCACCGCGGCGACCACCGAGAGCAACACCACCGCTCCGGCGACCGCCGCGAGCGCGAGCTTTTGACCCGGTTTGCTCTTGGTCCCGGGGGGACCGTACCCCGCGGTGTTCGACGATTGAATCGTGGCCATCGCCGAACGGGGTACGCTGCCCGGCGTCGCTCCAGGCGCGGTGTAGCCGGGGCCCATGCCTTGTCCAGGCGGTGGTGTCGCCGGCGGAGGCTGCGATCCACGGCCCGGCGGCATGTGGATGTCCGAGGCTGCGCCGCCGAACACAGGCCCGCTCGCGGCCGTGCCCTCGTGTTGCGAAGGCCTACGCCCCGAGCCTGGGGCGGACGCACCCGGCGCGGTGGGCGCAGGAGGCACGAAGTCGGCGCCGATGAACATCGTGCGATCCATCGGCGCTTCAGCTTGCTGCTGCGCTTGGGCAGGCGGCGGCGGACGCACGGGCGCAGCGGGCGAAGGCGCGGGGAAATTACCGGCGCCCATGAACACCGTGCGTTCGAGCGGAGCCTCCTGCGCCTGCGCTTGTTGCGGCGCCGCGCGCGGCGGCATGGCGGCCTGCGGAGGCTTGGCGGCGCGCCCTTTGCCGCGCCCCCCCTCCACGTTGGTCGGCGCGTCGTCCATCCCCCCTTCGTCTTCGAGGAGAT
The DNA here is from genome assembly GCA_964437785.1 of uncultured Polyangiaceae bacterium. GTDB lineage: Bacteria > Myxococcota_A > Polyangia > Polyangiales > Polyangiaceae > CAYTJL01. The sequence continues at coordinate 1,109 of CAYTJL010000023.1, forward strand.
CGTTGCCATCCATCGTGATCGGGTGATCGCGATCGACCGAGGCGGCGGCCTCTTGCTTGCGCCGCTTGCCCGCGGCCGTGATCTCGCCGATGCGCTGGATGAGGAGCTTGCCCTCGGGCGGCGCGTACGGCGTGAGCGCGTGCGCGAACGCGTGCATGTTGGCGAAGCGGCCGTCGACGTCCTTGGCCAAGGCCCAGCCGATGATCTGCTCGATCTCGGCCGGCAAATCGCGGCGATAACGGCCGATGGGCTGCGGCGGATCACGCGAGATGGCGAGCATCAGCGCGGCCATCTCGCCCTCGAACGGCGCGCGGCCCGTGAGGAGCTGGTAGAAGATCGCGCCGATCGACCAGACGTCGGTGCGCACGTCGATGTGCTTGGCCTTGCGCACGAGCTCGGGCGACGAATACGACGAGAGCCCGAACATCGTGGTCGCCGTCATCTCGCCGCCCGCCGTGGGCGCCGCCGCTTCGCGCATCAGCTTGGCCGTGCCGAAGTCGATGATCTTGACCTGCGGGGAGCCGCCCATCCTGCGCGTCAAGAACAGGTGCGAGGGCTGAAGCTCGCGCAGGATGATGTTGTGCGCGTGGCTCTCGGCGAGCGCCTCGGCCACCTGCAGCACGTAGAGCACCGCCTCGTGGAGCGGGAGCTGGCCGCGCTGCTTGACGTACGACGCGAGGTCCTGCCCTTCGAGGTACTGCCGCACGAAGAAGAACGCGCCGTCGGGCGTGGTGCCGACGTCGTGGATGCGCGCGACGTGCTCGGACTCGAGCTTGGCGAGCGTGCGTGACTCGCGCCGGAACCGCTCGACCTCTTTCTCGTCGCAGACGTTGGGCGAGAGCACGCGCGCGACCACGCGCTGATCGAACTCCGTGTGGAAGGCCTCGACCAAGAAGCCGCGCGTCCGGCTCATGATCGCGCGGACCCTGTATTTGCCGGCGATTACGTCGCCGGGTCGGATGGCATCGGATCGCATGAACGAGGTTTGCGCCCTTCGCTACGAAGGCGGCGGGCATTCTCGCACGGGACGGCCCCCGGCGAGAAAACATTCATTCCAGCTTGTCGATGGCAGCCTGGCACTGGGGCGCGACGCTCGCGATCGGATCGCCGCGAAGCCAGCCCGCGACGCACTCATCGCCCGGCGTTCCGGGCTTCAAGACGGCGCCGCCCTTGTGGCCCTCGACCCCGCGCCCCTTCTGGATGATGAGCAATTTGTCGGCGGACTGTCCGACGTCCTCGACAGCCTTGGCCATCTTCTCGGGCTCCAAGTTGCACGCCGCGGAGTAGTTCGCGTCGAGCTCGAGGCGCGTCGTGGCCTTGCCGCCGGGCACGTTGCCCTCATCCCGCGATCGGAGGCCGTGCTGGCCCATCAAGCGGAACGGGCGGAATTGTGATCCATGGCAGTCGAGCGTGCCGCAGCGACGCTCCATGAACGCGGACACGCTCGGGACCTGCGTGTTGGTGGCCGACACGCCGGTGAAGACCTCGTGGCTCGGGCACGCAAACTCTTGTTTGCCGCTGTAGTCCTTGCACGACGCGATCGCGATCGCGGTGAGCGACGCGAGCGTGAGGATCGCCGCTCTCACGAGCCACCTCCGCACGTGGGATCGGTCGCGGTCGGATCGACCAGGATCACGCCCGCCGAGTCGAAGCCCGCGCCCGTGGTCGGATCGTAGACGCCGTCGGGATCTTCTTTGGGCGGGAGCTTGTGGCAGCTCGCGCACGAGCCGTCGCGACCGATGAGCGACACCATGGTGATGCCGCCCGCGACCGGGTTGAGCGGGTAGGCCGCGTCGGCCCAGTTGTCGAGCGCGACCGAGAAATTCCCTGCTTTGTTGGAGCACGCCTTCCGCGTCTGACCGGCCGAGTCCACGATGGTGACCAGGATGCCGGACGCAGGTGTGAGCGCGCCGTCCTGCACCGAGAAGAGCGTGCCCGCGACCGCGAGCGGAGGAGACGCGCCGCCGTACGCGCCGTGGCACACGACGCACGGTTGCCCGGGCCTGTGCAGCGCGCTCGGCGTGCCCTCCTCGGGGCCGAGGTCGTTGATGATGTGCTGCGGGACCGGGTCGTAGCGACACCCGAGGACGAACGCGAGGGAGGCCGAGAGGGTGAGGATGAGAGCTCTCATTCGACGCCGAACTCCAGCGTGGTTGCCGAGAAGACGCCCCAACGATCGTAGACGTAAATCGCGTCGAGGAACTGCGTGTACATACCTTCGGCCTGCAGGCCGATCGCGAAGATGTCGGTGACCTGCAGGCGCACCCCCATGCCGAGCGTCGTGCTGAAGAGCGGCCCGAGCTCGCGATCGCCCGCGCGGTATTGCGGCAGCTCCCAGCCGCTCGACGTGGGCGTCGCCACGTACGCGCGCTGCCAGAAGCTCACGGGACCTTGGATGTGGAAGCGCGCGTGCGGGCCGAGGCGCACCTGTTTGCCGACGTCGAACAAGACGCGCACGTCGGTGGTGCTGGCCTTGAGGCCCCACGTGTCCGCGTAGAGCCGCTCCTCGGCGCGCAGCGTGGCCGACTCGAAGCGGTGCGCGGCGCGGCCCGCGATCGCGAAGCGCGCGCGAAAATCAGGGAGCTGCTCGAACGGCGCGACGGGCAGGCGCACGCCGCTCACGAGATCGGGCGAGGCCCCGCGCGGGATGCGCGCGGCGACGTCGGCCGCGAACATCGGGATGTGGCGGTAAGGCTTGGACGTGTCGCCCATCAAGATCTCGGCGGTGCCCGCGACGCCGATGATGGTGGTCGCGTTCGCGACGATGCTCATGCCGAGGTCGATCGTGTGCGTGTAGATGTTGCGCGAGAACACGTCCTTGGGCGTGTTGCGCTTGCCGAGGATGTCGAACGAGAGGTGGTACGCGAGCGCGGGCGTGAGCGTCTTGTTGCGGAGATCGGCGCTCACCGCGGCGCCCACGGATCGGCCGATGTAATCGGGCTCGATCGAGACGCCGACGTCGAGCCCGATGCGCGCGGGGCCGGCCTTGATCTCGCCCGCGATCGAGCCCGCGTTGCGGACCTCGTCGAAGCGGCGTGAGGCCATCGCGACGATGTCGGGCGACGCGTTCGACACGATGTCGACCGTGTAGCTCGCGCCCACGCGCCAGCCCGCGGTGGGGTTCTCGGCCGAGAAGAAGGCCGTGGGCGAGCTCACGTTGACGTTGACGCTGTCGTTGTAGTTGAAGAACTCGAGCCCGCCGCGCAGCGTGAGGCCGCGGCCCTTGCCGCCGGTCTCGATGCAGAGGTTCACCTCGGCCGGCGTGCGCGCGTTCTGGATGCACTGGAAGACCGAGCTGTTGCCCTGCCCCGCGGCCTGCTCCACGTTCACGGTGATGCGCTCGCCGCGCTCGAACGACTCGGTCGTCTTGAACGTGAAGGGGTACGCGCCGCGCTTGCCCTTCACCTCGATGGTGGCCTTGCCCGGGTTGTGCGGGATGGGCTTGTCGGCCTTCTCTTTGGGGATCACGACGCCGTCGACCGAGAGCACCGGATCGTCGATGGTCTTCGGGATCTGCACGGTGATCGTGGGCGTGTCGTTCTCGAGCCGGGTCTGGAGATCGAGCGCCTTCTTCTTGACGTCCTGGTTGACCTCCTCCTCGGCGTATTGGATCGCGAGCTTCACGTCCGAGCTCGCTTCGAGGAGCAGGCCGCCCGCGTCCTCGCACTGCGCGAGCACGAGCTTGCCGAGGGCGAACTCGCGCTCGGTCATGGCGCCGAGGATGGTGCCCATGCAGTCGCTCCAGTTCTTTTGAGCGAGCTGCGCCTGCGCGGCGGACACGGCGTCGAGCTGTTGTTTGCTCGGCGGCGGCCGCTTGGGCCCGCCCGCGCCGATGCCCTTCTTGACGTTTTGCTTGGCGTCGCTCCAGATCTTGTTCAGATCTTTGTTCATGAACTGCCGATCCGGGACGACCTTCGGATCTTCGTTCAAGGCGAGCTCGAACGACTCGCGCGCGCCGTTCGTGTCCTTCTTGCCCGAGAGCACGATGCCGCGCGAGACCAGGAGCTGCGCGCGCGTGCTCGCCTCGCACGCGTTGCCCGCGCAGTTCTTGAGCGCTTCGTCGAGCTTCTTGAGCGCGTCGTCGTATTTCTTGGCGACGTGATCGTTCATCGCCTCGGCGACCGCGATGAGCCCGTCCGGGTCTTTGTCGCCGGCCGACGCGCCGTTCGAGAGCGCGAGCGTCGAGAGGATGGCGAGCGCCGAGATCAGTTGTCGGGTGCGCCGCATGTGATCCAGTCCGCGAGGGTTACGAGCTGCGCGGCCGTGAGCTTCTGTTGGCCGTTCAAGGCGAAGGGCATGGCGGTCCCGCACTTGCCGTACGGGTTGGTGGTGCCGGTCTCGGTCGCCATGTTGCACATCATCTGCGAGGCGGAGGGATCGCACGGCACGATGTACGGGCCCTCTTGCATTTGGTAGGCGAGCATCGCCGCGAGGGCGGGCGCAGGCTGACCAGGCATCAATTGAAGGTCGGCGGGCGCGCCGTCTTTGCCGTGGCAGTCCGCGCCCGTGCAGCCCGCGGGGCCGTCGAAGATCGCGGTGTAGATGTCGTTCGCGAAGCTGACGGTGCACGACAGGTTGGGCATGCACGCGGGCCCGCTCGACGTGGAGCTCGACGAGCCCGGGCCTTGGTTCAAGCAACCGCCCGCGGCGCAGTCATTTTCGCCGAAGCGGATCGACTCCTCCGTGGCGCAGCCGAACGCGAGGCCCGTCGCTGCGGCGAGCGCAGACAGGGCGATCAGGATGGGTGCACCTCGTCGGCGCGGGGATGGCGTCATAAGCGAAGGCCCATTCTAAGGGCAACGCGAGGCAGGGTGTCAAAAACCCTTTGCGACGACCCGCTCGATGGTCCGCGTGCTCATCTTTCCGCTCACGACCTCGGGGTCTTGGAGCAGGGCTTGGTGCAGCGGGATGTTGGTGCGGATGCCCCCGATGATCAGCTCGTCGAGGGCCGAGCGCATTCGTTGGAGCGCTTCGTCCCGCGTCTGGCCATGCGTGATGATTTTGGCGAGCAGCGCGTCGTAGTTGGGCGGCACGGTGAAGCCGCCGAAGACGCCCGAGTCCACGCGCACGCCGCCGCCGCCCGGCGGGTGGTATTCGGTGATGAGGCCGGGCCACGGCGCGAAGGTCTTCGGATCTTCGGCGTTGATGCGGCACTCGATGGCGTGGCCGCGGAAGCTCCACGGGCGCGTGTCGGGCAAATGGAGCTCCTCGCCTGCGGCGGCGCGGATCTGCTGCTCGACCACGTCGACGCCGGTGACCATCTCGGTGACCGGGTGCTCGACCTGGACGCGGGTGTTCATCTCCATGAACGAGAGATCGCCGCGCTCATCCATCAAGAATTCGAGCGTGCCCAGCGTGGTGTAGCCGGTCGCGAGGATCGCCTCGCGGATGCGGGCGCCCATCGAGGTGCGCAGCTCGTCGTTCATCGACGGCGAGGGCGCCTCCTCGATGACCTTTTGGTGCCTGCGCTGGAGCGAGCACTCGCGCTCGCCGAGGGTCCACACGCCGCCGTGTTGATCGGCGAGCACTTGGAACTCGATGTGGCGCGGCTCTTCGACGAAGCGCTCCAGGTAGATGTCGGGGTTCTTGAAGCCCGCCTCGGCCTCGCGCGTCGCGGTTTCGAACGCGCGCGCGACCTCCTCGGCGCTGCGCACGATGCGCATTCCCCGGCCGCCGCCGCCTCCCGATGCCTTGAGGATCACGGGGAAGCCGATGTTCTTGGCCTCCGCGACCGCGTGCGCCGCGTCGCGGAGGACGCCCGTACCGGGAAGGAGCGGCAGGCCGAAGCGCTTCGCGACCTCGCGGGACGAGACTTTGTCGCCCCAAAGGCGCATGGCCTCGGGCGTCGGGCCGATGAACGACAGGCGACACGAGCGGCAAATCTCGGCAAATTTAGGGTTCTCCGAGAGGAAGCCGTAGCCCGGGTGAACGGCGTCGGCGCCGGTCGCCTCGGCGACGGCGATGATCTGCGGGATGTTGAGGTAGCTCTTGGCGGGCTCGGGCGGCCCGATGCACATCGCTTGATCGGCGAAGCGCACGTGGAGCGCGCCCGCGTCGGCGGTCGAGTGCACGGCGACGGTCTTGATGCCGAGCATCCTGCACGCGCGGATGACGCGCATCGCGATCTCGCCGCGGTTCGCAATGAGGACCTTGTGGAACATCGCGCGCGTCAGACCTTCCGAACCTTGAAGAGCTTTTGGCCGAACTCGACGGGCTTGCCGTTCTCCGCGAGGATCTCGAGCACCGTGCCCGCGCAGTCGGCCTCGATCTCGTTCATGAGCTTCATCGCCTCGACGATGCAAAGCGCTTGGCCTTCGCGCACGAGGCTGCCGATCTCGACGAACGCGGGCGCGTCGGGGGACGGAGATCGATAAAACGTGCCGACGAACGGCGACGTGACGTAGACGACGTTCACGCCCACTTCGTCGATCTCCCGGGGCGCGGCGGGCGCGATGGAGCCTGCGCCTGCGCCCGTTGGTGGAGCGCTCGGGTAAATCGAGGCGACCGGCGCGCCCGGCGCAGCGATCACACCAGCGATCGAAGGGGCCTTGCCGCGGACGAGGCGGAGATGGATTTTTTCGTCTTCGAATTCGAACTCGGTGACGTCTCGCTTTTCGAGGATGCGCAGCAGCCGGCGGAGCTCTTTGAGATCGAGGTTCATAGTTTGTGACGGAGCTTCGAGAGGCCCGCGTTCTAGCGCAGGGTACGGGGGAGAGCGCAAGGCGAAATGCGCTGCGCACGGCGTCATTCCGTAAGCGCGGAACGTGCCGAAGCGAAGAGCGCGATCGCGAGCGTCACGAGGCTGAGCCATTGCGGCAAGCTGAGAGGACCTGCCATTGGACGGACGTCTCCGCGGACGACCTCGATGGCAAAGCGGGCTACGGCGTAGGTGACGACGGCGGCCCAAAACGATGTTCCCTTGCGTGCCGTGCCGGGGATCGAGCTCGATACGCCGATCATCAGCGCTCCGGCGATCATCTCGTACAAGGGCGCAGGGTGGATGGGGGCCGAGGCCGCGGCGCCGGGGGAGATCAGGTGTTGAGCAAGGTGGTTTGCATACGCCGGTGTCCCGGGGGGATACGCGACCGCCAACGGGGATGACGCCGGCGCGCCGAAGCAACACCCTGCGAGGAGGCAGCCGAGCCTCCCCGCGAGCACCAAGACACCGAGCGAAGGGGCGAGCGCGTCGAGCGCCGCCGGGACGTCGAAGGAGCCTTTGCGCGCGGCGAGCCAAACAGCGATGGAGGCGCCCGCGAGCGCGCCGTACGCCATGGGCCAGCCCGGCGCAAAGAGGTCTGCCCGATGAAGGACGGCGCGCGGCAAACGCAAGAGGAGGCCCAATGAGGCGCCGCCGATCAACGTGCCTGTCGCGAACGCCGCGGTGATGAAGAGAGAATGAGCACGGCGGTGGAGGAGGGCAGAAGCGGTGGTGAGGGCGATCGCTTGAGCGACGGCGAAGGCCGGAAAGTCTGGGTGACCGACGATGGCAGGGAGCGTGAGGGCGGCCACGGCTATGCTGAGCTCTTCGCGCCCTCTTCTTCTCCTCGGCGCGCGGAGAAATACCCGAAGATCCCCGCGGTGACGAACATGATGAGGCTGTAAATCGCGGGCGGGATCGCCATGGTGTCGCGCGCGAGCACCGTGTTCGCGACGGCGATCGCGAGCGTGCCGTTGTGGATGCCGATCTCCATCCCGATCGCGACCGCTTGGCGCTTGGGGAGCGCGAAGAGCCGAGGGATGAAGTAGCCGACGCCCATGCTCGCCAAGTTGAAGGCGAGCGCCGGCAAACCCACTTGGCGAAACTGAAAGACCACGTGGGCGCGCTCTTTGGCGAGCGCGGCGCCGACGACCAGCACGAGGAAGATCGCGGAGAGCACGCGCACCGGCCGTTCGAGCTTCTCGGCGGTGGGCCTTCGCTTGGCCCGCACGAGCATCCCGAGGCCCACGGGCACGAGCACCACGGCGAAGACCTGGACGAGCTTGTCGGGTTGGATGGGGATGGCCCGCCCTTCCCCGAGGAAATGCGAGAGCGACGCGCTCACGATGAACGGCAACGTCAGGAGCGAGAGGACGCTGTTCGTCGCCGTGAGCGTGATGTTGAGCGCGACATCACCCTTGGCGAGATGGCTGAACAGGTTGGCCGTCGCGCCGCCGGGCGACGCCGCGAGGAGCATGAGGCCCACCGCGAGCTCGGGCGGGAGCTTGAAGAGCTTGGCGATGCCGAAGCACACGAAGGGCAGGATGAGGGTCTGGCAGAAGAGCCCGATGACGACCGCGCGCGGATACCGGGCCACACGCTTGAAATCGTCGAGCGTGAGGCTCAAGCCCAGGCCCAACATGATGACGCCGAGCGCGAGGGGGAGAAAGACCGTCGTGACGAGGCTCGCCTGCATGGCGCGCGAGCATACCCGCCTTGTCTCGGCGCGGAACAGTTTTGAGCCCGAAGCGCGCCCAGGAGATGCGGTGGGCACATGGCATGTCGCAGAGGGAGACGGGGCTCAACCGCTTTTACGCGCTCAGCTCGTCGTCGCGCGGCAAAGATTCGACGGGGGCCCAAGGCACATCCGTGGCATCATGAGAAGGGCGAAGGAGCAACGTCATGGATCCGAAGACCGTCTCGAAGCAAAAGGGCATCCGTATGGCGATGCAGATCGCCGCGCTCTCCCTCGGCGCGGGCGCCGCGGTGATGGCGCTCTCGGCCTCCGAGGCCAAGGCCGACGGCGCCAAGTCCGCTGATCCGCAGCCCGGCGCAGAGGTGCAAGACGGCACGAGCACCGAGCCGATGAAGGTGACGGGGTGGTCGTGTTGGGGCCCGATCTCGCGCGGTCCGCTCGCGCCTCCCTCGCAGAGCGACGCGGATTTCGACGCGCTCCTCGCCGAGGTGCCTTGGTCGTGAACGTGGCCGGGCCGTCAACGCCGTTCGTCGATCTCCGCGAGGCGGTGCGCAAACACCCGCTCGCGCTCCCCGGCGTCGAGGCGCTCTCGACCGAGGAGCGCGCGAACGCGAGGGAGCATTGGCGCGTACACATGGCCGCGGAGCTCGCGTCGGCGCGTGTGTTCTCGGGCCTTGTCCCGCAGATGATGGCCGCGGGCCTCCCGTTCGAGGACGTCCGCGACGTGACCGACATGGCACGTCAAGAGATCGAGCACGGGCTCGCCTCCGCGCGTGTGTATGCCGCGCTCGGCGGCGAGCCCATCTCGGCGTTGCCCCCGCTCGATCCGGTGCCCAACCACGAGCGCTTCTCCCCGCTCGAAGCCGTGATTCGCAACGTGATCTCCATCAGCTGTTGCGGAGAGACGTTGGCGGTCGCGGTCATCGGCGCCGAGCGCGATCGCGCCGAGATCGCGCCGCTCCGCGAGGTGCTCACCAACATCCTCGCGGACGAGGTCGGCCATGCGCGCTTTGGCTGGCGGCTCCTCCGCGACGTCGAGCCCGCGATGGACAGCGCGATGAAGCGCAACATCGCGGCCTATCTGGTCGCCGTCTTCGAGCGCGATCTGCGCGTGATGAAGCGCTATTCGGACGCTCCCGAGGCGTCGTTCGCCGCCCTCGCCGTGGGCGCCTCGGACGGCCCGCTCGCGTGGAGCACGTTCTTCGAGACGATGACGACCGTCACCATCCCCGGCCTCGAACGGAGCGGCATCGCGGCGCGATGGGCCTTTGAAAAGGCGTGGTCGCGCGCGGGCATCGACGAGCCCATCCCCTCGTCCGCGCCGTCAACCCCCCTCTCAACCCCCCTCCCCAACCCCCCTCCTGATCGTGTATAGACGGCGGGTGTGAGTCGTCGCACGATTGGAGTCTTTCATCACGTCGAGATGGAGCGCGATGTCGTCGTCGGGCGGAGCGTCGCCGTCGAGGACGCCGCCCGAGCCTTCGCGAAGCACGCCGAGCATCACGAGCTGGTCCTGCTCTGCGACCCCTACGAGACCGCCGAGGTCGAGGGCCGCATGCCCCTCGGCGAGCGCGTGCGCGTCGAAGATCGCCGCGCGCTCCTCACGCCGGACGCGCTCGGGCTCTCGGCGCTGACCGAGCTTCAGTTCGAGGTCGCGGCGCCCTTCGCCGCGCGCGCGATCGCGAAGCGCGCGCTGCCCATCACCCTCCTTCATCACACGCTGAGCTACGAGGAGCTGCTCCACGACGCGATCCTCCGCCTGCTGCTCGCCAAAGCGCGGCCGTGGGACTCGATCGTGTGCACGTCGCAGGCGTCGCGCACGGCGCTCGCGGAGCTCTGCGCCATGGTCGCCGAGCGCTTCGAACGCGAGCACGGCGCGCGCCTCGCGTGGGGGGGCAGGCTCGACGTGATCCCGCTCGGCATCGACACCGATCGCTACAAGCCTCGCGATCGCGCGGCGGCCCGCGCGCGCTTCGGGCTGCCCGACGACGCGTTCGTGATCTTGTTCCTCGGGCGCCTCTCCGCCATCGACAAGGCCGATCTGCTCCCGTTCGTCACGGCGTTCGCGGAGCTCTCGCGCCGCCGATCGGATCGCAACCTCATGCTCGTGTGCGCGGGCGCCGAGCACCCGGGCGAGCGCTACGGCGGCGCGATCTCGTCGTTCGCGTCGCACGTGGGCGTGGCCGAACGCGTGCGCGTCTTCACCGATCCCGCGCAGTTTACGCCGTGGAAAGAGGATCTCTACGCCGCCGCCAACGCGTTCCTCTCGCCGATCGACAACGTGCAAGAGACGTTCGGCATCACGCCCATCGAGGCCATGGCGTGCGGCGTCCCGCAGATCGTGAGCGATTGGGACGGCTATCGCGACACGGTCGAGGACGGCGTCACGGGCTTCCTCTTGCCGACCACGTGGGCTCGTTGCCAAGGCGAGGTCTCGCACCTCGCGCCGCTCACGAGCGCTCCGTTCGAGCACGTCGCGCTCGCGCGATCGGTCGCGGTCGACACGCGCGCGTTCGTCGCCGCGGTCGAGAAGCTCCTCGACGATCCGGGGTTGTGCGAGAGCATGGCGCAGGCGTCGCGCCGCCGCGCGGTCGAGCGCTACAGCTGGCCCGTGGTCGTCGCCGCGTACGAGGCGCTCTGGCGAGAGCTCGCGGACGAGGCCGAGAAGGACAGCGCGCCGATCGCCGACGGCCACGCGTACGCGAGGCCCGATTGGGGGCGCACGTTCGGGCACTTCGCGAGCTGCACGCTCGACGAAGGCGAAGCGCTCCGGCTCTCGCCGCTCGGCGCCGATCTGATCGCGGGCAAGCACCGCGCGCCCATCGGCACGGGCCTCGATCCCAAGCTCGTCGAGCGCATCCTCGGGGGCTTCGCGCACGCGAACAAAAAGGGCGAAGCGCTCTCGATCGCGCGCATCGTCGCGGTCATGTCCAAGGCGCAGGGCGACGGCTTCACGCACGATCTGCTCGCGCGCCACATGATGTTCCTGCTCAAATACGGCTACATCATGCGCGCAGGTTAGCGGCCTTCATAAAGAGCCAGTCGTTGCCGGGCAGGCGCCACTCCCACACCGCGAGGAGCTGGTCGAGGTGCTCGAGCCCCGCGAGCTCTTCGAACGCGCTCGGATCGCGCGCGCCGATGCGCATCGTCGTGATGTGATGGCTCGGCGCGAAGCGCGCCCGCAGCGCGTCGCTCGCGCCTTCGCGGAAGACGTCGTGCGTCTCGACGATGAGATCCATGCCGCGGAGCGCGGGCGCGAGCGAGGGATCGAGGAGGTCGACCTCGGCGCCCTCGATGTCGCAGAAGACGAGCGCGCGACGCCCTTGAAAACGAGCGAAATCCTCGGGTGAGAACGTGCCTCCGACCGTCATGCGCGAGGCCACGCCGTTCGCCTGCGCGAGCGCCACGCAGCGGCGCTGCCCCTCTTCGTCCGTGTCGTGCGCGTGGATCGTGGCGCTCGGGAACGCCCGCGCGAGGCCGACCGCGTAATAGCCCTCGGCGCAGCCGATGTTGAGGATGACCTCGTAATCACGGCCCGACACGGCCTGGAGCACGGGGTGGAGCTCGGCCTCGTACGTGCCGAGGAGCTTTGGCACCCAGCAGCCCTCGGACGACTGCGCGCCGAGGAGCATCCCCGCGAAAGGCCCGCTCCGCACCGTGTTGCCGCGCGGCCCTTGGGCGAGGTGCTCGGCGACGAGCTCCGCCCTGTATTTGCAGAGCAGGCGCAGCGCTTGATAGAGCCTGTCCTCCGTCGCCTCGGACGTGTCGTTGAGCACCCCTGCTGTGATCTCGAAGATGCGTTCGTCGAGCTGTCCCACGTTCCCTCGCGGCCTTTCATGCCGAAGGCGCTCTTGGCCGTCAAGGTTCGATCAGAGGTCCAATTTCGGGGCGAGGGCGCGTATCTTCCAGGGTGCGGCGCGCGCCGCGCAAATTCGGGATACGGAGGGGGAAGGGAGCGTCATGAGCTGGGCCATCATCTCACCATGCGTCATCGCGACGTGGGCCGTCGTCCTGGTCGCGTTGGAGCGTAGGTATCCTTATATGGAGGGGTATCGGGTGTTCCGCGAGGAGTTTTGGATCGACTTCTTTCATTACACCTTCCTCCAAAGCTACGTGCTCGGGCTCGTGATCGCGGGCATCATCAAGGGGCTCGACGCGGCGACGGGGCTCTCGCGCTTCGCCCTCGTCCGGGGGTGGCCGCTTTGGGCGCAGCTCGCGCTCTTCTTGGTGACACACGACCTCTGGCAATATTGGTTTCACCGGGCGCAGCACCGCAACCGCTTCTTGTGGCGCATCCACGAGGCCGCGCACGCGCCGCTCCACGTGGACTGGCTCGCGGGGTCGCGCTCGCACGCGCTCGAGATCCTCATCGCGCAGACGGCCGAGTTCGCGCCCATCTTCCTGCTCGGCGCCTCGCCCGAGGTGCCGCTCATCAAAGGCATGATCGACGCGGTGTGGGGGATGTTCAACCACTCCAACATTCGTGTTCGGATGGGCGTGCTCCTTTATGTGCTCAACGGCCCGGAGCTGCATCGCTTCCATCACGACCTCGACACGCCGAGGGGCGGGGTCAACCTCTCGACCAAGCTCGCGCTGTGGGATCGGATCTGGGGGACGGCGTTTTACCCCGAGGACCGGAAGCCCAATCGTTATGGCCTCGAACGATCGAAGGAGTTCCCGCACGGGAGCTACCTTGGCCAGCTCCTCTATGCGTTCCGCCCTTTTTCCCGCGCGAAGGGGCGCCCGGAGCAATGACATTTTGCGGTTGGCCCGAGCCCCCTTTGCTCTATACTGCCCGCGCATGAGCCCTCGCAGCCCCCTCCTTCTCTCGGCCTTCGCCGCGCTCTTCGCGCTCGGCTGCTCGGACGAGCTCCCCACGCCTTACGCCGGTCCGCCGGTCTTGGGCGAGCCTGTGCAGGTGGTCCCGTTCGGCGAGCCGGTCGCCGGGGTCACCACGCAGGACTCCAACAACAACATCAACGTCACCTCGTTCGAGGGGCGTTATTACATGGCGTTTCGGACGGCGCCGAGCCACTTCGCCAGCGAGAAGACCGAGCTCTACGTGGTGAGCTCGGGGGATCAAAAAGAGTGGCAGTTCGAGGCGGTGTTCGCGCTCGGCACCGACATCCGCGAGCCCGCGTTCGTCTCGTACCGCGGTCAGCTCATCTTGTACTTCGCGGTGCTCGGCAAAGACTCCACCAAATACGAGCCTCAAGGCACCATGATCACGCGCCGGCAGGAGGACGGGTCGTGGACCACGCCGGTGTGGTGGACCGATCAGCCAGGCTTTATCCCGTGGCGCACCAAGGTGATCAACGACGTCGCGTACATGACGGGGTACATCGGCGGCGAGAACATCTATCTCACGAACGGCGAGCCCATCCAGGTCAAATGGCTGAAGAGCACGGACGGGCTCGTGTGGGATCCCGTGGTCGAGGGGCTCGGCGGCGGCACGGTGGAGAAGGGCGGCGGGTCCGAGACGGACTTCGTCTTCCTCGACGACGGCGGCCTCGTGGCCGTGACGCGCAACGAGGCCGGCGACGAGACGGGGTGGGGCTCCAAGATTTGCCGCGCCTCCGCCGCGGATTTGGGCAACTGGGTCTGCGCCTCGGACCCGCGCAAATACGACTCTCCGCTCATGTTCCGCCACGGCCCCACCGTCTACCTCGTGGCTCGCCGCAACGTGACCGAGACCGGCAATTACGATCTCTTCCTGCGCGACAAATCGCACAAAGAGCAGACCGAGACGTACGAGGTCACGTATTCGTTCAACCCCAAACGATGCTCCGTGTGGCGCGTCGACCCGGACACGCTCACCGTCGAGTTCTTGGTGGACCTGCCCTCCAAGGGCGACACCTGTTTTCCCACCTACCTGCCCGCGGGGCCCGGCGAGATCGATCTCTACAACTACACGAACGACTACACCGGCGAGCAAGACTACTTCTGGATCCAGGGCCAGGGCCTCCCCACCTTCATCTATCGCATCCGGCTGAGCTTCCCCGACTTCGAGCCCTGAGGACACAAAGGCAAAGCATGGGATCGCGCTTTACGCTGCTCGTTGAGGGGCTCGGGATCATCGAGCGCGCCGAGGTGGACGTCCGCCCCTTGATGCTGTTCGTCGGGGAGAACAACAGCGGCAAGAGCTACCTCGCGACGCTGCTTTGGGGCCTCCTCGCGGTGCACCGCCCAGGCCCCGAGATGCTCAATGCATGCGAGCAGAGGGTCGACGCGATCCTCGAACGCGTTGGACCAGAGATGGTCCCGCACACGTTCACCGACGAAGATCGGCGGCTCTTCCTCGATCTCTTCAATAAGGATCTCGAGAAGCGCCGAGCGCAGCTCTTGGAGAACGCGTTCAACGACGCGACCATCGGTGCCTCGTCGATCCAGATCGCTGCCTCCGACCCATTACCGCCTCTCTACATTAGGAGACACCCTACCGGACAAGTTGACCTCAAGACCGATCCGATGGGAACTACCGTGGTGTTCCCCCAAAGCAGCCGAGCGTCGATGATCTCGTTTATCGCGATGCACGTGGCATTGGGAGGGCTGCATGCGCACAAGATTTTTCGTGAGATTTGGGACGCGCCCTTCCCGCTCTTTCTCCCTGCTTCGCGCACCGGCTTCATGCTCCTTTACAAGACGGCCGTCCTTTACCAGCTTGATCAGCTGAAGGTGCACGCCGCGAGCGCGCCGCGCCCGGATCTCACCGGTCCAGCCATCGAGCTCCTCAAGCTGCTCTCGGTTGGTATGAAGCCCACCGCCGGCCTCTTTGCGGAGGAGGCCGCGTTCCTCGAAGCGCCGCTCCGGGGTCGCGTCGAGCTGTCGGCGGGGGTCGGCGTCAACGAATATTACTTTCGCCCGGACGGCGCCGCGTCGCGGCTCACGATGGCGACCTCGTCCTCGCTCGTGACCGAGCTCGCGCCCATTATCCTCGCTCTTCGCCACAT
Organism: uncultured Polyangiaceae bacterium; assembly: GCA_964437785.1. Lineage (GTDB taxonomy): Bacteria > Myxococcota_A > Polyangia > Polyangiales > Polyangiaceae > CAYTJL01. Next base: position 16,452 of record CAYTJL010000023.1, read on the forward strand.
GCAAGAGATCCCGGTGCTCATCCTCGAAGAGCCGGAGGCCCATTTGCACCCAACGATGCAGCGCCGGCTCGCGCGGACCATCGTGCGCCTCATTCGAAAAGGCGTTTATGTTTGGATCACCACGCACAGCGAGAACTTTTGCCAGCAGATCAATAATTTCCTCAAGATCGGGAACAGCCCCAAGCGCGCCGATCTGCAAGAGAAGCTCGGCTACGAAGAGCACGAGTACCTCACGAGCGACGACGTCGGCGGCTATCAGCTCACGCTCGGAGGCGGCAAATCGAGGGTCAGCGAGCTGACCAAAAAGAAGAGCGGGCTCGTGATGCCCACCTTCAATCACGAGCTGACCGCGCTCACCAAAGAGGCCCTCTTCCTTCAGCGGGAGACCACGGCAGAGGAATGAAGCTCGGGGGAGACGTCGAGCAGCGGCTCCGGGCTGCCGTCCAGCGCGATCTCTCGCGCGCGGTGCGAGCCCCGGACGTGATTCGTGTCGAGGAGACCGCGGACGAGGGGCGCGCCGAGGTCACCTTCTCTCCGCCGGATGGAACGTTGTGTATCGAGTGGGCGATTCAAAAGAACGTCTTCGGTTTTCTGAAGGACACGAAGAACGCGGATGGAGCCTTCTTCGTGCTCGCCGGAGACGACGCCGCCGAGGCCCACATCGTCGAGTGCAAGCGCACCATCACGCAGGACTCTTGGAGCAAGGCGAAGCTCCAATGGCGCTCGACCCTCCTTCGCCTGCGCGCGCTGGGCGGGGTGATCGGCGTCGAGATAACCAAGGTGATCGGTTACACCGCGTACTGCGATGATGAGCTCGACCCCGATCATTCGCCGGATCCTTCGACCACCAAGATCAGCGTCGGCGATGAGCCTCCCGCGCCGGAGGACGCTGAAGACGCGAGCGCCGTTCGAAACCAGTTCGATTGGGGGAGCGAGGTCGCGCACCTGCGAGACTTCTCCGAGCCGCTCACGCATCGCAAGCTGAAGCTCCAGATGAGCGATGGAATAGGGAGGGGGAGCTTTCGGCTCTCCACGTGATCGGGCGCGCTCGAAAAAAAATCGAGGGGCGTGTCGATCTCGCGTCGCCTCGTTCGTCGCTCGGGTATCTCACGGCAACGACGAGGACCCGGAGGACGAAGGCTCATGCACAAAATCACGCCGTTTTTGTGGTTCGACAGCGACGCGGAGGAGGCGATCGGGCACTACCTGTCCATCTTCCCGAACGGGAAGATCCTCGACCAGTCCCGCGGCCCCGACGGCCGCCTCTTCACCGCGACGATCGAGATCGAAGGGCAAAGGCTCATGCTCCTGAACGGAGGGCCGATGTACAAACACACGGAGGCGTTCTCGCTCTTCGTGCGCTGCGACACACAAGAAGAGGTCGACACCCTCTGGGACAAGCTCTGCCAAGGCGGCTCGCCCAACCGATGCGGCTGGCTCAAAGACAAGTTCGGCGTGTCTTGGCAGATCATCCCCACGGCGCTCGGCGAGCTGCTCGGGGACAAAGACCGTGAGAAGGCGGGCAGGGTCATGAAGGCGATGCTCGGGATGCAGAAGATCGAAATCGAAGGGCTCCAGCGGGCCTATCGCGGCGAGTAGAGGAGAGCGAACAATGCGCGTCATGGTGATCGTCAAAGCGAACAAAGACTCCGAAGCCGGCGTGTTGCCGAGCGAGCAAATCCTCCGCGAGATGACGGAGTACAACGAAGAGCTGGGCAAAGCGGGCATCCTGCTCGCGGGCGACGGCCTTCACCCCACCTCCAAAGCCAAGCGGATCCGGTTCTCGGGCAAAGAGCGCACCATCATCGATGGTCCTTTCACCGAGACCAAGGAGCTCATCGCGGGCTATTGGCTCTGGCAGGTCAAATCGATGGATGAAGCGGTGGAGTGGCTCCGGCGCTCGCCGTTCCAAGAGGGCGACGTGGACATCCGGCCCATCTTCGAGGCCGCGGACTTCGGCGAGGCGTTCTCGCCCGAGCTGCGCGAGCGCGAAGAGAAGGTGTTTCAAGAGGCCCAGAAGAACCAAAAGGCGTGATTCGGTATGTCCCCGGACGAGGCGCGACGCTCGATTGAAGCGGTGTGGCGGGTCGAGTCCACACGGCTCATCGGCGGTCTCCTCCGCTTCGTCCGGGACCTCGATCGCGCCGAGGATCTGGCGCACGAGGCGCTCGTCGCCGCGCTCGAGCGGTGGCCCGCGAGCGGCATCCCCCAAAACCCGGGCGCGTGGCTCATGACCGCGGCCAAAAATCGCGCGGTGGACGAGGCGCGCAAACGCCGTATGGCGGAGCGCAAAGAGACCGATCTGCGCTTCGCCGCCGAGGAGAGGAGCATCGATGATCGTCCCTCTCAGCTCGACGACGACGTGGGCGACGACGCGCTCCGGCTCATCTTGGTGTCGTGTCATCCTATCTTGTCGGTCGAGGCGCGCGTCGCGCTCACGCTGCGCCTCATCGCAGGTCTCTCCACCGACGAGATCGCGCGCGCCTTCTTGACGCAGGAGCCCACCATCGCGCAGCGGATCGTGCGCGCCAAACGCACCATCGCCGAAGCGCGCGTGCCCTTCGAGGTGCCCCAAGGCCCCGCGCTCACCGAGCGCCTGCCCTCGGTCTTGGAGGTTATCTATCTCATCTTCAACGAGGGATACACGGCCACCAAAGGGGACTCCTGGACACGACAGGAGCTGACCGAGGACGCGCTCCGGCTCGGCCGCATGCTCGCCGCGCTCGCCCCGGACGACGCCGAGGCCCACGGGCTCTCGGCGCTCATGGAGATCCAAGCCTCCCGCGCGAGGGCCCGCACGGGGCCGAACGGAGAGCCCATCTTGCTCGCCGATCAAGACCGCTCGCGGTGGGATCACGGGGCCATCCAACGTGGCCTCGCCGCGCTCCAAAGGTCCGAGGCGAGGGCCGCGCCGCTCGGGTTTTATGCGATCCAAGCGGCCATCGCCGCGTGCCACGCGCGCGCAAAGACCTTTGAAGAGACGGAGTGGGCGCGCATCGCCGCGCTCTACGACGCGCTCTTCGCGGTGAGCCCCTCTCCCGTCGTGGCCTTGAACCGCGCGGTCGCGATCGGGATGGCCTTTGGGCCCGAAGAGGGGTTATGCATCGTCGAAGATCTCGCGAAGGAGCCCGCGCTGCGGTCGTATCCATGGCTCCACAGCGCCCTCGGCGATCTGCTCTCCAAGGTGGGCAGGGCGTCCGAAGCGCGCGCCGCGTTCGAACGCGCCGCGTTCCTCTCGAAGAACACGCGCGAGCGGGAGCTGCTCCTCGCGCGCGCCAAGAAGCTCGGGTGAGCCATCACATGTCGACGAAGCTCCAGGAGCGTGTCTCCACGATGAGCGCGACAAAGGCGCGCAGGCTCGCGGACATGAGATGAGACGCCGGGTGGACGAGCTGGATGGGGAGGGGCGGAGGCTCGTCGTGGGGGAGCACGATGCGGAGGCGGCCTTCGCGGACGGCGTCGACCACTTGATACGAGAGCACCATCGCGATCCCACCGCCGCGCTCTGCGTGGCTGATCGCGGCGTCGGCGCTGTTGGTCACGAACGCCGGCCGAAACGCGATGCGCTGCTCCTCTCCGTCGTGAAGAAAGCGCCACTCGGGGGCGTGGGTGAGGGAGGCGAACTGGATGAGCGCGTGTGACGCGAGATCCGCGGGGCGGCGGAGGCGCTTTCGCGCGTCGAGGTAACCCGGGCTCGCCACGAGCACGCGCCGGGTCTTGCCCACCACGCGCACGCGAAGGCTCGAATCTTCGAGCACGCCGATGCGCACGGCCACGTCGACGCCCTCGTCGAGCAGGTTGACCAGGCGATCGGCGAGCATGAGCTCACCGACGATGGTGGGGTATTTGGCCAGGAGATCGCTCATCACGCTCGCGACCTCGCGCCGGCCGAACACGGAGGGCGCCGCGACCACGAAGCGGCCCGTGGGCGCGCCCACCTCCGCGCGCGCGTTGCTCTCGGCCTCGTCGATCGCCGCGAGGATGCGCCGCGCGTTGTCGAGGTAGCGGGCGCCCGCGTCGGTGACGGTGACCGAGCGCGTGGTGCGCTGCAAAAGGCGCAGGCCGAGGTGCTCTTCGAGCGCCGCGACGAGCCTCGTCGCCGCCGAAGGCGAGATGCCGAGCCGGCGCGCCGCGGGCGCGAAGCCGCGCAGATCGGCGACCGTGACGAAGGCGGACATGGCTTCTAAGCGGTTCATGTGATTATTGCAGTATTCGCACGAGTGACTTGTCAAGGATGAACATTGTTGCAATCGCTCCCCGGCCTCATCTTCGTCCGCGCCGGCAACACCGCCGCGCTGAACGACCCAGGAGCACACCATGACCCGCATCGCGACCCTCCCGACCATCGACGCTTCGCCCGACGCCTCCCGCCCCTTGCTCGAGGCCGTGAAGAAGCAGCTCGGCTCGGTCCCCAACCTCTTTCGCGTGGTCGCGAAGAGCCCCGCCGCGCTCGAAGGCTACCTCGGGCTGAACGGCGCGCTCGGCAAGGGCGCGCTCGACGCGAAGATGCGCGAGCGCATCGCGCTGCGCGTCGCCGAGCTCAACGGCTGCTCGTATTGCCTGTCGGCGCACTCCTTCCTCGGCAAGCTCAGCAAGCTCGACGAGGCCGAGCTCAGCGCCGCGCGGAGCGGCCGATCGGCCGACGCGAAGGCGGAGGCGGCGCTCCGCTTCGTGACCGAGATCATGCGCACGCAGGGCCACGTCTCGAGCGCCGCGCTCGCGGACGTGCGCGCGGCGGGCTACGGCGACGCCGAGCTCGTCGAGGTGATCGCGCACGTCGCGCTCAACACGCTCACGAACTACATGAACAGCGTCGCGGGCACCGAGGTCGATTTCCCGCGCGTCGACGCGCACGCCGAATACACCGGGCTCTGCGCGGTCGCGGTGTCGATGGGCGAGCGCGTTCCCTCGGACGCGGTCTCGACGAGCCGCCACGCCGGCCGGACGTTCCGCTTCTCGAGCCCCGAGGCCAAAGCCATGTTCGACGCCGATCCGGCCGGCTTCACGGCCAAGGCCGACGCGCGCTGGCCGCAGATCGGATAACGCACCTCGCTCTCAACCCTGGAGGATCGAAGATCATGAATCGCCCCCCGCTGCCCCCGTTCGACGCCGAGAGCGCGGCCCTCAAAGCCCGCTTCGCCGAAGATGCTTGGAACAGCCGCGACCCCGGCCGCGTCGCGCTCGCGTACACGGAGGACAGCCGGTGGCGCAATCGTTCGGAGATCTTCCAGGGCCGCGAGGCCATCTTCGCCTTCCTCACCCGCAAATGGGCGCGCGAGCTCGACTACCGTTTGATCAAGGAGGTGTGGGCCTTTCACGGCCCTCGTATCGCGGTGCGGTTCGTCTATGAGTGTCGCGACGAGGCCGGCGCGTGGAAGCGCGCCTATGGCAACGAACAGTGGGAGTTCGACGAGAACGGCCTCATGCGGCGCCGCGAGGCGAGCATCAACGACGTCGCGATCACCGAGGAAGAGCGTCTGTTTCATTGGCCGCTCGGGCCGAGGCCCGCGGATCACCCGGGCCTCACCGCCCTTGGCCTGTAGGAGTCATCATGAGCGAGGCGCTGATCATCCCGAGCGACGTAGCCTTCACGCCCGCGGTGAAGGCCGTGCAAGAGCGGCGAGGCTCCCGCGCCAACTACGCGCGCATGGAGCAGACAGGAGGTTGGGAGACGGCGATCAACGAGTGGCTCACGGCGTTCATCGCCGAGCAACGGAGCATCTTCCTCGCGACCGCGAGCGCCGGCGGACAGCCCTACATCCAGCACCGCGGCGGCCCCCCGGGCTTTCTGCGCGTGATCGACGAGCACACGTTGGGCTTCGCGGATTTCCGCGGCAACCGGCAATACATCAGCACAGGCAACCTCTCGGAGAACCCGAAGGTGAACCTGTTCTTAATCGACTACGCGAACCGAGAGCGCGTGAAGATCTGGGGTGAGGCGCGGGTCGTCGATGACGATCCGGCCCTCTTGGCGTCGCTCGCGCCCCAAGGATACAGCGGCAAGCCCGAGCAGGCGATCGTCATCACGGTGAGCGCGTGGGACGTGAACTGCCCGCAGCACATCCCACAGCGCATCGAGGCCGCGGACGCGGCGCGCGCGATCGCCGAGCGCGACGCGAAGATCGCCGCGCTCGAGGCCGAGCTGCGCGCCCTGAAGCAAGGCGCCTGAGCCTCACCCGACCGCGTAAACCACCCTCGTTCGAGAGGCCCTGTCGTGGAGCGCCGCCCTGTCTTTGCCGAACGCGAGCGCCATGCCGGCGAGCCACGCGAGCATCACGGCGGCGGAGAGGGCTTGTTTGGCGAGGGCCTCGGAGCGCGTGAGATCGAGGAGCGCGCTCGCGAGCGGCCCCGCGAACTTGACCCCGGATCGGACGAGCGCCACGCCGAAGCGAGGCTTCATGTCGAAGTCGCCGACGACGCACAGGTTCATGAGGCGTTTGCCGAGCGTCGTGCCCCAACGGCTCTCGATGGCCGCGGCGATCAGCACCGTCGCGACGAGCCCCACGATGCCTACGTGGAGCGCGCCCGCGGCGAGCAGCACCGTGAGCCCGAAGATCATGAGATCGATCGCGAAGGCCACCGCGCGCGGGAAGAACGGCGCGAGCACCAATACGGGCGCGCGCGCCTCGGTGATGGCCGCGCGCAGATCGGGCCACGCGGCGAACCGATCGTCCGGCCGCTTTTGCAACATACGTACGATGAGCCGCTCGACCCGAGGGTGGATACCAGCGTCCACGAGGCGCGGCGAAGGGGCTTGTTCGAACTTGTGCTTCTCGACGACGGCGCTCGGCGTGTTCCCTTCAAAAGGGCTCTTGCCGGTGAGCGCCTCATAGAGCGTGACGCCGAGCGCGTACATGTCCGCGCGGTGATCGACCGCGGCGCCGCTCGCCTGCTCGGGCGCGAGGTAAGCCGGTGTCCCGACGATGGTGCCTTCATGGGTGAGGAGCGCGTTGGGTGAAGAGGGCTTTGGATCCGGAGGCGCCTCGGGATCGGTGATGTCGCGGCTCGCGACCTCTTTGGCGAGGCCGAAATCGGCGAGGAGCGCCCTGCCGCTCCGCTCCAAAAGGATGTTGGAGGGCTTGACGTCACGGTGGATGAGGCCCGCGATCGCGCCCGCTTCGAGCGCGCTCGCCACCTCGGACGCGATCGCGAGCGCGCGCTCCGAAGGGATCTTGATCTCGCGCCGGAGCAAGTCCGCGAGCGACTCGCCCTCCACCAGATCCATCACCAAGAACACCACGCCTTCGACCTCGCCGACGTAGTGAATCGGCACCACGTGCGCGTGCCGGAGCTGGGCCTGCGCGCGCGCCTCGCGGAGGAACCGCGCGCGGGCGGAGGCCGTGTTGGCGAGCACCACCTTGAGCGCGACGGGACGGAGGAGGCTCGTGTCCCACGCGCGGAACACCGCGCCCATCCCGCCTTCGCCGAGCAGCGCGTCCACGCGGAAGTGCCCGAGCACGCGGCCGATCATCGACGTGCCGAGGTGCGCCCTTCGCGCGGGCATGGTCGCGTCGCCCTCGGACGGGATGGTGTCGGCGCGCGAGTCGATCGGCGAGGGCGAGGCTTTGGGCGATAGGACGGCGCGATCGGCGGTCATGCCAGGGCCCCGAGCATAAAAGCCATCACTTGGCCTCCTCGATCGCCGCGAAGAGAGGCCGGATTTTGGCCTGCGCGACGGCGTAGGTGAGCGCCGCGCCGTCGCGCCGCACGTACGCGATGCTGGTCCCCGACAAGGCATCTCCGGCGCCGATCGCGATCTTGATCGGCGCTCCGCTCGACCGTTCGATCGTCACGTTGAGCCTTGGTTTGGCGAAGCCTTGGTGCGGCTCGGGCGCGCCGATCGAGGCCACGACCTCGGCCTTGAGATCGGCGACGGCGTCGCGCACCGACGCGGCGCGCGCGGATCCGGCCGCGCTCGGCGCCTCGCCCGCGACGCGAAAGACGCCGTTCACCTGCTCGATCACGGTCTTCTTGCCCTCGGGCGTCGCGAGCGTGACGCGCGTCACGGCCGCGGCGTCGATCGAGCGACCCGCGGAGGCGGAGTCGCGACCCACGTCGAGCACGACCTCGCGATCGATGAGCCACGCCGACGCGGCGTCGACGAGCTTCTTGCCCGCGACGAAGACGGTCTCATCGCCCGCGAGCTTGGCGAAGTATCCATTGCCCGTAGGCGCGCCGACGAAGATCTTCACCCTGCGCTCGCCGATGCCGATCTCGATGGTCACACGCGGCGCATCGAGCCCGTGCTCGGGCAACGCCTTGCCGATCCAGCGCTCGGCGATGAGCCCGCCCGCGGCCTCGGCGAGCTCGGCCACGACGAGCGCGTCCGCGCCCGTCCCTTCGATGGCCGGCTCGACGAGCGCGAAGACGCCGTCGGCGCGGCGCTCCACGCGCTGCGTGCGGCCGCCTTGGATCACCGTCATCGCCGTGATCGACGGCAGCGGTTCGCTCACGACCTTCTTGGATCGAAGCGCAAAAGGGCTTGGAAACAAGGGCGAAGTGCGATCGACGGGCACGGCCGCGACGGTGCCGTCCTCGACCCTGCGCACCATCACGTTGCCGCCCTGCTCGGCGCCGATCTCGACGACCTCGATGCGCTCGCCGCGCCCCGCGTCGAACCCGGCCGGGGGCTCGGGCAAGAGGGAGATGAGCCGCACGGTGCCGCGCGGAGGCGAGAGGCCGAGCGGCTTGAGATCCGCGGGCGCGGCCTCGATCGACGCGGCCTCGACGGCGAGCAGCGCCGTGAGGAACGATCGGCCGACGGTCCCGTCGACGTCGCGATCCTCGGGCGATCGCGCGTGAAATCCGCTGCCTTTGCGCGCGAGATCGAGCGGCGAGGAGCCCTCGCCCGTGAGCTTCACCTCGGTCACCTCGTCGATGGGCGCGGCGAAGAGATGGCGATCCAAGAGCTCGGACGCGGGCAGCGCGAGCCCCTCGACCGCGGTCGCCTTCACGCACGCGCTGAGCCGCGAGGGCGAGCGCCGCACGGCCACGACCTCGCCCGCGTGGCCCGGGCACGCGCCGCCGAGATCGAGCGCGATGCGCTGCGCGGTCGCGTTTGCAGGCACGAGCGTCACGGAGACGCGGCGCGCGAGCGCGCGATCGGCCTCTGCATCCGGGAGAAATCGCGTCGCGTCGAGCTCTGCGATCGACGCCCACACCTTGCTCAGCGCGGTCGCGTCGGCGCGCGCGGGCCCACCTTCGGACGCGGGCCTGTCGAGCGAGAAGCCCGCGCCGCGCGCGTCTGCGCTGCGCGCGCGCACGAGCCTGCGCGCGCCGCCTTCGCCGTCGAGGAGCACCTCCGACGCTTCGGCCGGTGTGAGCGCGAGGAGCGTCTTGCTGAAGAGGCTCTCGGGCGCGACGTCGAGCGCGGCCGCGAGCTCGCGCCGGATCACCGCGGCGCCGTGGCCGATCACCGCGGCGTACACCGCGCCTTCGGGGCTCGGCGCCGGGCCTCCGATCACGAGGCGGAAGCTCTTGTTCTCCATCGCCAGATCGATCGTCGCGCGCGGCGCATCGAGGCCCATCGCCGCGAGGCTCAGCGCGCCCTCTTCCACGCGGCGATCGACCGTGCCGTCGCGCAGCGCCGCGAGGAGCTGATCGACCGCGGGCTCCTCGGCGGGCCTCGTGGCATCGCCGATCGCGATCTCCCACGGCCTCTGCCCCGCGTCGGTCTTGGCGCCGCGCACGACGCGCGCGGACGAGCCGTGCGCCGCGATGGTGATCGCGGTGACCTCGTCGCCGCGGAACGCGGGCAAGAGGTTCTTGCGCCGCACCTTGGCCTCGTCGGTCGAGATGGTGCCGCGATCGAAGACGATGAGCCCGATGCCCCCGGCGATGGCGAGCGTGATGAGCGCGAGCGTGGTCGCGTGGCGCTTGAGGTGCTGCGCGGTGCTCACGCAGATCCCTCTTTTTTGCCTGGTTTGTTCGGCAATTCGCGCTTGTCGGCGCGCCGCCGCAGGTGCACCGCCACGCCGATCAACAAGGCCGCGACCGGCATGTACACAACGACGTACCGAAGCGTGCTCGCGAGCCACTCCTCGGTCACGCGCAGGCCCGCGCTGTACGCAGGCTTGGGCGGGATGTCCAAGAGGGGCGGGCGCGCGGTGAGCCACGCGATCGAGGCTTCGACGAAGAGCGCGGTGCCGCGCAGCTCGTCGGTCTGCCAGTTGGCGGGCTGCAAGACGCCCGACGATCCGATGAGCACGAGCCGTCCGCCGTGACGCTTGCCGGAGCCTTGTTTGGCAGGCAGCTCGGACGCGACCGCGACCGAGAGCGGGCCGCGTTTGTCGCCCTCGCTGGGCAACGGCGGCGAGCCGGTCTTGGCCCACCCGAAGAAGTCGGTCATCCCGAACGACTTGTCGCTCGTCACGAGCAGCGGCGCGACGGCGGCGGATCCTCCGCCCGTGGTCGCGATCGAGCCGACGACGGTCATCACCGGGACGAGCCCGCGGGCGACCGCGCGCGCGAGCCCCTGCGTGAGCGCGTGCGGCTTGGGCGCAGGCGCGAAGGTCTCGCCGAGGCCGCGGCTCATGCGGAGCTTGGGATCGAGCTCGAAGACGAAGTCGCTGTCGAGCTTGATGCCCGCCGCGGCGAAGAGCGGGCCGAGGCCGTGATCGAAATAGCGCTGCCCGCTCGGGTCGGGCTGCGGGCCGACCGCGGCGAGCACCGCGCCGTTCGCCTCGAAATAGGCTTGGTACGCGCTCACCTCGGCGTCGGGCACGCGCTCCGTCGGGCCCGCGATCACGAGCGCGGCGCAGTCCGCGAACGAAGGCGCCGCGCCCTTTTTTTGCGGCTCGATGCGATCGAGCGACACGGCCTCGTAGCCGCTTCGCGTGAGGTGCTCGCGGAGCGGCTCGGCGGCGAGCTCGCCGTGCCCGGTCGTGAAGCACACCTTGGGTCGATCGCGCTCGAGCAGCGATCGCAGCGCCGAGGTGATCGCCTGCTCGATGCGCGGCCGCTGCTTGAGCTCGTCCTCGGCGTCGATCTCGATGAGCTCCTCGGGCCGCAGGATCGTGTGGCGATCGCCGCGCACCAGCACCATCGCCGCGCGCGCGACGACGCGGCCCTCTTCGCGCTCGGCGTCGAGCCAATATTTGTTGGCGAGCGCGAGGAACTCGGCGGGCCTGCGATCCGGGTCGACGACCTCGACCGTGAGCTTGCTCGTGTGCGCTTTGTACGCGTCGAAGAGGTGCTTCACCGAGAGCGCGAGCGGCTCGCCCGACGGGAGCAGCACGTACGCCTTCACGGGCTCCGAGAGCCCTTCGAGCGTCTGCACCGTCGCTTCGCTCAACGTGTAGAGCCCGCCCCGCGTGACGTCCCAGCGCTTGTAGTGCCGCGCGACGAAGACGTTGGCGATCATCGCGAGCACCATGGCCGCGACGATCCCGGTCACCGACGAGATCATCGCGGTCGTCACCGCGCTTGGATTTGCGGGCTTCTCCGCGCGATCTCCCTCGGCCTTGCGCGCGATCTTCTTCTCTTCGGCGGGCGCCGCGCTCGCGTTGGCTTCGTCGATCGGCGGGGCAGGGGGCTTCTTTCCCGCGCGCTTCTTCTTGCCGGTGCTCATCCCCACCTCCACGAGTCGACGGTGCGCACCGTGATGAAGAGCGGCAGCACGACCAGCGTCGCGTCGAAGACGAGCCTTCGAAGGTCGATGATGCCCTGCGAAAAGTCGTTCATCTGCGACCACGCCGACACGTACGACGCGAGGTCGTGCAAGGTGCCGCGGTCGAACACGAACTCGCCCACGCCCGCGATGAAGAGCCCCGCCGTGCCCATGGCCGCGAGCACCGCGGCGGTGAGCTGGCTCGACGTGAGCGCCGACGTCATGGTGCCGATCGCGATGTAGCCCGCGCCGATCCCGAAGACGCCGAGGTAGCTCGCGCCGACGACGCGCATGTCGACCTCGCCGGTCTTGCGCACGAGCACCACGTAGAGGAAGGTCGGCGCCCACAAAATCACGTACGTCGCGAGCGCGGCGAGGTACTTGGCGAGCACGAGCCCCGTGGTGCCGACGGGCGCGGTGAGCAGCGGCTCGATGGTCCCGGCCCGGCGCTCCTCGGCGAAGAGGCGCATCGTGAGCAGCGGGCAGATGAAGAGCGGCGGCAAATAGAAGATCACCGTTTTGCCGAAGAACGAAGGCAACGGGCCACCTTCGCCGAGGCCCGCGTCGAGCGCGAACTGGTTCACGAGCAGCGAGAAGTGGATGCCCTGCACCACGAGGAACGTGGTGAGCAAGACCCACGCGAGCGGCGTCACCCACAGCGAGAACAGCTCGCGCTTGAAGATCGGCCAGAAGCCCCTCACCGCGCCTCCTCGGTGAGCTCCGAGAACACCTCTTCGAGCGAGGCTCCGGCCTTGGTCACCTCGCGCACGCCGAGCCCCGCGCCGACGAGCGCGGCGACCACGCCTTCGATCGTGTGATCGCTCTCGTCGCTCTCGTCGCTCTCCGCGAGCGTGATCGTGAGCGCGACCTCGCTCCCGCGCGCGCTCTCCTCGACCTTGGTGACGCCCGCGGCGCCGCGCGCGGCGGCGAGCGCGGTTTGCGCGTCGCCGCGCACCACGACACGGCACGAGGACGCGCGGCGCAGCTTGCGGATCGCGTCGATGGATCCCTCGGCGACGAGCTTGCCTTTGGCGATCACGAGCGCGCGCGAGCAGGTGGACTCGACCTCGGACAAGATGTGCGTCGAGAGGAGGACCGTGCGCTCGCGGCCCAAATCGCGGATGAGCGCGCGCACGTCGCGGATCTGGTTGGGGTCGAGGCCGGCGGTGGGCTCGTCCAGGATCAAGATCGGCGGCGACGCGACGAGCGCGTCCGCGAGGCCCACGCGCTGCCGGTAACCCTTGGAGAGATGACCGATGATGACGCCCGCGACGTCGTCGATGTGCGCCGACGCGAGCGCCTTGTCGACCGCGTCCGCGCGCGCTCGCCGCGGCACGCGCTTCAGCTCGGCGCGGTAGGCGAGGTATTCGGCGACCTTCATTTCGGGGTAGAGCGGAGAGGTCTCGGGCATGTACCCGACCTTCGCGCGCGCTTCGAGCGGCTCGCTCTCGACGTCGTGCCCGGCGATGGTGACCTTGCCGCGCGTCGCGCCGAGGAAGCCCGCGAGGATGCGCAGCGTGGTGCTCTTGCCCGCGCCGTTCGGGCCGAGGAAGCCCACGATCTCGCCCGCGCCGACGCGGAACGACACGTCGCTCACCGCGTAGAACGAGCCGTACGCTTTGGAGAGGTGGTGGACCTCGATCACGGGCTCGGCCTTTAGCGCAGCGGCTCATGATTGTCAGCCTCGGCCATGGTCGTTTCCGCATGGGGGGCGCGAGCGCGCACCTCACTTGTGATACCGAAGCGCTCCCCGCATGCGTCCGCCGCTCTTGACCCGCGCGTTCCTCTTGGCCTCTTTGGCCCACTTCGTCTACGCGCTCGGGTACAATCTTTACCTTCATTTTCCCGGGTTTTTGAAGGGGCTCGGCGCGGGCGAGATCCAGATCGGCGTCATCTTCGGGCTCATGGGCGCGACGGCGATCGCCGCGCGGCCGACGCTCGGCAAGGTGATGGACACGCGGGGGCGGCGCGTGGTGGTGCTCGCGGGCGGCGCGATCAACCTCTCGGTGTGCGCGCTTTATCTCACGGTGCATTCGCTCGGGCCGTGGGTGTATCTGGTGCGCGTCCTTCACGGTGTGTCCGAGGCGATGCTCTTTACGTCGCTCTTTGCGCTGGTTTCGGACATCGTGCCGGCCGAGCGGCGCATCGAGGGGATCGCGCTCTTCGGCGTCTCGGGCATGCTCCCCATCTCGTTCGGCGGGCTCTTGGGGGACGCGATTTTGCGGCACGGGAGCTATCGGGCGCTCTTCGCGGCCTCCATCGCCTGCGCGCTCACGGCCTTCGTGCTCTCGATCCCGCTCCGTGACGGGCCCAAGGCGGAGAGCGACGAGCCGCCGCGGGGCATCGCCGCCGCGCTGGTGCAGCCGGATTTCGTGCCGTTGTGGCTCGCGGGGATGGCGTTCGCGATCGCCATCGCGGCGCCCTTCGGCTTCGTGAAGACCTTCGTCATCGATCGCGGCGTTGGCTCGGTGGGCCTTTATTTCTCAGCCTATGCGGTGTCCGCGTCGGTGCTGCGCGTGGGGCTCGGGTCGCTGCCCGACAAGTTCGGTCCGACGCGGGTGCTCGTCCCGGCGATGATCTCGGGGGCGCTCGGGCTCGCGGTGCTCGCGATGGCCCAAGGTGCTTTGGGAGTGGCCCTCTCGGGTGTGCTCTCCGGGCTTGGTCATGGCTTTACGTTTCCCATCTTGGTGGGGCTCGTGGTGGCGCGCGCGCGGCCGCAGGAGCGGGGCGCGGCGCTCGCGGTGTTCACGGCGCTCTTCGACGCGGGGACGCTCGTCGGAGGGCCGCTCTTCGGGTCGCTCATCAAGGTGGCGGGATATCCGGGCGCGTTCTTCGCTGCTGCGGCCCTGATGGTGAGCGGGGTTATCGGGTTCGTCGTCACCGAGCGGCGAAGGAGCGATTGGGT
>CAYTJL010000023.1:31064-59991 GCA_964437785.1 uncultured Polyangiaceae bacterium
TGGTGAGCGGGGTTATCGGGTTCGTCGTCACCGAGCGGCGAAGGAGCGATTGGGTCGAGGCGTGATGCTCGTGCGGCGGGCTCGCCTTCGCTACGCTCGGCGGCATGATTGAATGGAGCGAGACCCACCTCGCCATCCGCGACGCGTTCCGGCGCTTCGTGGAGGCCGAAATCAAGCCTAACCTGAGCGCGGTCGAGCACGGCGACACGCCGCCGTACGCGATGCTCCGCAAGATGGTCGAGACCTTCGGCATCGCGGACATGGCGAAGGCGCGCTTCGCCAAGGATCTCGCGCGCGATCCGAACGAGCCCAAGAAGCCGCGCACCGGGCCTTCGCCCGCGGCCGGCGACGAGCTCGCGATGCAGATGATCCCGATCATCGAGCTTTGTCGCTACAGCCCTGGCATGGTGACCGCGCTCGGCGTCAGCATGGGGCTCACGGCGCGGGCGATCCTCGCGCGGGGCACGCGCGCGCAGAAGGAGCGTTGGGCGCTGCCGCTGCTCACGTTCGAGGCGATCGGCGCGTGGGCCATCACCGAGCCTTCGTCGGGCTCGGACGCGTTCGGAGCCATGAAGTCGACCGCGCGCCGCGACGGCGACGGCTACGTGCTGAACGGGAGCAAGACCTTTATTACGAACGGCCCTTACGCCGACACCATCGTCTTCATTTGCAAGCTCGATGAGGACAACGACCCCAAAGACCGCAAGATCGTGAGCTTCATCCTCGACAAAGACACGCCGGGCCTCACCCGCTCAAAGCCTCTTCGGAAGATGGGTCTCCACGCTTCGCCGACGGGCGAGCTCTTCCTCGAGGACGTGAAGGTGGGCCGTGATCGGCTCATCGGCGAGAGCGAAGATGCGTATGCGAGGACGGGGGCCAAAGAGACGTTCACCGCCGAGCGAACGGGCGTGGCGGCGATGGCGCTCGGCATCGTGGAGCAGTGCCTCGCGCTCTCGATCGACTACGCCAAGACGCGTGTGCAGTTCGGGAGGCCCATCGGAGAATTCCAGCTCATTCAGCTCAAGCTCGCCAAGATGGAGGTCGCGCGGATGAACCTTCAAAACTTGGTGTTTCGCCAGATCGAGATGGCCTCCGCGGGCCGCTCGATGAGCCTCGCCGAGGCGTCCGCGTGCAAGCTCTACGCGGCGCAGGCCGCGATGGACGTGGCGCTCGAGGCCGTGCAGCTCTTCGGCGGCAACGGCTACATGGCCGAATATCAGGTGGAGCAGCTCTGTCGCGACGCCAAGGTGCTTCAAATCTACGGCGGCACCGACGAGATCCAGATCTCGCAGATCGCGAGGAGCCTCCTTGGGGGCTGATAGGCTGATGGCCTGAAGCCTTTGCGCGCGGCGCGAAGCAGACGTGATAAGCTGCGGGGCATGCGGCGGTTCAGCTCGTATGGCCCGGTCGATCCCACCGAGCATTTCTGCGTCGAACGTCGTGAGCTGGTCGAGCGCTGCGTCGAGGAGCTCATCGGCAACCCCAACCATGGCGGCCATTACTTCACCCTCTGGGCGCCTCGGCAGACGGGCAAGACGTGGATCATGCGCCGCGCCGCGGAGGAGATCCGCGCCCGCTACGGCGATCGCTTCGTGGTCGGCGTCATGACCATGCAGGGGACGCTCGGCGGAGAGGCTACCGAAAGAACGTTCCTCGACGCGGTCCCGGACCTGTTTCGCGAGGCGTTCTCGTTCGAGCCGCGAGCCCCAGCGGATTGGAAGGAGTGGATGCGGCTCTTCGCCCGATCTGGAGGAGCCTTTGACAAGCCCGTTATCCTGCTCATCGACGAGATCGACAGCTTGCCGCCCGACGTCATCGATCGTTTGGTCGGCACGTTTCGCAAGATCTACCTCACGCGGGACGCCTACTCTCTCCACGCCGTCGCGCTCGTCGGCGTCCGCGCGGTCCTCGGCGTCGAGAGCGCGC
Organism: uncultured Polyangiaceae bacterium; assembly: GCA_964437785.1. Lineage (GTDB taxonomy): Bacteria > Myxococcota_A > Polyangia > Polyangiales > Polyangiaceae > CAYTJL01. Next base: position 32,991 of record CAYTJL010000023.1, read on the forward strand.
GAGGCTCGCCGTTCAACGTGCAACGGTCGTTGCCGATCCCAAACTTGACGTCAGCGGAGGTGACCGATCTGTTCGCTCAATATCAGGCAGAGAGCGGGCAAGTCGTGGAGCCCCGGGTGGTGAGCGCCGTCTTCGAGATGACGCGCGGCCAACCAGGGCTCGTGTCGTGGTTCGGAGAGCTGCTCACGGAGAGGTACAACCCGGGATCGAAGGAGGTCATTTCGATTGGAGTCTTCGAAGACGTGTTGAGCGCCGCGCTCACCACCGAGTGGAACAACACCATTTTGAACCTGGTCGCCAAGGCGCGCGGGCCTCATCTGCGTGAGGTCATCTCGTTGTTCACCGACCCGAACGTGCCTTTTTCGCTCGACAACGACGCGTGCGCTTATCTGTACATGAACGGGATCATCGACAAGGCGACGGAGGCTGACGACCTCGACACGAAGCGGCCTGTTTGCCGCTTCTCGTCGCCCTTCGTGCAGCGGCGCCTCTACAACGCGCTGACCGGCGACATGTTCGGGGAGAAGGGGCCCATCCTCGCCCTCTCGCCCGGGGATACGTTGTCCGATGTGTTCCTCCCTGACGGGCTCCGCGCTCACCCGTTGATCGATCGCTATCGGGGGTATCTGCGGCGCCTCAAGGCGCGCGGGATCGATCCGTGGCAAGGGCAACCCCGGCGCGCGGATTTGCGCTTGACCGAGGCCGTAGGGCATTTTCATCTGTATGCTTGGCTCTTGAACGCGCTCGGGCGGCGGGCGAGCGTCAGCCCCGAGTTCCCCACGGGCAACGGGAAGGTCGATTTGGTGGTGCGGAGTCGGCACGGGATGGGCGTCATCGAGGTGAAGAGCTTCGTCGACATGTACGAGCTCGGGCGGGGTTATGCCCAGACCGCGGGGTACGCGAAGAAGCTCGGGCTCTCCGAGGCGACGATGGTCGTGTTCGTGCCCGTGCCGGAGGCGGAGATTCCAAAGGAGGTTGGGGGAGAGGTGCTCATCGAAGGCGTGACGGTGCACGTCTCCGCGATCGGTTGGATTTGAGCGAAGCCCTTGCGCAGCGCACGCAGCTTTGTCGTCGCTGCTCTACGGTGATCCCGAGCGACGTGCGCCGGATCTGCGTGGTGCGGCCGTTGCCTCTTCGCGGTCATGAGCCATGGTGCACCCCTTCGCTGCGTGATCCTCGGCGCCGCAGGGCGCGATTTTCACGACTTTCAAACCTTCTTCGCGCGTCGCACCGACATGACGGTCGTGGCCTTTACGGCTACGCAGATCCCGTTCATCGCCGAGCGGCGCTTCCCCAAGGAGCTCGCGGGCCCGCGCTACGACGAGGACATCCCCATTTACCCCGAAGAGCGATTGCCCGAGCTGATTCGTGATCTCGACGTCGACCTCGTGTTCCTCGCGTACAGCGATCTCTCGCAGGCCGAGGTGATGGAAAAGGCCGCTATCGCCGGGGGCGCGGGCGCGGGCTTCGCCATGCTCGGCCCCAAGCAAACCCAGCTCCGATCGCGGAGACCGGTGGTGAGCGTCACCGCGGTCCGCACCGGATGTGGCAAGAGCCCTATCACGCAGGCCATCGCAAACGACCTCCGGGGCGCTGGGCTCCGCCCTGGGGTGATGCGTCACCCCATGCCTTATGGTGATTTGAAGCGTCAAGTCGTCGAGCGCTTCGCGACGGTGGACGATCTCGATCGGTACGCGTGCACCATCGAGGAGCGTGAGGAGTACCTGCCTTACATCGAGCGGGGGCTCGTGATTTGGGCGGGCGTCGATTACGCGAAGATCCTCGCCGCGGCCGAGGAGGAGCACGACGTCCTTTTGTGGGACGGCGGCAACAACGATGGATCGTTCGTGCGGCCGGATGTGTCGATTGTGGTCGCCGATCCGCTGCGGCCCGGCCATGAGCGGACGTACGTGCCGAGCGCGATCAACATGCGCCGGGCGGACGTGATCGTGATCTCCAAAGTAGGCTCGGCGCGGGAGGAGGACATCCGCGCGGTCGAGGCGAGCGCGTGGGCTCTCGCGCCCAAGGCTGCGTTGATCCGGGCCGATCTCGAGGTCAGGGTGGATGATCCATCCCAGGTCGAGGGGCGACGTGTGCTCGTGGTCGAGGACGGGCCCACGGTCACGCACGGCGGGATGAGCCATGGAGCGGCGATGATCGCGGCGCAAAGGCACCACGCGATCATCGTCGATCCAAGGCCCTTCGCGACAGGCACCATCGCGGAGGTGTTCGTCAAGTATCCTCATCTCGGGCCGGTGCTCCCGGCGCTCGGCTACTCCGAGGGGCAACGAAAGGAGCTCGCCGAGTCCATCGCGCGGAGCCCTGCGGAGCTCGTCCTCGACGGGAGCCCCGCGGCCATCGCGATGACCATCCGCATCGACAAGCCCGTTGTGCGGGTGCGGTATGCGTTCGCGCAGAAGAGCGGGCCGGACCTCTTCGCGCTCGTCCGGGGGCGCGTGGAGGAGCGGTTGAGCAAGGGGGTGTAATCCCCGGGGCCCCCGCGCGTCGGCCGCGTCGAGACCAAAGGAGGTCCCATGTCCATCTCGCGCGCCATGCTCACCCTCGCCCTCGCCCTCACCCCCGCCTTCACCTCGCTCGGCGGCGCCGCCGTCGCGCAGGCCGAAGAGGCCGCCCCACGCGAAATCGAGATCATCGTGGACGGCGGCTACCAGCCGAACAAGATCGTCGTCCGGGAGGGCGAGCGCATCCGCCTCAAATTCGTGCGGAAAAACCCTTCACCGTGCGCCAAAGAGGTGGTCATCGCCGCGCTCGGCGTCCGCCGGGAGCTGCCGCTGAATCAGCCCGTGATCATCGATTTGCCTCCGCTCCCCGCGGGCGAGACCGAATTCCGCTGCGGCATGAACATGCTCAAAGGCACGATCGTCGTCGAGCCGAAGAAATAAGCCCGAACGCCGCGGAGAGACACGGTGTAATCCAAGAGAAGGGCGTGCGTCAGCCCAGGTGAAGAGCGGCCCCCGCCACCTGGAGAACCACGATGACGCCCACCCTGAACATCGAGATTGAATCCCTCCCGCCTCCCGGCGAGGACGAAGCGTGTGACCTCCCCATCGAAGGCATGACGTGCGCGGCCTGCGTCCGCCGCATCGAGCGCGCCGTCAGCCGCGTCCCCGGGGTCAAGAGCGCCGCCGTCAACCTCGTCACGCAACGCGCGCACGTCGTCCGCGACGCGAGCCAAGCCACCGAACAAGACGTCATCAACGCCATCGTCGAGGCCGGTTACACCGTCCCCCGCCCGAGCCCCAAAGCCCCTTCGACCACGGCGGAAGAGAGCGACACGGCGCTGGACACCGGCGATCGGGAAGAGCGCGCGATTCGACGCGACCTCATCCTCGCGGCGGTCTTCTCGGTGCCGCTCGTGATCATCGCCATGTCCCACGGCGCCATCCCCGGGACGAATGGCACGTTCGGCGGCATCCTCCAGCTCCTCCTCGCGACACCCGTCGTCTTCGGCCCGGGGAGGCGCTTCTTCCGCCTCGCGTGGACCGCGCTCAAGCACCGATCCGCCGACATGAACACGCTGGTCGCGCTCGGCGTGGGATCGGCGTGGCTCTATTCGGCCCTCGTCGTCGTCGCGCCCGGGATCTTCCCGCACGCCGGTCACGGCCGCACGCTGCACGTCTATTTCGAGGCGGCCGCGGCCGTCATCTCGTTCGTGCTGCTCGGCAAGCTCCTCGAAACGAGGGCGCGCAAACGGCTCTCCGACGCGGTGCGCGGGTTGGTCGCGCTCCGCCCCAAGACAGCACATCTCCTCCGTGGAGAGGACGAGATCGAGGTGCCCGCGGCGTCGCTCGCGCCGGGGGACGTCATCGTCATTCGCCCCGGCGAGCGGATCCCCGCCGATGGTGACGTGATCCGAGGCGCCTCCGCGGTCGACGCCTCGATGTTGACCGGAGAGAGCATCCCGCTCGACATCACCGTTGGAGCCGAGGTGTCGGGAGGCACGTTGAACGTGACCGGCGCCATCACCGTGCGTGTCACGAAGACCGGCAAAACCTCGGCCCTCGCGCGCATCATCGAGGCCGTGGAGCAAGCGCAGGGGAGCAAGGCCCCCATCGCCCGCTTCGCCGACGTGGTGAGCGGATACTTCGTCCCGATCGTGCTCGGGATCGGCCTCGTCACGATGGTGGTTTGGTTCGCGGTCACGCCCACGGCAGAGGGGTTTGCGACCGCGGTGGAGCGCTTCGTCGCCGTGCTCGTCATCGCATGTCCGTGCGCGCTCGGGCTGGCCACGCCCGCCGCCGTCGCCGTGGGCACGGGCCGGGGCGCCGAGCTGGGCGTGCTCGTCAAGGGCGGCGCCGCGCTCGAAGCCGCGAGCCGGATTGACACCGTGCTGCTCGACAAGACGGGCACTCTCACCACGGGCAAGCCCACGCTCACCGACGTCGTCGCGGCCTCCTCGTTCGATGAGACGACGCTGCTCGCGCTCGCCGGCTCGGCCGAGCTGGGCAGTGAGCACCCCATCGCGCGGGCCATCGTCGAAGGCGCCAAGGCGCGCGGCGCCCGCGTGGAGCAGCCGATCGAGCTCACCGCCGAGATGGGGTATGGCATCGAGGCGCGCGTGGGATCGAGGCGTGTCCGCGCAGGGACGGCCGCGTGGATGCGCGCCGCGAACATCGATCCTTCGTCGCTCGAAGCGCGCGCGGACGCGCTCGCGGAGGAGGGCAAGACCCCCTCGTTCCTCGCCGTCGATGGAGCCTTGGCAGGCCTCCTCGCGGTCGCGGATAGGCCATCTCCCGAGGCTCGCCGCGCGCTCGACGAGCTTCGTACGATGGGCATCGAGACAGCGATGGTGACCGGCGATCGAAGGGCCGCGGCCGAGGCCATCGCGCGTGAGCTCGGCATCGATCGGGTGATCGCCGAGGTGAGGCCCGAGGACAAAGCGCGTGTGGTGGCGAGCGAGCGCGCGCGCGGCCGCCGCGTGGCCATGGTGGGCGACGGCATCAACGACGCTCCCGCGCTCGCCGCGGCCGACGTGGGCATCGCGATCGGATCGGGCGCTGACGTCGCGGTCGCCGCCGCGGACGTGGCGCTCCTCCATGGTGGGCTCAAAGGGCTCGTGACCACGCTCCGCCTCGCGCGCGCGACCCTCGCGACCATCCGGCAAAACCTCTTTTGGGCCTTCCTCTACAACGTGGCGGGGATCCCCATCGCCGCGGGCGTGCTCTATCCCTTTACGGGCTGGCTCCTCTCGCCGGTCATCGCGGGCGCGGCCATGTCGCTCTCCAGCGTGTCGGTGCTCGTGAGCTCGCTCCGCCTTCGCCGCTTCGCCGAGACGTGATAAGAAGGAGAAGCCATGATCGACCCCGCCGCTCCTCTCGATGCCGACGCGCGGAAGCCTGCGTCCGCCGAGGTCCTCCGCGCGCTCGCCGACAACCATCGTGAGTTTCTGCGCTTCTTGGAGCGGCGGGTCGGCGACAAGGCGCTCGCCGAGGACATCCTTCAAGACGCCTTCGTGCGCGGCATCGATAAAATCGGCTCGCTCCGCGACGGCGAGTCGGCCGTGGCCTGGTTTTACCGGGCGCTGCGCAACGCCGTCATCGACGTGCACCGGAGGCGCCAAGCATCGGCCCGCGCGCTCGCTTCCTTCGCCGACGAGCTCGCCGGCGCCGAGCCCCCCACCGAGACACGAGAGGCCGTTTGCCAGTGCGTGGCGCGCCTCGCCGGCACGCTCAAGCCCGAATACGCCGAGGCGCTCGAACAAATCGAGGTCAAGGGCGAGGCCGTCAAGGCGTTCGCCGAGGCCCGCGGCCTCTCCAGCAGCAACGCGGCCGTGCGCGTGTTCCGCGCGCGCGAGGCGCTCCGCAAGCAGGTGATGGCGTCGTGCGGCACGTGCGCCGAGCACGGTTGTATCGACTGCACGTGCAGCCACGAGCCCGCCGCTGCTGAGCCTGCCGCTGCCGAGCCTGCCTCGCACCACGAGGGCCACGGCTGCTGCGGGCATCCCGAAGAGACCAACGATCCTGCGTAAGGATCCCAAAGGGCCTGCGTCAGCCTGGATGTGAGCAAACGAGATCGCTCACAGGAGATGACGATGAGCCCCACCCAAACCACGCTGAACGTTCATGGGATGTCTTGCCGATCGTGCGTCAACCACGTTGGAGCGGCGCTCCGCGCGCTCACGGGCGTGCGTGACGTGAAGGTCCTGCTCGACGATGGGAAGGTCATCGTCGATCACGACACCAAAGGCCCTTCGAGCGCGGCGATGATCGAGGCGGTCCAGGACGCGGGGTATGAGGCCGCCCTCGCCTGAGCCTCGATGGGCGTCTCTTGTGCGTTGACCGCGAGGAGACGTGATACGGTGCGGCGCATGCGGCGGTTCAGCTCGTACGGCCCGGTGAATCCCAAGGTAAATTTCAGCGTCGAGCGTCGAGCGCTCGTGGATCGCTGCGTTGAAAACCTCGTGGGCGACCCCGAGGGAGACGGCGGCCACTATTTCACCATCTGGGCGCCTCGGCAGTCGGGCAAGACGTGGGTCATGCGCCGTGCCATCGAAGAGATCCGAGCACGTTACGGCGATCGCTTCGCGGTTGGAGCCCTGTCCATGCAGGGGGTGGTCCTCGACGACGAGCCCGCCGAAGCATTCCTGCGTTGGGTGCCCGACCGCTTCGGCCTCGCGTTCGACCGAAGGCCGGACGCGCTCTCGGGCTGGTCCGCGTGGTCGCGCCTCTTCGCGCGCAAAGAGGGCTTCTTCGACCGTCCTCTTATCCTCTGCATCGACGAGTTCGACAGCCTCCCACGCCACGTCATCGATCGTTTGGTCACCCTGTTTCGCGACATCGCGTTGAACCGAGAGGGATACTTCCTCCACGGGCTCGCGCTCGTCGGTGTCCGCGCGGTCCTCGGCGTGGACAGCGATCGCGGCTCGCCGTTCAACGTGCAACGGTCGTTGCCAATCCCCAACCTCACAGCGGCCGAGGTGACCGAGCTGTTCGCGCAATATCAGGCCGAGAGCGGGCAAACGGTCGAGCCCGGGGTGGTGAGCGCCGTGTTCGAGGCGACGCGCGGCCAACCCGGGCTCGTGTCGTGGTTCGGCGAGCTCCTCACCGAGACGTACAACCGCGACGCCAAACAACCCATCACGATGGCGCGCTGGCAAGAGGTCTATGCGGCCGCGTGCCAGGTCGAGCCCAACAACACGATGATGAATTTACTCCGCAAGGCGCGGCAGCACACGGCGGAGGTGGCGCAGCTCTTCACGCGGTCGGACGTGCCTTTTTCGTTTGGCCAACCGTGGTGCAACTTCCTCTTCACGCACGGCGTGATCGACTACACCCAAGCGCCGGGGAGGGAGGGTCCCCCTCGCTACGTGTGCCGTTTCTCCTCGCCGTTCGTGCAACACCGGCTCTACTTGGACCTCGCGAGTGAGCTGGATCTCGACCGCAGGGTGCCGGTGGTCAACCCTCATGACGACTTGACCGACGTGTTCGCTCGGCTCGATTTGCCCGCGCTCCTCCGGTGTTACCGCGACTACCTGCGGCGCCTCGACGAGAAGGGCATCAATCCTTGGCACGGCCAGGTGCGGCGCGCCGATCTGCACGTGGCCGAGGCCGCTGGCCACTTTCACCTGTATTGGTGGTTGATCGAGGCGGCGCGCGGTCATCTCGTGGTGAGCCCCGAGTTCCCGACGGGCAATGGCAAGGTCGATCTCCACGTGAGCCATGGCGCGTTGGCGGGGGTGATCGAGGTAAAGAGCTTCACCCAACGTTCGGACGTGCCGCTCCAAAGGGCGCAGGCCGCGCGTTATGCGGCGAGCCGCGGGCTCACCGCCGCGACGCTGGCGATGTTCGTGCCCACCGACGATGAGGCGTTGCTCGCCATGTTGTCGGGCGAGGCGCTCGTCGACGGTGTCATCGTGACCACGATCGCGATCGCGGCGGTGTAGGCGTTGGGCCGATATCCATCACAGCCAATCGCGGAACAGATAAGCCCCCCACGAGACCGCTTTGGACAGGACGGACCGCCGCTCCCAATGCTCCTTGGTGATCTCCTCGGCGCCCCGCAGATCCTCTTCGAACATCGCCTCGAGCGCCCGGGCGAAGCGGTCGCTCCGCACGATCGCGTTGGCCTCCAGGTTCATGCGGAGCGACTGCGCGTCGAGGTTACTGGACCCCACCGTGGACCAACACCCGTCCACGACCGCCGTCTTCGCGTGCAAGATGCGCCCGGTGTATTCGAAGAGCCGCGCGCCCGCGTTGAGCAAGACCTCATAAATGGACCGCGACGCATAGAGCACCGCGGGCACGTCCGTCGCCCCCGCCACCATGATCCGCACGTCGACGCCCCGCCTCGCCGCGTCCGCGAGCGCGCCGAGGAGCCGAAGCGAAGGGAGGAAATAAGCGTTGGTGATCCAAATCCGCTGCTTCGCCTTCGAGATGGCCTCGTGATAGGCGTGCCGGATGCTCGAACGGCCGCGCCTCGCGTCGCTCGTCACGATCACCACACGCGGGTCGGGCCTCCGCGCCTCGCTCCCATAACGATGGTGCGTGAGGTCGTCCCCGCCGCCGCGCTTCCACGTCCGCAGATAAAAGTACTCGAGCTCGAGCGCCGCCGGGCCCTCGATCCGAAGGTGGGTGTCGCGCCAGCCGCCCCCGCCGTCCGCGAGCGGAGCGTAGTCGTCCGAGATGTTGATCCCGCCCATGAACGCGACGCCGCTGTCGACGATGAGCGACTTTTTATGGTTCCTCCGCGCCAAACGGCCCAGCACCGCGCGCCGCTTTCCCGAGAAACGAAGCGGGTGAAAGGCGAGCGTCCGCACCCCCGCGAGCTCCACGTCGGCGATGACCTCGGCCGCGATCGACGAGCCCCACGCATCATAAAGCAAGCTCACCTCGACCCCGGCCCGCGCGCGCTCTTTGAGCGCCGCGAAGAAGCGATTGCCCGTCTTGTCCGCGCGGACGATGTAGCTCTCCAAGCACACCGTCGATCGCGCGAGCGCGATGGCCGAGAGCATCGCCGGGAACGCCTGCGCTCCGTCTTTGAGCAGCGCGAGCGTGTGGCTGCCCACGGGGACGACCGCGAACGGAGGCTCAGCGGGCGCCGTCTCCATGGCTCTCCTCTCCGCTCGTCCCACCTTCGCTCGCGGCCTCGGGGCCCTTCTCCTCCTTCGCGGGAGCCTCCTTTGCCTCTCGAGGAGCAGGCTTGTCGTCGCCCTCCGTCGTGATCTCCATCGCTCGCAAATAGGCGCCGAAGAGCGAGAAGGCCAAAGGCCCTACGAGCACGCCCGGCAGCCCGAGCAGCGCCACGCCGCCGACGAAGGCCACGAACGTCCACAAAAACCCGAGGTTTGCCGATGATTTCATGAAGAGCGGGCGAATCACGTTGTCGACGAGGCCGATCGCGAGCGCGATGACGACCATGAACACCGCCGCGCCCACGCGGCCTTGTGAATAACAATAGACGGCGGCGCCCAACGTGACGGGCATCGTGCCCACGACCGGCACGAACGAGAGGAAGAACGAGAGCGTGCCCCACACGAGCGCGCGCGGCGTGCGCACGATCAAGAGCCCGATCGTGCAGAGGCCCGACTGCGCGATCGACACCATCACGTTCGCGACGAGCACGCTCCGCAGCACGTCCGCCGTGGTCTCGCGCAAAATCTCGCGCTCGCGATCCCACGGCAGCAGCTTGGGGAGCACGCGATCGCGCGCCGCGCGGCCCTCGACCGCGAACACCACCCAACAGAACACCAAGATGACCAGATCGAAGACCACCGTCGGCGTCGACGACGCGAGCCCGCCGAGCTTCTGCCCCAAGAACGTGAAGCTCGTCGTGAGCGCGGCGCGGACGCGCGTCGCCATCTCCGCCTCGGGCACCTCGACGCCCATGTTCGTGAGGCGAGCCCGGATCGCGTCGGCGTAGCCCGTGCCGTACCCCGCGATCGACTCCCATTGGAGGCTCGAAATCACGGAGATGAGCTCACGCACCGCCGCGGTCGTCGCGAACGTGAGCGGCAGGAGGAGCCCCGCCAAGATCACCGTCACGAACGCGACGGACACGATCCACCGCATTTTGCGGCTCTGCTCGCGGCGGAGGCGCTTGAGCACCGCGTCGATCGGCCCCTCCGAGACGAACGCGAGGACCGCCGCGCCTGCGATCGGGAGCGCGAGGCCCCACGCGACCGCGAGCGAGAGCGCCGCGCTCGCGAACAAGAACCATTGAATTCGGCTGGGAGGGTGCTCGCGGGGAGCCATCGCGCCCCCGAGACTACGTTCATCGGGGCGGCATGACGAGAGCTCGCCACTTCGCGTGGAGGCGAGCCTCGACGCACCACGCGAAACGCGATATTTCCCATGCTGCGGAAGCGATGCCCAAAATCATCAAGGCGCCTGTCGAGATCGGCGAGATCATCGCGGAGAAGTACCGCGTCGAACAGATCCTCGGCGCGGGCGCGATGGGCGTCGTGGTCGCCGCGCGGCACGTCGATTTGCACGAGCTGCGCGCGATCAAATTCATGCTGCCCGAGGCCCTCGAAGACGACACCGCGGTCGAGCGGTTCGTCCGCGAGGCGCGCTCCGTGGTCAAGCTGAAGAGCGCGCACGTCGCCAAGGTGCACGACGTGGGCAAGCTCGCGAACGGATCGCCCTACATCGTGATGGAGCACCTCGAAGGCAAGGACCTCCGATCGCTCGCCAAAGAGCGCGGGCCGCTCCCCGTGGAGGAGGTCGCGCGCTACGTCATCGAGGCGTGCGAGGCCGTCGAAGAGGCCCACGAGAACGGCATCATCCACCGCGACATCAAGCCCGCGAACCTCTTCTTGGCGAAGGGCCTCAAGGGCATGGGGACGATCAAGGTGCTCGACTTCGGCGTCGCCAAGCTCGCCAAAGAGGCCTCCGGCGAGGACGCCGTCGAGCTCACGAAGACGGCCTCGATGGTCGGCACGCCGGCCTTCATGTCGCCCGAGCAGATGCGCGCGCGCAAGAAGGTCGACGGGCGATCCGACATCTGGGCGCTCGGCGTCGTTTTGTATCGCTTGGTCTCGGGCAAGATGCCCTTCTTGGGCGGCGACGTGACCGAGATCTGCACGAGCGTGCTCTGGGATCAGCCCATGCCGCTCGGCGCGCACGCGCCTGGTTTGCCCGATGGATTCGAGGCCGTCGTGCTCCGCTGTTTGGAGAAGGAGCCCGCGATGCGCTTTCAGACCGCGGGCGAGCTCGCCGCGGCGCTCGCGCCGTTCGCGTCGTTCACGGGCGCATCGATCGCGCCTTCGATCTCTGCGCCCGCCGCGCCTTCGCCGCTGCGCGCGGGCGGCCCGCCCACCGAGGCGTTGCCCGCGCCGAAGGCGAGCGCGTCGCAGAGCACGGCCGAGGCGAGCGCGACGGGCACGGGCGCCGCGACCGCGCCTCCATGGACACAAGGATCGAGCGCGCCGCAGGCCAAGCGCGCGCCGTGGGGGACCATCGCGGCGAGCGCGGGCGTGGTGCTCGCGGGCTCCGCCGTCGCGTTCATCGCGATCAGCGGCGGAGGGCGCGACGCGACGTCGTTCGTGGTCTCTTCGTCGCGCCCGAGCGCGTCCGCGATCGCCGCTCCGCCGATGGTCGAGCCCGCGCAGACGGTGGCGCAGCCCGCGCTGAGCGCGCCTCTTCCGATCGCATCTGCGAGCGCGTCCGGCGCCGCCATCGAGGGCGACGCGGGCGCGCCTCCCACGGGCGCGCCGAGCGCGATCAAGCCTAAACCCAGGTCGGGAAAGCTCCCGAGCAACGACGCCTTCGGCAACAGCCGTCACTGATTCGTTCATCATGCGCCTCTCACGACACTCGATCTCGATCGCGCTCGGGCTCGCGCTCTCCCTCTCGATGAGCCATCGCGCGCGCGCCGGTGATCCGGCCGCGGCGCAGGCGCTCTTCGACGCCGGCATGGCGCTCATGAAGGACGGCAAATTCACCGAGGCTTGCCCCAAGCTCGAAGAGAGCCAAAAGCTCGATCCGGGCGCGGGCACGCAGTTCCGGCTCGCCGAGTGTTACGAGAAGGTCGGCCGCGTCGCGAGCGCGTGGGCGCTCTTCTTCGACGTGGCCGAGGCGTCGAAGCGCGACAAGAACACGAGGCGCGAGAAGCAGGCGCGCGAGCGCGCGGACGCCCTCAAGGCGAAGGTCCCCAAGATCACGCTTCACGCTTCGCGCGCGACCTTGGATCTCGCCGGGCTCGAGCTCTTCAAAGACGGCGAGCCCATCGGCAAGTCGCTGATCGATCTCGCGGTGCCCATCGATCCGGGCGCGCGCGTGCTCTCCGCCAAGGCGCCCGGCAAGCTCGCTTGGGAGCGGACGATCACCGTCGCGGAGGGCGCGTCGATGGAGGTCACCATCCCGCCGCTCGAAGACGCGCCGCCGCCCAAGCCCAAGCCTGCGGTCGGCGCGCAGCCGATCGTGCCGGCGAACGAAGGGCCTTCAGGAGCGGTGATCGGGATGCGCGTGGGCGCGGGCGTCGCCGCGGCGGCGGGCATCGCCGGGATCATCGTGGGGAGCGTCTTTGGCCTGCGCGCGAAGAGCGAATGGGACGAGGCCTTGTCGCACTGCGCGGGGCTCACCGATCATTGCAGCCGCGAGGGGATCGACCTCGGCGGCAAAGCCTCGACGAGCGCGGCGATCGCCACGACAGGCTTTGTCGTGGGCGGCGTGCTCATCGCCGGAGGCGCCGTGCTCTTGGGGCTCTCGTACGCGCAGAAGCCGGCCGCCAAGAAGAGCGCTTTTATCATGGCCCCTTCGCTCGCCCCGCGGAGCGCGGGTGTGGTGATGATGGGGTCGTTTTAAGCTCCCTTGTTCGCTCGCCTCATGAGGTATGACGCCCGCCCCTAAAGGCCGCTGAGCTGCCTTGTCACAGCGCCTTCAATCATCCCTTGGTGTTCGGAGCTGCGGTCAACCTTGTTGTTGATCGTTGTCGTAACAGAACAGCTCTTCTTCGGGCAGCTCGGCGGTCGGGGCGGGCAGGTCGGCGGCGATCATCTCCTCGGTCATCGTGTCGATGTTGATCGCTTTGACGAGGAGCTCTCCGGCGGCGATGCGCGAGGCGATCGTAGGCCTGGCCAAGAACTCGCGCAGGCGTTTGTCGCGCTCGTCGATCGCTGCCGTGAGGAAGGGGAAGTGTTCGCGCGCCGTGGGCGATTTGGCGGCCTTCTCGGCGGCGCAGTCGGTGTGGCGAGTCCAGACAACCACCTTGACCCCGTTCTCGACGGCCAGCTCGAGCATCTCCTCCTCTTTTTCGCTCATCACCGAGCCGGCGGTGCGGACGACGTAATAATACTTGCGGGTGTCGCCCGTCAGCTCGCTCGTGTCGATACGAGCGTCCATACACGCCACGATGGCGACCACCGGGTGCCGCGCCGTACGGGGGAAGCGCTTGCGCACCGAGGTGGCCATTTGGTTCTGAGCAAGGACCTCCTGCCACACCTCCGCAGGCGTGATGTTCTCGTCGTGGGCGAAGTCGAAGTCCTGGAGAGGGTCTTGGAGGCTGTAACCCACGTTGACCATCGCCCCGCCCGCGATGAACCGAGCGCGGTGATTGTGGAAGAACATCGCCCCTGCGCCCAGGACGACGCCCGCGAGGACCAACATGACGTGGCGGCGACGATTCATGACGACGTGGCTCCCGTGGGCGACCAGCGCGAAAGCGCGGGATGAGCTACGGGGCGCACGTTGCAATTGTCCTGCCCTTACCGCACCTCGGAAGAGCCCTGTTTTTGCGGGGGAATCGCGCACACCGGCGCAATTTCTTCGCCGAGCGCGAACGCTTTAGAAGCAACCAAAAATCAGTGGAACAGCGCGACGATCTGGATCTTGCCGTCAGGCTTCTCCGCCGACGCGCACGCGACCTTGGTGTCCGGCTCGTCGAACGGAAAGCCCGAGAAGCAGCCTCGGAGCATGCTCTCGTTCGGCGCCTTGATCTGTGAGCAAAAGAAGGACGACGACGCGCCGCACGTGTTCCCGCTCATCCCCGCCGCGAGCTGCTCGGCCGTGTCGAGCGCGCAGCCCTCGTTGTCGATCCAGCGCTCGAGCGGCGCGAACATCACGAACGCTCGCTCCTCGTTGATCACCGCGACGCACGCCTCCGCGAAGTCGTCTTGAGGCGTGCCCGAGAGCGGCTCGATGCCGACGGCGAGGTTGCAGCCGGCGAGCGCCGACGTGAGCGCGATGAGCGCAAGGAGAGGGACCGCGTGATGAGCGAAACGGCGCGCGCGGGTCATGCGAAATGAAATCCTCCTCGGACCCTTGAGAGGGGCGCACTTCGCCGCTACTGTCAAGGTTCCCGGGCGAAGAGCCCCACGCGGGGCAGGCGCCCCCAGGAAGAGAACGCTGATTTTCCCCCACGGAGCTTGCCGGTGATCGCTCACCTCCGCCTTCGTTTGGTGCGCACCCTGCTCGCCGCCGCTGCGCTCGCGACAGGGTTGTCGGGAGTGGCAACGGCCAAAGAGCGCGACCCGGTCGAAGCGCCGGCCGACGAGGGCTCGCCCACGCTCGGCCGCGTGATGACGCTCGCCAAGCAGAACGCGCCCGCGGTGCTCGTCGCGCGCGCCGAGATCAACGTGGCGCGCTCGGCGTACGCAGGCGCGAGGCTCCCCCCGCTCGGGAACCCCTACCTGGAGGTGGTCGCCAATCGCGGCATGATGGGCGCGACCAAAGACGTCTCCCTCCAAGGGACGCTCTTCATGCCCATCGAATTCACGGGGCAGCGGGGCAAGCGCATCGCCGAGGCCGACGCGCTCGTCGCGCTCTCGGAGGCGAGCCTCGAAGCCGCGCGCGCGGGCGTCCTCGCCGACTCCGTGCGCGCGTTCGGCGCGGCCGCGGTGGCGTCGGCGCGGGTCCGCACCTTCGAAGGGATCGTCGCCGTGTCCAAGGCCGAGGCCGAGGTCTACAAGGCGCGGCTCGACGCGGGCGACGCCACCGAGCAAGACGAGAAGCTGGCGAAGCTCGAGCTCGCGCGCAACACCGTGCTGCTCGAAGAGGCCAAGGCCGACGTGACGCGCGCCCTCACCGATCTCGCCCGACTCACGGCCGCGCGATGGAGCGCGGCGCCGGACGCGTCGCTCGCCGAGCCCCCGCCGCTCCCCGCGCCTCCCCCGGCCGACAAGCTCGCCGCGAACAAATCGCCGCTCGTGCTCGTCCCCGCCAAAGAGGCCGATCTCCACGCGCGCATCCGCGATCGTCACAAAGCCGAGGCGTGGCCGCCGTTCAGCTTGCTGCTGCAAGCGGGGCGCGGCGATCTCGGCGAGGCGCGCTTCGGCGGAGGCATCGGCTTCACGTTCCCGCTCGCCCGCGCGAACCAAGCCGAGATCGCCAAGGCTGAGGCCGACAAGGCGCGCGCGCTCCTCGAACGCGACGTGCGCACGCGCGTCATCGCGGTCACGCTCGCGGGGCTCGCCGCCGAGCGCGCGCAGGTCAAGAAGGCGCTCACCGAGCTCAACACCGCCGAGCCCGCCGCGCAGGCCGCGCTCGACGCCGCGATCGCCACGCTGCGATCGGGCAAAGGCGAGACCCTCCGCGTGCTCACGGCCCGGCGCGACCTCGCGCTGCTCAAGGTGCGGAGGCTCGATCTGTACCTCCGCGAATGGGGAATTTTGAGCGAGATCGTGGCGCTCACGGGGGCCTTGCCATGACCGCCGCAGGCAAGCCCGAGCCCCACGTCCCCGCGCCGCGCGCTGTCACGACGCGCGCCGGCGCGCGCAGGATCGTGATCGGCGCGGTGGTCGCCGCGTTGAGCATCACCGCGGTCGTGCTCGTGGTGCGCGGGTCAGACAAGAAGGCCGAGGCCCCGAGCGTCGCGCCCGACGTGCCTCACGTCGAGGGGCGCGCGATCGTGCTCACGAAGGGCTTTCGCGAGCGCACCGGGATCAAGACCGTGCCCATCAAGCGGGCCCCGCTCTCCCCCGCGGTCAAGGTCGTCGGCATGGTCACGTTCGATCCCGAGCACGTGGCCGCGGTCGGCACGCGCATCAAAGGGCTCGTCCGAAAGCTCGCGAAGATCGAGGGCGACAGCGTGAAGGCCGGCGAGGTGCTCGGCGAGATCGAGAGCGCCGAGCTCGCCCAGGCGCAGGCGTCGGTCGCGATGATCGAGGCGCAGCGCAAGGCCGCGGCGATCAACGCGACGCGCGAGCGCGACCTCGCGAAGCGCAAGCTCTCGACGGAGCGCGAGGCCGAGGTCGCCGAGGCGTCGCTCGCCGAGTACAGGGCGATGCTCTCCGCGGCCCAGCAAAAGACCGCGGCGCTCGGCGGCTCGGCGAACGGAGGGTTCGGCATCCGCACGCTGCACGCGCCGATCGAGGGCACGATCGTCGAGCGCCACGTCTCGGCGGGCCAGTTCGTCGACGACAACGTCGTCGCGTTCCGCGTCGCGAACCTCGATCATCTCTGGGTCGAGCTCGCGGTGTTCGAGCGTCACCTCGACGTGATCAAGAAGGGCGACAAGGTCGAGGTGCGGCCGCTGTCGAACACGTCGCTCGCCATCGAGGGCAAGGTCGCGCACGTGGGCCAAGAGATCGATCGGTCTACGCGCAGCGCTGCGATCCGCATCAAGGTCCCGAACCACGAGGGCAAGCTCCGTCCGGGCCAGTCCGTCAACGCGATCATCCGCGCGTCGGCGCCGGCGCGCGAGGCGCTCGTGGTCCCGGTGCAGGCGGTGACGTACGTGGACGGCAAGCCTACGCTCTTCGTCGCCGAGACCGAAGATCGCATCCTCCCCACGCCCGTCGTGCTCGGCGCGAGCGACGGCACGTACCAAGAGATCACCGACGGGATCGCCGAAGGTGTCACGGTCGTGAGCGAGGGTGTCTTCGCGCTCAAGAGCGAGCTGTTTCGATGAGGTGATCGCATGTTGGAGAAGGTCGTCCGCGCCTCGATCAAGCTTCGCCGGGCGTTCTTGATCTTGCTCGCGATCGTGCTCATCGCCGGCGTTTTTGCCGCGCGCGCGCTCCCGATCGACGCCTTGCCCGACGTCTCGACGATCCAGGTCTCGGTGCTCACGAGCGCGTCGGGCCTCACGCCGATCGAGGTCGAGCGCACGGTCACGACGCCCATCGAGAGCGCGCTCAACGGCGTGCCCGGATCGGTGGAGCTGCGCAGCGTCTCGCGCGGCGGCCTGTCCGCCGTGACGGTGGTCTTCAACGACAAGACCGACGTGTGGTTCGCGCGGCAGCTCGTGCTCGAGCGGCTGCGCGGCGTGGAGCTGCCGCCGTCGTCGGGGACGCCCGAGCTCGCGCCGGTCTCGTCGGGGCTCGGCGAGATCTACCAGTTCGTCGTGCGATCCGAGCAGCACTCGCCGATGCAGCTCCGCACGCTGCTCGACTGGGAGATCGTCCCGCAGCTCCGCAGCGTGCCCGGCGTGGTCGAGGTCAACACGATGGGCGGTGAGCTCAAGCAGTTCCAGGTCATCGTGGATCACGGCCGGCTCGCCGCGGTCGGGCTCTCGCTCCAAGAGGTGATCAGCGCGCTCAAGGCCGCGAACATGAACGTGGGCGGGGGCTACGTCGAGCGCCGCGAGGAGGCGTTCACCGTGCGCGGGCAGGGCATGCTGCGCGACGAGGCCGACATCGCCGACGTGGTCATCCGCACGGGCAAGGGCGCGACGCCGGTGCTCGTGCGCAACGTCGCCGAGGTGAAGGTGAGCCCCGCGCTGCGCTACGGCGTCATCACGCGCGAGGGCAAGGGCGAGGCGGTCACGGGCATCGTGATGATGCTGCTCGGATCGAACAGCCGCGACGTCGTGCGCGACGTCGGGCAGAAGGTCGCGCAGATCCAGCGCGATTTGCCTGCGGGCGTCACCATCGACGTGATCTACGATCGCGCAGACTTCGTCGGGCGGACCATCTCGACCGTGCTCGCGAACTTGGCCGAGGGCGTGCTCATCGTCGCGGTCGTGCTCACGTTGTTCCTCGGATCGCTCCGCGGCGCGCTCTCGGTCGTGCTCGGCATCCCCGCCGCGATGAGCATCGCGCTCATCGGGATGCATCTCTTCGGCGTGACGGGCGATCTCATGTCGCTCGGCGCGATCGACTTCGGCTTCTTGGTCGACGGGCCCATCGTGATCTTGGAGGCGGTGATCGCGGGCTCCGCGGGGCGCAAGCTCGTGGGCATGGCGAAGGCGCGCGCGTACGCCGAGATCGCGGGCGGGGTCGCGCGCCCGGTCGCGTTCGCGGTCGCGATCATCATGCTCGTGTACGTGCCCTTGCTCACGCTCGAAGGGATCGAGGGCAAGATGTTCCGGCCCATGGCGATCACGATGGCGTGCGCGCGCTTCGGCGCGCTCGTCTACTCGGTGCTGTTCTTCCCTGCGGTGCTCGCGGCCTTCGTGCCGCCCGCCGAGGGGCACGGCCCCGCGTGGGTCACGTGGATCGCCGACAGGTACGCGGCGATGATCGGCCGCGCGGTGCGCGCGCGGTACGGGGCGGTCCTCGCGTCGGTCGTGGCGCTCGTGGTCGCGGCCGTCGTGTTCGGCCGGCAGGGCGCGGAGTTCGTGCCGCGCATCTTCGAAGGCGACGCGGTCGTCACGATCCGCCGCGCGCCGAGCATCTCGCTCGACGAGGCCAAGCGGCTCGATCTGGAGGTCGAGAAGATCCTTCACCAGTTCCCCGAGGTGACGACCACGCTCGCGCAGACGGGCCGCGCCGAGGTCGCGATCGATCCCGTCGGCAACGACAACACCGACATCGTGACGCGCCTCCGCCCGCTCAAAGAGTGGAAGACCGCGCACGACTTCGACGACCTCTCGGAGATCTTCAAGAACACCATCGAGGCGCGCGTCTCGGGCACGTTCGTGTCGGTCTCGCAGCCCATCGAGGACAAGACCAACGAGCTCATCAGCGGCTCGCGCGCCGACGTGCAGATCCAGATCTACGGCACCGACATCGACGAGCTCGCGAAGCTCGCCGACGTGGTAGGCGACAAGGTCCGCAAGGTGCGCGGCTCGGGCGACGTGCGCGTCGAGCGGATCTTGGGCCAGCCCATCATCAGCGCGGTCGCGGATCGCGCGCGCATGGCGCGCTACGGCGTGAAGGTCGAGGACGCGTTCACCGTGCTGCAGGCCGCGCGCGAGGGCGTGAAGGTCGGCGACTTGTACGAGGAGCAGCGCCGCTTCGACATCCGCGTGATCTACCCGCTGGCCGAGCCCTCGGCCGCGGCGCTCGGCGAGCTGTTCGTCGAGACGTCGGCGGGCGAGCCCGTGCCGCTCTACGAGATCGTGACGCTCTCCGAGGGCGACGGGCCCACCGCGATCCGCAGGCAGAACCGCAAGCGCGCGGTGCGCGTCGACGTGAACCTCCGCGGGCGCGATCTGGTCTCGTGGGTGGCCGAGGCGCGTGAGCTGGTGGCGCGCGAGGTGCCGTTGAAGAGCGGCTATTTCACCGAGTGGGGGGGCCAGTTCGAAAACTTCGAGCGCGCGCAGGAGCGGCTCCGCGTCGTGGTCCCCGTCGTCATCGTGATCATCTTCGGCATGCTCCTCTGGATGTTCCAGAAGGTGCGCTTCGCGGTCGCGGTCTTCGCGATCGTGCCCATCTCGCTCACGGGCGGCATGATCGGGCTCGCCCTCCGCGGCCTGCCCTTCAGCTTGCCCGCGGCCGTCGGCTTCATCGCGCTCGGCGGCATCGGCGTCTTGAGCGGCGTCGTGATGGCGTCGGAGGTCAAGCGCCTGCGCATGGAGGGCGTCCCGCTCGACGACGCGGTGACGCGCGGATCGGCGTCCGTCGTGCGCGCGGTGCTCACCACCGCGGCGGTCGCCGCGCTCGGCTTCTTGCCGATGGCCATCGCGACGAGCGCGGGCGCCGAGGTGCAGAGGCCGCTCGCGACCGCGGTCATCTTCGGCATGGTGCTCGGCACCGCGCAGGCGCTCTTCGTGCTCCCGGGCATCCTTCGGATCGCGCTCGCGGGCTGGGATCCCGCGGCCGATCGCGACGACGCCGAGCCCTTCTCGCAAGAGGCTCCCTCCGTCGAAGCCGTCGGTGGCGAGTGATGAAGAGGGCGCTCGCGCTCGCGGCCTTGCTCGCGAACTGCGCGGACGAGATCCCTCCGTGCGATCGCCCCGCGTGTTGCGCGACGCCCTCGATGATCGCGATCTATCCCGGGCCTTTCCCCAACGAGCCGTATGGTCCTCAGCCCGCGGCGGGCGCGTGCGCGTCGAGCGAGCACGACGTCATCCTCGTGCTCGGCTGTCCGACCGAGGGCGACGGATCGCCCTCGGCGTGCCAGATCGCGCGCGCGGACATCGCGGTCGCGCTGATGCACGCGGGCCATGGTCATCGCTTCATCACGACCGGCGCCGCGGTGCACACGCCCTTCGTCGAGGCCGAGGCGCTCAAGGCGTTGCTCGTCGAGCGAGGCGTGCCCGAGGCGTCGATCCTCGTCGAGCCCAAGGCCGAGCACACCGACGAGAACATTTATTATTCGACCTCGATCATGGAGGAGCACGGCTACGCGAGCGCGGTCGTGGTCTCCGACGATCCCGGGCATCTCATCTTGACCGGCGTCTGCGACGCGAACTGTTGCGTCGGCCGCGGCCGCCTCACCGTCTTTGAATTCCCGCTCGAAACGGGCTCCGTTGTGGCCGGCCACTACGTGCGCTACCCGTGGGCCGAGCCGGTCACCGCCGAGGAGTGCGCGCACATCGAGCAAGGCTCCAAGTTCATGTGCACGAACCTCGCGAGCCGCCGGGCCTGCGCATCCAACGTTCAGCTTTGATGGGGAGCCCGGTTGACGAACGGGGAGGGGAGCGGTATCTGGTTATTGAATATGAATATCATTAAGGGTCTCATTCGTCGGCTGGGGCCCTTGGCTTGGCTTGCGATGGTGCTGGGGGTTTTTGGGGCGCCCCGGGGCGCTTTGGCAGAAGAGCGCGAGGCGCCCGAGGTCTCCGCCCAGCGGCTCGTCCACATTTTGGGCTACGTCGCGGCCGATTACGGTGGCGCGGTCGAGAACGGCGCGATCAAAAACCAGACGGAGTACGACGAGCAGATCGCGCTGCTCGCGGACGCGGCCAAGCTCGCCGACAAGCTCGCCAAGAGCACGTCCGGCGCGCCCGGCGCGCGCGACCCGCGCGACGAGGTGAGCAAGGTCCGCGCGCTGGTCGAGGCGAAGGCCTCCGCGGATCGCGTGGGCAGCGTGGCGCGCGAGGCGCGCGTCGCGATCACGTCGGCGTACCGCGTGCCCGAGGCGCCGAGCGCGGCGCCCAACCTCGAGCGCGCCAAGGCCCTCTACGCCGAGCACTGCGCCACGTGCCACGGCGCGACCGGCCGCGCGGACACGCCGCGCGCGGGCACGTTGAGCCCGCGCCCCGCGAACTTCCACGACCCCGCCGTCGCCGGCGAGCTCTCGCCCGCGCGCGCGCTCGGCGCCGTGCGCTTCGGGATCAACGGCACGGCCATGATCCCCTACGATTTCTTGTCCGACGACGATCGCTGGGCGCTCGCGTTCTTCGTGGTGGGCCTCCGCCACGAGGGCAAGCCCGCGGACGACGCGCCGACGTATTCGCTCGCCGAGCTCGCGTCGCGATCGGACGACGATCTCAAGAATGAGCTCTCCGCCGCGGGTTTTTCGGACGATCACGTCGCGTCGGCGCTCGCCGATCTGCGCCGCCTCGCGCCGTACGAGGACCGCGCCGGCAAGAGCCCGCTCGCGCTCGCGCGCACCAAGCTCGTGCGGGCCAAGGTCGCGCTCTACCGCGGCGATCGCGCGGCCGCGCGCGGCGAGCTGATCGACGCGTACCTCGAAGGGATCGAGCCGGCCGAGGGGCCGCTCCGCGCGGTCGACGCGGCGCTCGTGACGTCGCTCGAAGAGAAGTTCCTCGCCGCGCGCGGGCGCCTCGACGCGGGCGACAAGCCCGCGCAGATCGAGGCGCAGATCGCCTCGTTGCTCGCCGATTTGAGCCGCGCGGAGCTGCTCCTCAAGGCGCAGCAGCGCACGCCGAGCTTCATGGGCACCGCGGTCGCGAGCGGCGGCATCTTGCTGCGCGAGGGCGTCGAGGCCGCGCTGCTCATCGCGGCGCTGCTCGGCATGGCGGCGCAGGCGGGCCTCGCGGAGCGCAGGCGGTGGGTGCACGCGGGCTGGGCCTCCGCGCTCTTGCTCGGCCTCCTCACGTGGCTCATCTCCGCGCGCCTCGTCGCGATCTCGGGCGCGCGCCGCGAGCTCATCGAGGGCGTGACCGCGCTCGTCGCGGCGCTGGTGCTCTTCTACGTGAGCTACTCGCTGCTCGCGGGCAAGGAGGTCGCGCGATGGATGAAATTCCTCCGCGGCCAGGTCTCTCCGCGCCGCGCCGCGATCTCGCTCTTCGGCGTCGCGTTCCTCGCCGCGTACCGCGAGGTGTTCGAGACCGTGCTCTTTTATCAAGCGCTGCTCGCGTCCAAGGCGCAGCGCGGGGCGACCATCCTCGGCGCGCTCGGCGGCGCGGCGATCCTCGCGGTGATCGTGATGGCCTACAGCCGCGCGGGGAGGTTCGCGCCGCCGCGGGTCTTCTTCAAGGTCTCGAGCACGCTGCTCTACGCGCTCGCCGTCGTGTTCGCGGGCCAGGGCGTCGCCGCGCTCCAGCTCACCGGCGCGCTGCCCATCCATCACCTCGGCGTCCCCTCGATCCCTGCGCTCGGGATGCACCCCACGGTCGAGACCACGGCCGCGCAGGTGATCCTCCTCGCGCTCTACGTCGCGGGCGTGCTCATGAGCAAAGACGGTCCCGTAAAAGACGCGCCTGCGCCTGTAAAAGAGCCCAACCGTGAAGAAGCTCCGATCAAAGCGATCGGTGCACGGGAGGCGCCTCCGGGTGCAGGGGCTTGAGCCCGAGCTTCGCGACCTCGCGCGCGCTCATCGCGGGGCGTGACAGATCCCACTCCAAGTAGAGCTTGTCGCCGTCGAAGCAGCCGAAGCTCGTCGACACGCAGAGCAGAGGCTCGCGATCGATCGCGTAGCCGGTGCGCGCGACGTCGTGCCCGTACACCGCGACGCGCGCCTCGGGGTGCAGCGCGCGGAGGAACGCGTACGCGCGCTCGCTCGACGTGGTCCGCGCCCACAAGAGCGCGCCCAAGATCCCGCGCGAGGCGATGTCCGACGTCGATCCGTAGCCGAGATCGTCGCCGGGGAACTCGACCGCTCCGTCGAGCGCGATGCGCTCCAGATCGTCGGCGCTCTCGATGCGCGCGTGCGGCGCCGCGTGCAGCATCACGAGCTTCGCCCTGGGCGCGACCACCACGAAGGGCCACGTGCGGATCCACTCGCGCATCGTCACGGTGCCCTCGTCGCCGAGCAGATCTTCCAGGCGCTTGGCCTCGTCGGGGAAGAACTTCGACACGACCGGCCCGCCGACGTGCGCGTGCTCGTGGTTGCCGAGGATGTAGTGGACCCTGCCGGGGTAGCGCGCGGCGAGGTCGGCCGCGCCCTCCAAGAGCGTCTTGGAGTCGCCGTGGTAGTAGCTGCCGAGGTAGTCCGGCCAGTCGTGCTCGTCGAGCTCGGGGCCGTGGACGAGGTCGCCGGTGATCACCAGCACGGCGCCCTCTCGCTCGCGCGCGGCGTCCTCGAAGATCGCCCGCATCCGCTCGAAGTCTCCGACATTTCCCTGGAGATCGGTGGCGACGAACAGCCGCCCTCGATCTCCTAGCTCGACCACGCGACGCACGGCCGGCGAGCATAGCGCAAGCGCCCCCGCGTCGCATGCCGCAACGTAGGTTTTTCTCGATTTGGCATTTGCCACCTCGGGCTTGGCGCCCGTGCTTTGCCGTGACTAGGCTCGGGAGCCATGACGAATAAAAGCCTCTCCGCGTGGGTCGAAGAGACCGCTCGGCTCACCGAGCCCGATAGGGTCGTGTGGTGCGATGGATCCGAGGAGGAGTATCGGACCCTCGTCCAATCGATGCTCGCGGACGGGACGCTGCTCGCGCTGAGCCACGAGGAGTACCCGAATTCGTACCTCCATCGGAGTCACCCGTCGGACGTGGCGCGGACCGAGCACCTCACGTTCATTTGCTCGCCCAAAAAGGAGCAGGCCGGCGCCACCAACAACTGGATGTCTCCCGAGGACGCGCGCGCCAAGGTCGGCCCGCTCTTCGCAGGATCGATGAAGGGACGGACCATGTATGTCGTCCCGTACCTCATGGGTCCTCTCGGCTCGCCCTCGGCCAAGGTGGGGGTCGAGCTGACGGACAGCCCGTATGTGGCGGTCAACATGCGAATCATGACCCGTATGGGGAAGGTCGCGCTCGACGCGCTCGGCGGCTCCGAGGACTACTGCAAAGGGCTCCACTCGCTCGGCGATCTCTCGCCCGATAGGCGCTTCATCTGCCACTTCCCGGAGGAGCGGTTGATTTGGAGCGTGGGCTCCGGCTACGGCGGCAACGCGCTCCTCGGCAAGAAGTGCTTCGCGCTCCGCATCGCGAGCACCATGGCGCGCGACGAGGGTTGGCTCGCCGAGCACATGTTGATCTTGGGGCTCGAGAGCCCCGAGGGCGAGACTACGTATATCTGCGCCGCGTTCCCGAGCGCGTGCGGCAAGACCAACCTCGCGATGTTGATCCCGCCCGCCTCGCAGAAGGGGTGGAAGGTGTGGACCGTGGGCGACGACATCGCTTGGCTCCGCGTGGGCGAGGACGGCCGACTCTGGGCCATCAACCCGGAGGCGGGCTTCTTCGGGGTCGCGCCCGGCACGGGCGAGAAGACCAACCCCAACGCGCTCGCGAGCCTGCGCAAAAACTCCATCTTCACCAACGTGGCGCTCGCGCCCGACAAGACTCCTTGGTGGGAGGGCCTCGGCCCCGCGCCCGAGGGCTTGCTCGATTGGCGCGGCGCCCCGTGGGCGCCCGGAAAAGAGCCCGCGGCGCACCCCAACGCGCGCTTCACCGCGCCTGCCCATCAATGCCCTTCGATCTCTCCCAAGTTCGACGCTCCCGAGGGCGTGCCCATCTCGGCCTTCGTCTTCGGCGGGCGGCGGGCCAAGATCGCGCCGCTCGTCTACGAAGCGCGGGATTGGGAGCATGGAGTCTTCATGGCCGCGACCATGGCCTCCGAGACGACGGCGGCGGCCACGGGCAAGGTGGGCGTCATCCGCCGTGATCCGATGGCGATGCGGCCCTTCTGCGGATACAACATGGCAGATTACTTTGGCCATTGGCTCGCGATGGGCAAAGGCCGCTCGGCGTTCCCCCGCATCTTCCACGTCAACTGGTTCCGCACCGGGGACGACGGCAAGTATCTTTGGCCCGGCTTCGGCGAGAACCTCCGCGTGCTGCGGTGGATCAACGATCGTGTCCAAGGCAAGGTGAGCGCGCGCGAGGCGCCGATCGGCCTCTTGCCCGAGGACGCCGGCATCGATCTCACCGGGCTCGACGTCAAGCCGGGCGCGTTGGAGGAGCTTCACCGCATCGACGTCGAGGCGTGGCGCGAGGAGGCGAGCGATCAAGCGACCTTCTTCCGCGAGCTCGGGGGCGTGCCCGAGGCGCTCTGGGAGCAGCATCGAGGGCTCACCGCCGCGCTCGGCTGAGGGCGCGAGATCGTTTGACGGCCCGCCGCGCGCGACAGGCTATCAACGCTCCTCCGCGGCCCCAAACGACTCTGACCACTCTCGCCACGTCGCCGCGCAACCCATCACGCCGAACCGCGCCGGCCCCGCGCAATACGCGGGATCGCGGGGCGGCCCGAGCACGAAGATAGCCGATTTGCTCACGAACGGCAGGTCGCGGCGCCACATCTCCATGAAGGCTGCGTCGCGCCGCTTCTCGCGCGCGCGGTGCTCTTCGCCCTCGATGGCGTCGAGCCTCCTTTGGATGCGCTCGCGCAGCTCGGGCTCGTCGGTGACGGCGAGCGTGCGGCGCAAGAACCGCCGCTCGGCGTCGCGCTCACCCGCTTTGCGAAAGATGCCCGCTCCGCCGTAGGCCTGCCACGAGATAGAGGCGTTGTCGCCCCCGAGCTCGACCGCGCGCACCATCGCGCGCGCGCCGTCGAGCCGCCAAGAGGCCTTCTCGCCCTCGTCGGTCAAATATGAGCTCGGCGCGATGAAGCCGACGAAATGCCCTTTGATGAGCCAAAGCTCGCTGTCCAAAGGGAGGTTCTGCGTGCCGCGCTCCAGGATCTCGCGGGCTTTGACGATCTCGTGATGGGGAGTCTCGTTGGCCTGAAAGGTGATGAGCGCGTCGGCCATCCGATAAGGCTCTCGGAACGTGGGGTCGAGCTCGTTGATGGCGTCATAGAGCAAGGTGAGGTTCTCGAAGCGCCGCTTCTCCTGCGTGTGGAGCCCCTGCGAGACGAGCACGTGCGCCCAGAGCACGTCGGCGACGGCCGACCGATACCCGAGCGAGAGCACCGCGACCTGCTCGGGCGGCGGCAGCACGTAGACGTCCGACGTCTCTTTGACCTGCTTCTCCCATTGAAAGAGCGTGCCTTGAACGCCGGCCACCATGAGCGTTGAGGCCACGAGCAGCGCGCTTGTAAGAGGCGGCCTCACTCGACCTCTCGATCGATGTACATCCCCGGGGAGATACGGGCCTCGGCGCCCAAAGCGCGCTCCCCGCGGACCTCGAAGGTGGAGAGCGCGCCGTCGCCGTCGAGATCGCCGTGCGCCGTGGCCGTGAAGCGGATGAGCCCCGTCACCGGATCACGCTCGGAGTCGAAGCGAAACGAGAACGCGTGCGCCTCTTTGAAGCGGAAATCGAGCGCGCGCCACGTGAGATGCTCCCACGTCTCGGGCGGGTCCGTGACGCGGACGCCGCGCGGCACCTGCGCAGGCGTGAGCGGGGCGGAGGGCGGAAACGCGATCTCCTGAGGGTGAGTCGCGGAGTGCACCAGCGCTTGGCGCGAGAGGCGATCGAGCCCCTCGATAGGCTCGGTGAGCTTGGAGGCGGAGAGGTTCCGAAAGAACGAGGGCACCGCGGCGGCGAGCACGCTGCCGCCGATCGCGAAGATCGCGGCGAGCTCGAGCGGGCTGCGGTTGGACCACCACATGAGCCGTTCTTACCGCGCTTTTCTTCGAGATGCGAGCGAACAAAAAGCAAGAGGCCCGGCGCCTGGCCGAGCCTCTCGCTCATGCGTGTGCGATC
>CAYTJL010000024.1:0-4846 GCA_964437785.1 uncultured Polyangiaceae bacterium
CGGCGGCCATACACGGGAACGAACGCGCCGCCGGCCGCTTTGTACGCGCCCTCGAGGACCTTCAGCTCCTGCTTGCGTCCGACGAAGTCCTCGACCGCGGTGCTCTCCACCCGGACAACGTACTGTCGCAACAATTATTGTCGCAACAATAAAAGTGCGCGGCGCTCACCGCGCGCCCAAGAGCCTGTCGAGCGCGATGGCGCACGCCGCGCGGACGCTCAAGTGGTTGTACGCCGTATCCAACGCTGCGTTGATAGGCTCGATACGCACGTCCGCAGCGCGGATGATCCGCTCCGGCAGCCCCCAGCCCGTGCCAAACAAGAGGATGACGGGGGGTGTGGGGGCGGAGGGCCCGCGCGCAGGACCCGAGCCCCCACCGAGGATAGGCCGCTCGCTCGCGAGGAGCCTTTGGCGAGCCTCGATAAAGGTCGTCGTGGCGCCCCAACGCGACGAGGCGGCCGTGGTCCACACCTCGATATTCTCTCTGCCGCCGAGCGCCGCATAAGCATCTTCGAGGCTCGGCACCACACGCAACAAATCGAGCGCGGGCGCGCGATCCGGGATCCTGCGTTTGCCCGAGCCGTCGACCCAGTGCTCGCGCACCCGCTCCGCGAGCAGGCGTTGGGCCTCGACCGGATGAACGATGAAGACGTCCGTCGCGCCGTAGGTGCGCGCGCTCCGCGCGAGATCGTGCAAGTCGACGTTGGTGATCGCCGACGTCACCTCGCCGCCCGCGCGGTCGAGGATGGGATAGTGCACGAGCGCGATCGCGAGCCTCATGGCTTCTTCTCTTCCGTCCCCGCCTCGGTGATTTTCGCCCACAAATCCGGCCTCACCGCGCGCGTGCGCGCCTCGGCCTCGGCCCTGCGCCACGCCGCGATGGCCGCGTGATTGCCGTTCTGGAGCACCTCGGGCACGTCCGCGCCGCGGAACGAGACGGGCCTCGTGTAGTGAGGATATTCGAGCAGCCCGTTCATCGCCGGGCTGTGCGACTCGTGCTCCGCGCTCTCGGCGTTGCCGAGCACGCCGGGGAGGAGGCGCGCGCACGCGTCGATGATCGCCATCGCGGCGACCTCTCCGCCGGTCAAGACAAAGTCACCGATCGAGAGCACCTCGTCGACGTAGCCCGTGATGCGCTCGTCGATGCCCTCGTAACGCCCGCACACGAGCGCCACGCGCGGCATCGCCGCGAGCGCGATCGCGCGGCGCTGCGTGAAGAGCGATCCGGTCGGCGCGAGCAGCACGCGGTGCGCGCGCGGAGGATCGCCCGACGCTTCGGCTTCGACGTCGAGCGCTTCGAGCGCGCCGACGACACAGTCGACCCGCATCACCATGCCGGAGCCGCCGCCGTACGGCGCGTCGTCCACGATCTTGTGGCGACCGATGCCCAAATCGCGCGGGCTCTTGAAGGAGACACGGAGCGCGCCGGCCTTCGCCGCGCGGCCCACGATGCTCGTCGCGAGCAGCGGCCCGAACAGCTCGGGGAACAACGTGACGACGTCGAAGCGCATCGCGCCCAGGGCTCTATTCGAGGCCGTCGAGCGTGAGGATCGGGACGACGCCCGAGCCCGGCTCGATGCGCCCGACGTACGTCGACGTGAGGGGCACCTCGAGCGTCGAGCCGTCGCTCCGCGCGATGGAGAGCGCATCGCACGTGGGGTACGAGATCAAGCTGGTCACGCGGCCGATCGCTTCGCCCGAAGGCAAGGTCGCGGTCGCGCCCTCCACGTCGCACGCGTAGAGCTCGCCCTCTTCGAGCGGCGGGAACGCGTCGCGACGCACGCACACGAGCGCGCCGCGCAGCGCTTCGGCCGCGTCGCGGGAGTGGACGCCTTCGAGCTCGACGAGCATCGCCTTCGGCACCGCGCGCGCGGTGACGAGCGCTGCGTCGCGCTCTTTGCCGTCGGGCATGCGCAGCCGAATCGTGGGCTTCTTGCGGAGCAAATCCGAGGAGGGATTGAAGACGCGAAGGCGGATCTCGCCCTTCACGCCGTGTGGGCGCGCGACCTCCGCCACGGGGATCCAAGCAGCCATCGGAGGTGACTGCATCAATCGAGGATGTCGAGATGCGCGCGCCGGCCCATCTTGTTGGCCGCGGCGTTGAGCACGACCCGGATGGACTGCGCGGTGCGCCCGTCCTTGCCGATGATCTTGCCGATGTCCTCGCGCGCGACGCGGAGCTCGATGCGCGGGATGCGATCGCCCGTGACCTCGCGGACCATGACCTTGTCGGGCTGGTCGACGAGCGAGCGCGCGATGAGCGCGATCAAGTCTGCGAGGGGAGCCGGGGAGGGCATGTCACTTCGAAGCGGCAGGCGCCGCTGCGGGGGCCTCGCCCACCTTGCCCTGCTTGAGCAGCTCCGCCACCGTCGCGGAGGGGAGCGCGCCGTTGTCGATCCAGTGCTTCACGCGCGCAGGGTCGACGCGCAGCTCGGTGCGGCGCGGATCCCACGTGCCCAATCGCTCGATGAAACGGCCCCCGCGCGCGCGCCGCTGATCCGCGACGACGATCCGGTAAAAGGGCACCTTGCTGGTGCCGGCGCGGGCGAGACGAATGTGAACGGCCATGTCGATCTTTCCTCAGTGCGCTCGTGCTTCCCCGGGGTGCTCCCGGCCGAGCGGGCCGCGAACCCTAAGCGAAAGGTCCCCTTCGGTCAAATGTAAAAAGGGCCTCCAAAGAGGCCCTTATTTCTACCGCTGTCTGCGAGGCAAGCCGTAAACAACCGGCGCGGGGCGCGCACAAGAGGTGCGCCCTAGGCGAGTCAAAGCTCCAGGATGATCACCCCGCGATTTTTGTCCTCCCGCTCCTCTTCCGTTTCGGGGGGGAGGCGCGGCGCGGGGTAACGCTCCAAGGGAAGCTCGGCGCGGGGACGACGGCTGTCTTCGCGATGGGCGCGCTCCTTCTCTTCTCGCTGTCGGATTTGCTCGATGATGAACGGAGGAAGCATGCTCGCCCTCCACCTTGGGGCCGTTTGATCGCGCTGCCGTGCTTTATCGCGAATCTAGCAAGGCAGCGTGTGAGGTCAAGGTTATCGCGGAGGTCCCATTCATTGATATCTTCGCCGTGCTCGATGACGCGACACGTCGCTCGACTCGTCCAATTGGTGGCAGTGGCCGCGACCTCGTCGCTCGTGATCACGACGACGTCGCTCGTCGTGCTGCCGCCGCGCGAGGCGCACGCGGCCGCGTTCGACGTCGCCGACACGACGTGGGAGGGCGGATCCGAGATGCTCGAGATCGCGCGCGCCGAGCTGGGCGCCGCGCGCGTGTTCCCCGTCGGCGTGCTCAATTGGGACGAGGTCAAGCCCGAGGACGGCGTCCTCGCCGTGCACCCGCTGCAAGCGATGGACACCGATGAGGCCGCGGCCTTCATGAAGGCCGGCGGGAGGCTCGCGATCCTCGACGACTTCGGGCGCGGCGACGAGACGCTCCAGCGCTTCCACATCGAGCGCATCGCGGCCCCCACGAGGCCCGTCTCCGCGCTCCGCAACAAGCGTCAGCTCCCCATCGCCGAGCCCGTCATCGACGTGGTCGCGGGGCACTCGGGCGGCCCTCACCCGATCGTGTCGCAGGTCACACGGCTCGTCACCAATCACCCCACGGGCCTGCGCCACCCGGGGCTCTCGCCGGTGCTCAAGATCCGCGCGATCGGCGAGCCCGACGTGATCATCGCGGTCGCGGGACAGGTCGAGCGGGGCAGGCTCTTCGCGATGAGCGACCCGTCCGCGGCCATCAACCAGATGCTCCGCTACCCGGGCAACCGCGCGTTCGTCGCGGGCCTCGTCCGTTACCTCGTCGACGACGACGGGACGATGAAGCGCAGGGGCAAGCTCTTCATCGTCACGAACAAGTTCTCGGAGGAGGGATCGTTCGGCGGCAAGACCAGCGCGCGCAAAGAGATCGAGTCCGAGCTCAAGGCGATCGCGTCCGCGCTCGCCGACGCGAGGCGCGACGGCTTCCCCGCGTGGGCGCACATCGCGCTCGCCGCGCTCGCGGCGATCTCGCTCGCGATCTGGGTCGCGCGCTCGTCGGCGCGACCTTACAAGAGCCCGACGCCGCGCTACGCGCGCAGGCCGCCGCTCGTCGCGCAGGGCGGCGCCGCGGGCCGCTTCGCGATGCTCGCCGCGCCGACGTCGCCGCGCAGCCTCGCGCTGCTCGAGCTGCGCAGCGCGCTCGCCGAGGCGCTCGCCCACAAGCTCAACCTCACGTCCGAGCCGGCCACGGACGACCTCGCGGAGCTCGCCGCGCGCGCGGGGCCGCTTGACGACGCGGCGTACAACGAATTGAAAGACGTGCAGGCCCTCATGCACCACGTCGAGAACGCCGTGGTCGCAGGGCGCGCGGCGCCCGTGTCGCGCGCGGCGCTCGCCAAGGCCGCGGCCGTCACGCGCGCGGTGGTCGCCGCGTGCGGCGTCGCGCAGGATCCACGATGGTGGGACCTCAAAGGTCCCACCAAACCCCCCCGGGCTGCAAATCTCACCCAGCAGTCCGATCTCGAAGCTCCCCCTTCGCCTCCAGGAGACCGCGCCGGATGACGCAGCAGCAGGTCCTTGCCGATGAGATCAGCGGCGCCAAAGAGCGCATCGAGGCGCTCCGGCGCGAGGTCATGCGCGTGTACATCGGCTCGGCGCGCACGCTCGATCTGATGCTCACCGCGCTGCTCGCGCAGGGGCACGTCCTGCTCGAAGGCGTGCCCGGCGTCGCCAAGACCACGCTCGTCAAGGCGTACGCGGCGTCGCTCGGCGCCTCGGTCCGGCGCATCCAGTTCACGCCGGATCTGCTCCCCGCCGACATCACCGGCACGTACGTGCTGTCCCCCAAAGAGGGCACGTTCACGCTGCGCGCG
>CAYTJL010000024.1:4946-6978 GCA_964437785.1 uncultured Polyangiaceae bacterium
GCGCGCGCGGCCGGTGCTCGCGCAGGGCGAGCTGCTCACGCTGCAAGCGGTCGCGCGGCGCGTGCACGTCGACGACGATCTGTACGAGTACGCGGTCGGCCTCACGTCGTTCACGCGCACGCACCCGCGCGTGCTGCTCGGCTGCTCGCCCCGCGCGACGCTCGGCCTCGTGCAAGCGGCCAAGGCCGCGGCGGTGATCGGCGGCCGGCCGTTCGTCACGCCCGACGACATCCGCGGCGTCGCGAGCGCGGTGCTCGCGCACCGGCTCGTGCTCGTGCCCGAGGCCGAGGGCGATCCCAAGGCGCGCGATCAGGTGATCGACGACGCGCTGCAACGGGTCGCGTACCGCCGCCAAGCAAAGCCTGTTTGATGTTTGGGCTCGCTCGCGAGAGAAGACTCAGGCACGCGTAAGCACCTTCTATGCAGCTCTACCCCACACGCGTCGCAGCTCATCTCGCGCTCACCGGCGTCGCGCTGGCGGGCGTCGGGATCGCCGCGCGCGAGCCCGCGATCGTGGGGTGGGGCGGGGCCCTGCTCATCGCGATGGCGCTCGCGCGCGCGGTCACGCTCGTGTCCGTCTCGCGCATCCGCGCGGCGGGCTTCGAGATGTTGTGGAGCGGCCCGCGCCGCATGCTCCGCACCACGCGCGGCGGCGAGGTCGAGATCGAGGCCGAGGTCCGCAACCGCGACACGCTCGCCGCGCGCTACGTCAAGCTCCGCGCGATCGCGTCGGGCAACCTCGACGTCACGATCGAGCCCAAGGAGGGCGAGGTCACGGCGTCGGGCAGGCTCAAGGTCAAGGTCAAGATCAAGACGCCGCGCGTGGGCCAACACGGCCTCCACGGCCTCGCGCTCGAGGTGCACGGCGCCTCCGGGCTCTTCGAGGTGCCGCTCACCTTCGCGAACCCGTACGGCATCGAGGTGCTGCCGCGGCCCTTCGCGACGTACCTGATGCAGCCGCGCGGCGGTCGCAGCCACCTCGCCGCGGCCGCGGGCAGGCCGGGCAGGACGCGCGGCGAGGGGAGCGATCTGCGCGAGCTGCGCGAGCACCAGCCGGGCGATCCGTTCCGCAGGATCGCCTGGAAATCCAGCGCCAAACGCGGTGTGCTCCTGGTGCGCGACTTCGAGCGCGAGGAGCGCGACGTGGTCTGGCTCGTGCTCGACGCGCAGGTCGATCTGTGGTCCGGGCCGCCCGGGCGCGCGCCGCTCGATCTCGCGATCGACGAGGTCGCCGCGATCGCGACGCGCCACCTCGCGCGCGGCGATCGCGTGGGCCTCGTGATCTCGGCGCCCGGTCACCGCTCGGTGGTGCTGCCCGATCAAGGCCCCGCGCACGGCAACAAGATCGCGCACGCGCTCACGGTGGGGGCCGCGACGTACGACGTCGATCGCAGCGACCTCGACGAGGCCGACGTCGCGCTCCGCGTGCTCGAGCACCTCCGCCCGCTCGACCCCAAGGGCCTCGCCGACGTGCGCCGCGGCGACATCGACAAGCTCGCGGCGCGCGCGGACTCGATGCGATCGCGCGCGCCGTTCGCGGCCGTCGCCCCGCGCGGGCGATCGCTGCGCGAGCGGACGCTCCGCCGCTACCTCGCCGCGTTCGGGCTCGACTCGCCGGCGCGCGCGGAGCCGGATCGGCGCGAGGGCGCGCACGCGCTTCGCGAGTCGATCGAGCAGATCGCGCGCATCAAGCCGCGCGCGAGCTTGGTCCACGTGGTCGCGCCGCCGCCGGACGAGGCGAGCGACAGCCGCCTCACGGACGCGCTCCGTCGCGTGCATCGCATGGGCGCGCGCGTGCTCTGGTCGTGCCCCTCGCAGGAGGCCGCGATCGCGCCGCCGTGGGACGATCCCATGCGCGACGTGGACGCGGACGACGAGCCGCCGATCTTCCCGAAGCGCCCGAGCTCGTTCGCCGAGAAGGCGCCCATCGCGGCCGAGGCCGTGCGCATCCGCGCCAAGATCGCGGAGGAGCGGCGCGAGGCGATCCTCAAGCGCGCGGGGGTCAAGATCGTCCGTCACCGTCCGGTCCGCG
>CAYTJL010000024.1:7078-13987 GCA_964437785.1 uncultured Polyangiaceae bacterium
GCGTCCTCCCCAGCAGCGAGACGCCGTGACGATCGCCGAGCGACTGCGCGCGCGCGGGCTGCGGCCCAAGAAGAGCCTCGGCCAAAACTTCTTGCTCGAGCCCAAGATCGCGCGCGCGATCGCCGAGGCCGCGACCACGCCGCCCGGGGGCACCGTGCTCGAGATCGGCGCCGGCACGGGCGCGCTCACCGCGCCGCTCACCGCGCGCGCGGCGCACGTCACGGCCATCGAGCGCGACGCTGAGCTCATCCCCGTGCTCGAAGAGGACCCCGCGATCGCCGCCGCGATCGCCGAGGGCAAGCTCACGCTCGTGCGCGGCGACGCGCTCGCGATCGCGTGGGCGCCGCTCCTCGCCTCGGGGGCACGCCCGCGCGTCGTCGCCGGCAACCTCCCTTATCTCATCACCGGCGCGCTGCTCGAGCGCGTGACGCGATTGGCGGGCGAGGGCGCCGTCGATCGCGCGGTGCTCATGGTGCAAGCCGAGGTCGCCGCGCGCCTCATCGCGCCTCCGGGCAGCGAGGCTTACGGCGCGCTCAGCGTGTTCGTTCAAGCAGCATTCGATGTCAAACGAATGCTCACCGTGCGCGGTGGTGCCTTTTTGCCCAAACCCGACGTCGACTCCTCGGTCGTGGTCCTGTCACCATCTCTCCGCGCACACGAGACAGACGCGTTCCGCGCGCTCGTGCGCGCCGCGTTTGGAGCGCGCCGAAAGACGCTTCGAAACGCATATAAAGGGCTCTTTGGCTGGTCTCGTGACGAGCTCGAAGCGCGCGCCGCGGAGGCTTCGGTGAGCCTCGATGTGCGCGGAGAGACCCTCGCGGTCGAGGACTTTGCGCGCCTCGCCGCGCTCGTCAAAGGGTGATATCCACCCACACATGCTCGTCATGACGGCGACGGGGTGAGGCTATTTCGCCACGTGAAAGGAGCCTAAAAGGTTGCAGCCCGGCGCGCCGCCCCGTTACGCTCAAAGGAGCGAGGTCGACGAAATGGAAGGCGCGGATCCCGGAGTCATCGGCAAGTACCGCCTCATCGCTGAGCTCGGACACGGAGGCATGGCGCAGGTTTTCCTGGCGCTCGCGCGTGGCCCGGCGGGCTTCAACAAGCTCGTGGTCATCAAGCAGATTCGCGATAACTTGGCCGAAGACCCTGAGTTTTTGACCATGTTCCTCGACGAGGCGAGGCTCGCCGCGCGCCTCAACCACCCGAACGTGGTGCAGACCAACGAGGTCGGCGAGGACAACCGCCGTTACTTCATCGCGATGGAGTACCTCGAAGGCCAGCCGCTCAACCGCATCATCCAAAGGCTGCAAAAAGAGGGGAAGACCTTCGAGACCAAGCTCTACGTGCGCGTGCTCATCGACGCGCTCGCGGGCCTGCACGACGCGCACGAGCTGTGCGATTTCGACGGCTCGCCGCTCCACGTCGTCCACCGCGACATGACTCCTCACAACGTGTTCGTCACGTACAGCGGCCAGGTGAAGGTCGTCGACTTCGGCATCGCAAAAGCGGCGGGCGGATCGGCCGAGACGCGCACCGGCGTGCTCAAGGGCAAGGTCTCTTACATGGCGCCCGAGCAGGCGATGGGCGAGCGCGTCGATCGGCGCGCGGACATCTTCTCGGTGGGCGTCATGTTGTGGGAGGCGCTCGCGGGCAAACGTCTCTTCCGCGGCATGAGCGACGTGGCCGTGCTGCAAAAGATCGTGAGCGGCGACGTGCCCAAGCCCTCGTCGGTCAAGCCCGACGTGCCCAAGCCGCTCGAAACGGTGTGCATGAAGGCGCTCGCGCACCGCCGCGACGATCGCCACGCGACGGCCGCCGATCTCGCGACCGATCTCGAGGCGGCGCTCGAAGCGATGGGCGAGAAGCCTCAGCTCCGCGAGGTTGGCAAGCTGGCGGCGCAGCTCTTCGCGGTCGAGCAGGCCAAGATCAAGAGCCTCGTCGAGGCCGAGATCGCGAACGTGCGCTCCTCGGGAGAATTCCCGAACGTCACGCGCACGGGCAGCAAGCTCCCCATCATCGACGCGCACACCAGCATGGGTGACGGCGTCGGATCGGGCTCGGGATCTGGCTCCATTCGCGCGAGCCGCAGCTCGCTCACCAACGAAGGCTCGGGCTCCATCAGCCGCCGCGTGTCGATCGAAGGCGAGCGCATCTCGTCGCCGTCGACGTCGTCGCTCACCAGCGCGAGCGCGATGCTCGCCGCCGACGCGACGTCCGCGCCGCAGCCCAAGTCGAACAAGAAGATCATCGCCGTCGCGGGCGCGCTCGTCGTCGGCGGCGTGATCGCCGTCGCCCTCTTCGCGTGGCCCAAAGGCGGACCCGCCGCGGCCACGACCGCCACGCAGCAGGTCTCGGCCGCCAACGTGCTCTTGATCGAGTCCGAGCCGCCCGGCGCGACCGTCACCGAAGACGGCAAGGTGCTCGGCGAGACGCCCATCTCCGTGTCGATCGAGGCTGGTCAAAAGGGTCGTAAGTTCGTGCTCGCGCGCGCGGGCTACGCGGCCTACACCATCTTCCAACCGCCCGAGGGCGTGAAGCTCCCGGTCGCCAAGCTCGCGCCCACAGCGCCTCAGCCCACGGCGCAGACGCCTACCGCGGCGCCGACCGCCGAGCCCAAAGACAAAGAGACCAAAGAGCCCAAGAAGGTCGTGGTCGCACAGCCTCCTCCGCCTCCGCCTCCTCCAAAGGCCACGGCCGCGCCCGCCGCGAAGCCGCTCGACATCAACCTCGCTCGCTGAGCTTTGTTTTCTGAGCGGGGCTCTTCCTCCGCGTATCTTCAGCGATCGTGCTCGGGGGACCTTTGAGGTCCCCCACCGTAAAGCGTTGTTGAGAGCGGCTCTCACATCATCTCTTGTCGCTTATCGAAGCTCCCAATTTTCTTCTCGGGAGCGCCGTTGTCCTCTGTCTTTTTGATCCGCTCCGTGATGAAACTAAGGGTGACATGGACGATAAGGGGACAACCATGCTTCGACGTGCACGCGCAACTCGAATGTTCTCCGCGCTCTTTGCGTTGCCCATCGCGCTCGCGCTCACGGCGTCGCCTACGGGGCTCGCGCGCGCGGACGGCCTCGCGGACGAGGCGGATCTTCACTTCCAGCTCGCCGCCGAGCACTACCAGAAGGGCGAGTTCCGCGAGGCCCTCGAGCACTTCCTCGCGTCGAACCGGCTCGTCCCCAACAAGAACGTCGTCTTCAACATCGCGCGGACGTACGAGCAGCTCCGGCGCTACGCCGACGCCCATCGGTACTACACCGACGCGCTCGCGGCCGAGACCAACGCGCAGACCATCAAGGACATCCAGGCCGCGCTCCAGCGCATCGCGCCCAACGTGGCCGTGCTCCGCGTCGACAGCGATCCTCCCGGCGCGACGATCTACATCGATCGCAAGGACCTCGGATCCCGCGGCCGCGCGCCTAAGCCGCTCGCGATCGCGCCCGGCAAATACCGCATCATCATCGAGCTCGACGGCTACGAGGCCATCACCACCGAGGTCGTCGAGGCCAAGCTCGGCGGCGAGCTCTCGATCCCGGTCAAGCTCCGCCGCATCGTCGGCAAGGTCCACGTCGCGGTCGAGGGCGCGCCGTCCGCCGAGGTGCACGTCGGCGACGAGCACGCGCCGTCCGCGTGCACCGCGCCGTGTGATCTCGATCTCGCGCCGGGCACGCATCTCCTTTATTTCTCGCGCCCCGGCTTTCAATCGGTGCCTCGCCAGGTCAACGTGGTGGCCAAGCAGGAGTCGCGCGTGAGCGCGACCATGAGCCCGCTCACAGGATCGATCGTGGTGAGCGCGGACGAGCGCGAGGCCATCGTCGAGATCGACAACAAGCCGAGCGGCTTCACGCCGGCGGTCATCCAGAACGTCCCCGTCGGCAAGCGCAAGATCAAGGTCACGCTGCGCGGCTACGCGCCCGTCGAGCGCGAGATCGAGATCAAGCCCAACGAGCAGACCGAGCTCATCGATCTCCAGCTCACCCCGCTGCGCCAGGTCTCCGCCGTGTCGCGCTACACCGAGTCGATCGACGACGCGCCGAGCTCCGTCACCGTCATCGACGGCCAGGAGCTGCGCGCGTTCGGCTACCCGACGATCGCGGAGTCGCTGCGCGGCGTGCGCGGCTTCTCGCTCTCGAACGATCGCGCGTATTTCTCGGCCGGCATCCGCGGCCTCGGCGAGCCCAACGACTACGGCAACCGCGTGCTCGTGCTCTCCGACGGCACGTCGCTCAACGACAACCTGCTGAACAGCTCGTACATCGGCTCGGATGGCCGCGTGGACCTCCACGACGTGGAGCGCATCGAGGTCGTGCGCGGCCCGGGGTCGCTCCTCTACGGTACGGGCGCCGTCTCGGGCCTCATCAACTTGGTGCCGCGCGCCAAGGATCATCCGAACGGGGTCTTCGGCGGGCTCTCCACGTACGACAACTCCGTCGCGCGCGCGCGCGCCGGCTTCCACTACAACTTCTCACCCAACGTCGGTGTGTGGTCGAGCATCTCGGCGGGCCGATCGAACGGCATCGACATCCCCGTCGATCTGCTCGCGCCCGGCACAGGGCCGACGACGCAGATCGCGAAGCAGGTGGATTACTTCCGCAACCTCGGCACCGCAGGGCGGTTTTGGGCGGGCCCGGTCACGGTGCAATGGTTCTTCAACACCCGGCGGCAGAACATCCCCATCGGCGTGTTCCAAACGCTCTTCAACGACCCGCGCACGTATTACCAAGACACGCGCATGATGCTCGAGGTGCGCTTCGAGAAGGAATTCAACCAGTACTTCCAGCTCATGGTGCGCACGCACGCGAACCGCTACGCGTTCCAAAGCGATCTGTCGTACGAGCCCTTGCCGGGCGCGCCGCTCCGCGAGGCGTATTTCGGCACGTGGTTCGGCGTCGAGGCGCGCGGCGCGATCACGCCCATCAAGCAGCTCCGCATCACGGTCGGCGGCGAGGGGCAGTTCCACCCGCAGGCTACGCTCGAAGGCGGCTTCAACACCAACGAGCCTTACCTGAACGTCAACAACCCCTATAACTTCGGCGCCGCGTATCTGGTGCTCGACGCGAACCCGACGAGCTGGTTCCGCGCCTCGGCCGGCGCCCGCGTCGACGTGTACTCCACGTTCGGTCCCATCGTGGTGCCGCGCGCCGCGCTCATCTTCAAGCCCGGCGCGGGCGTCCTCAAGGTGATGGGCGGCCGCGCGTTCCGCGCGCCCAGCATCTATGAGCAGTTCTACACCGACGGCGCCATCCAGTTCCCCGGCAACCAGGGCTCGACCAAGCTCAAGCCCGAGAGCTTGTTCCAAGGCGAGGTCGAGTATTCTCATCGCTTCTTGGAGAACTGGGTGGCGCTCGGCGCGGGCCACGCGAGCTACGTGCAGAACGTCATCAACACGCTGCCCGACCCCAACCACCCGGGCGGCGTGAACTATCAAAACAGCGTTGATCCGGCCATCACCGCGGGCGGAGAGGTGGAGATCCGGCGTGAGTGGCGCCAAGGATGGATGGTGTCCGCGATGTACGGTTACATCTACACGCGCACGCTGCCCAAGACGGGAGAGGGCGAGAGGCTCGTGAACGCGCCGGAGCACATCGCCTCGCTCAAAGGGGTCTTCCCGGTGGTGCCCGAGATCGCGTCCATCGGCCTCCGCACCACGTTGGAGGCGCCGCGCAGGCTCGATCAGCTCTCGAACGACACGACGCGGCCCGCGATCATCGCGGATCTGACGCTCTCCGGCGGCATCAAGAAATACGGTATCAACTACACCATCGGCATGTACAACGTGCTCGACGCCCGGTACTACTACCCTGTGTCGGACGCGTATCGCAGCCGCACCATGATCCAAAACGGGCGGACCTTCTTGGCCGACATTACGGTCGCGTACCCGTAGCGCTTCCTGTACGCTCGACGAGTGGAACACCCTCTATGACCATGGACGTGGTCTCCGAGTGCCCGCTTCAAGTGGGCTCGCTCCGGTGGCGGAGAGAGAGCGGGCTCGTCGTCCTCACCGTGGTTTGCAAGGCCTCCTTTACGCTGCGCCCGGGCCGCTCCCCGGCCTCGGACGAGCAGACGGCCATCGAGCCCGAGGACGCGTATGCGTTCAACGACCCTGAGAAGAGCCTCATCGCGATCACCGATCTCGCGCCGTTCAAGCCCCGCGCCGAGGTGATCGCCGTCGGCTACGCGTACGCGCCCGGCCGAAAGCCCGCGAGCGCGATCACGACGCGGCTGGCGGTCGGCGCCGTCGACAAAAAGCTCTTGGTCACGGCCGATCGCGCGTGGACGGGGGAGGGCCAGCTCTACGAGGGGACGCGCTTCCTCAAGATGCCTTTGACGTGGGAGCGAGCGGCCTTTGGGCCGTCGAACCCGGTCGGCGTCGAGAGCAGCGTGGCGAAGGACGAGAGCGGCTTCATCCCTCTCCCCAACTTCCTCCCTCCTTCGTTTCAGCTCGTCCACGCGGGCCAACCCATCGAGCCCGTGGGATATGGCCCCATCGCGCCGAGCTGGGTGCCGCGCGCCGCGCGCCTCGGGCAGCGGCTCGCCGAGTGGGATCACGCGCTCTTTTATGAGCGGCCCATCCCGACAGACATCGATCCTCTGTATTTCAACGCGGCGCCGCTCGATCAGCAGATGGATCGCTTCGAGCCCGTGATTCGGATCGTGCTCGAAGGGCTCTCCGCGGAGCACCCCTCGCTCGACACGACGCTCGAGATCATCACGCCCCGCGCGGTGATCGAGCGCGCGTCCGGCGCGCGCGACACGCTCAACCTGCGTTGTGACACGTTGTGGCTCGACACCCAACACGCCTTCGCCACGCTCACGTGGCGCGCGCAGATCCCGCTCACGAGCATGGATGAGACGGTGCTCGCCCGCGTGGTGGCCGACCGCGGCGGAGAGCCTTGGGGCGAAGGTCGTTTGGCG
>CAYTJL010000024.1:14087-25527 GCA_964437785.1 uncultured Polyangiaceae bacterium
TCGCCGTCGCCGACACCGAGCCTCCGATCTCGGTCGAAGAGGAGCCGGAGCCCGAGAGCGAAGATCCGCCTACGCCGCCGCGCGCGGCGCCGGCGCCGAGCTCGGCCAAGCCGATGCGGATGGTGCTCGGCTCGGGGCTCGGGCTGGGGGGCGGGCTCGCGCTCGGCGCCATGTCGGCCAAAGCCCCTGAGAGCCCCAAAGAGGCGCCGCCGCCGGTCACGAGCGCTCCTCTGAGCCCGACGCTCAACGCCTATGCGCCGACGTTGATGTCGCTCAAGCCCGCTGTAGAGGGCGAGATCGAGGAGGCGGAGGACACCACCCCTCCTCCGGCCGTGGCCCCTTCGCCGGCCGCCGCGCCTCCCAACGTACCCACGCTCGTCTCGGTGCCCAACGTAGCGATGTTGCCGGAGCCCTCCTGGGACGCGCCGCCGCCCACGATCGAGCCCGCGTCGGAGGAGCCCTCCACAGCGCCGAGGATCCGCGTGAGCGAGCTCTTCGCGGAGGCGCCAAAGGGGCTTGACGAGGGCGCCTCGGCGCCTCCCGGCGAGAGCGATGATGCCTTGTTCGCCGCCGTCGAGGACGAGCGGGGGTTTGTCACGTTGCACGATTACGTGCGGCTCCTCGCGGCGATCGAGCGGGGGAGCGGGGCCACGGAGGCGGGCGCGATGGGGATCCCGCGCGCCGCGATGATGCCTATCGTGCGCGTGTGGGGCCGGCGCGTCGCGGCCGACGCCAAGCTGTGCGACGAGGCGTGGTCGATGCTGGCGAAGATCCGCGCCTCGTGAGCGCTCAACGTGTTTACCGCGCTTCCCCACGCCCGTGCGCGACGATGGATCGGAGGAGCTTTTGCCCTTCGCTCCGCGCGAAGAGGTCGTTGTGCCGGCCGCCAAGGACCGTGATGAGCCGCGCGCTCGGCAGCCTGCCCGCGAGCTCTTTGCCCATCCCATAAGGGATGACCTCATCGTCGGTGCCATGGATGATGAGCGTCGGGACCTTGATCGAAGGGGCCTTCTTCAACGTGTCGAAGTGATCGCGCACGATCCAGGACGTCGGCAAGATAGGCACCCACCGCGAGGCCACGTCCGGGATGGAGGTGTACGGCGCGACGAGCACGAGGCGCCGGCCCTTGCCGCGAGCGGCCATCTCGGCGGCGACGCCCGTGCCGAGCGAGATGCCCATCAAGACCACGTGATCCTTCGGGACCCCGAATTTTTCGAGCTTGTCGAGCGCGGCCTCGGCGTCCAGATAAAGCCCCTCCTCGGAGGGTGAGCCCGTGGACGTGCCATATCCCCGGTACTCCACCAACATCACCCCTGCGCCCGCGGCCCACAAGGCCTCTCCGAGCGGCGCGGCCGACCGGAGGGACTCGCCGTTGCCGTGAAAGACCACGAGCGTGGGATCCTCTTTGATGTCTTTGGCCGCGAAGTAAAGCGCGCTCGTGCTGACGCCATCCGAGGTGGTGAGCGGGCAGAGGAGCGCGCCGTCGGGCACGATGGGAGGGCCGTTGTGGGGAGCGGGGTAAAGGATGCTCCGGTAGCTCAGGCAACCGATCAGGCTGATGGCCGAATAGAGACCGCCGATGGCGAACAGGCCACGAATCAGCGCGCGTCGAGCATCCATGAAGAGCTCTTATACGGCTGTGGTCACGTACGCCGGCAGCCGGATGCCCACGCGCGCGCCGCCGGTCTCGCGGTTCTCGGCGAAGGCCCCGCCGCCGTGCGCCTCGGCGATGCGCTTGACCAACGCGAGCCCGAGCCCGAGCGAGCCTTGCTCGCTGCGCCGGTAAAACGGCTCGAAGATGCGCGTCTCTTCGCCCTCGGGGAAGCCCGAGCCTTTGTCCTCGACCTCGAAGCTGACCGTGCCGTTGGTCCTGCGCACGCGCAGCGCCTCGACCCCGCCGCCGTGCTTGGCCGCGTTGTCGATCAAGTTCGCGAGCGCGCGGTTCAAGAGCGTCGCGTCCGCCTCGACCTTGGCGTCGATCTCGCCCGTCGCGGCGGGCTCGCCGTCGAGCACCAAAATCGAAGGATCCGCGCCCGCCCGCTCGAGCGCGCGCGCCGCGGTCTCGGCCGCGTCGAGCCTGCGCTTCGAGAGCACCGCGAAGTCGAGGCGCGAGCTCGCGAGCAGATCGCCGACGAGCGCGTCCATCTCTTCGACCTCGCGATCGAGCTCGTCGAGGTGCTTCTCGTCGCCGCCCTTCGCGCGCGCCATCTCGGTCAAGAGGCGCACGCGCGCGAGCGGCGTGCGCAGCTCGTGCGAGACCGCCGCGAACAGCTCGCGCTGCTCCTTCATGTAGCGCTCGATGCGCTCGGCCATCTCGTTGATGGTGATCGCGAGCGCCGCGGCCTCGCCGTGGTGGTGGCGGCCGAGCTTGACGCGCGCCGAGAAATCCCCGGATCCGAGCGCCTGCGCGACGCGCGCGAGCTCGCCGAGCGGCTTCGAGAGCCGCCACGCGATCGCGCTCGACGCGGCCCAGAGCAGGACGCACGTGACGAAGAGCGGGAAGATCGCGCGCTCGGGCGCGGGCGCGTAACGAGCCGCGCAGATCTTCACGCTGCCCGACGCGCTGGGCTTCTTGAGAGGGACCTTGAAGCAGCCCACCTCGGGCTCGGCGCCCGCCTCGACGATGCGACGGCCGTTCGCGTCCTCGACGATGACCGTGACGTCGAGCTCGCGGCTCGTGGACTCGGCGAGCGCGTCGAGGCGCGCGGGGTCGTTCCACGCCTCGGCGAAGCGACCGGCGATGAACGAGCCCGCGCGCTCAAGCTCGCGACGGTAGCCGTTGCGGTGGCCGGTCACGTTCATGACCGCGCCGACGGCGAGGCCGGTGAACAAGATGGTCGCGCCGAACCACAAAAAGAGCCTGCGGCGAAGCCGCGCGCGGATGAAGCAGAGCAGCGGGTTCATTCGACGCCCGAAGGTGTGGGAGCCCCGTCGGTGAGGGGCTCTTTGGCGAGCACGTAGCCCACGCCGCGCACGGTCTTGATGAGGCGCGGCGACTTGGGATCGTCGCCGAGCTTTTGGCGCAGGTGCGAGACGTGGACGTCGACCGTGCGCTCACCGACCGTCACGTCACCGCGGCCCGCCTCCGAGAGCAGCGCGTCGCGCGCGACCACGCGCCCTGCGCGCCGCACGAGCGCGCAGAGCACGTCGAACTCGATGCCGGTCAGATCGATGAGCTTGCCCGCGACCGTCACCACGCGACCGGGGACGTCGATGGTGATGTCGCCCGCGGTGAGCCGCTCGCCCGTGACCTCGGGCCGCGATCGGCGGAGCACGGCGCGGAGGCGCGCGAGCAATTCACGCGGAGAAAAGGGCTTGCCCAGGTAGTCATCCGCGCCGAGCTCGAGGCCGACCACGCGATCGGTCTCGTCCCCCTTGGCCGTGAGCATCACCACGGGGATGGTGCTCTTGCTGCGGATGCGCTTCATCACCTCGATGCCGTCCATGCCGGGCAACATCACGTCGAGCAGGACCACGTCGAA
The DNA here is from genome assembly GCA_964437785.1 of uncultured Polyangiaceae bacterium. Taxonomy (GTDB): domain Bacteria; phylum Myxococcota_A; class Polyangia; order Polyangiales; family Polyangiaceae; genus CAYTJL01. The sequence continues at coordinate 17,570 of CAYTJL010000024.1, forward strand.
CGTGCCCCCTTCGAGCATGCTGAGGCCCTTCTTGCCGTCGGACGCCCCGGCCACGGTGAAGCCGTTTTGTTCGAGGTAGCTCTTCAAGAGATCGAAGAGCCGCGCGTCGTCGTCGATGAGGAGCGCTCGGACCGCCATTTCGTACATGGCACGTTACCAGGAAATCGCGCGGCGCGCGGCGTGGATGGATGGGGATGAGGGATTAGGGCTCTTCGTACGTGGGAGCGGCGGCGGGGCGCCGCGCGGCGTCGGCGCACAGGCGAGCGACGTGGCGCTCGTAGGCGGCTCGCCGGTTGTGCGCGCGGCAGGACAGGCTCGCGATGCCGGAGCCATAACCGGCGATGGTGCCGAGGGCGAAGAGAGCGATCAGAAATCGTCGGGCCATGATGATCCTCCTCAACATTCGCGGGTCACAGCGAGGCGCGGCCAAAGGGACCGCGGAAGAAGCTCGGGCCTCGATCGATGAGATCGGCGAGCCGCTCGCGTTGCTTCTCGTCGAGCACGTCGTGCACCTTGCCGAGCGCGCCCATCACGCTCTTTCGCGCGGCGTCGAGCGCGGTGTCCTGCTTCGCGAACATCTCGCCGAACAGGACCTCGTCGAAGGCCGGAGAGCGCATCGCCTTGGCGAGATCGCTCCGCGCGCCGCGGACCTCTTCACGCGCCTTGCGACCGGCCTCACGGACCTCGTCGATGGCCGCCGCGATCACCTTCTCCTGCGCGGGCGTCGCGTCCACGCGCTCCGAGATCATCCGCAAAAAGAAGCCCGGGCCGCTCCACCTGCTGCCGCCGCCCCAGCCCCAACCCTGGTGATGGTCGTGGCCCCCGAAGCCGTGGTGTCCGGGCCCAAAGCCTCCTCCTCCCCAACCACCATATCCACCGCCGCCAAAGCCACCTCCGTATCCGCTACCGCCGTGGCAGCCGCCGAAACGGCCCCTGCCGTACGTCCACCGCAGCGTCTTGATGAGGCCAATCAGGCAGACCGTTCCGATGATGAATCCCAACATGATGAACCTTCCTCCGCCGCGGGCTTGCCGTGTTCTTCCTCCTCGCGGGCACGGGCCACAATGCTCCTCGATTGCAAATGAGGTTCTCTCGCCGGGGTGAAGAAAGGTTAACGCCCCCTCCTTGGGCTCGTGTTACAGAGCCCGGCCGATGACGGAGAAGATCTACGCAGAGGGCGATCCGCGCTTCGAAGAGGCGCTCCTTCGGTTGGATCGGCGGGGCGTCGAGGACCTCGCCGCGGTCGAGCCCAGCGTGCGCGAGATCCTCGCGGCGGTGCGGGCCGAGGGCGACGAGGCCGTGCGTCGCTTCGTCGCCAAGTTCGAGCGGCGCGAGGTCACCTCCACGGTCCGCACGTCGTTCGACGGCGCGGGCGCGCTCGCGCGGCTGCCCGAAGCGCAGCGCCGCGCGCTCGAGATCGCGGCCGCGCGCATCGCCACGTACCACGAGCGGCAACGCGAGGTGACGGCGGGCTTCTCGTTCGAAGAAGGGGGCGTGTCGCTCGGGATGCGCGTGCGGCCCATTCGTCGCGCCGGTGTTTATGCGCCCGGCGGCAAGGCCCGTTATCCGTCGAGCGTGCTGATGACCGCGATCCCCGCCAAGGTCGCGGGCGTGCGCGAGATCGTCCTCGCGACGCCGGCCCCGAACGACGCGCTCTACGCCGCGGCGCACCTCGCGGGCGTGACCGAGATCCTCGACGCGGGCGGCGCGCACGCGATCGGCGCGCTCGCGTACGGCACGGCGTCGCTCCGGCGCGTCGACAAGATTGTGGGCCCAGGCAACGCGTACGTAACGTGCGCCAAGCGCCTCGTGTTCGGCGAGGTCGCGATCGACGGGCTCGCGGGGCCGAGCGAGATCTTGGTCGTCGCGGACGAGACCGCGGATCCTTCGCTCGTCGCGGCCGATCTGCTCTCGCAGGCCGAGCACGACGAGGCCGCGTACGCGCTCCTCGCGACCACGTCCGAAGCGCTCGCGCGCGCGGCGTTCGCCGAGGTTCGCGCGCAGCTCGCGACGCTCGAACGAAGGACCATCGCCGCCGCGTCGATCGAGGCCAACGCGTGTGCGTTCGTGGTCTCTTCGCGCGAGCGCCTCGCCGCGATCGCCGATCGGCTCGCGGCCGAGCACCTCGCGATCCACACGCGCGATCCGGCCGGGCTCTTCGAGTCGATCGGCGCCGCGGGCGCGGCGCTCCTCGGCGCGTCGACGCCCGTCGCCGCGGGCGATTACCTCGCAGGCCCCTCGCACGTGCTGCCGACGGGCGGCGCCGCGCGCTTCGGATCACCGCTCGGCGTGCACGACTTCATCACGCGGGCGAGCGTGCTCGCGTACACCGACGAGGCCATCGCCGCGCAGGGCCCTCACATCATCGCGCTCGCGAACGCGGAGGGGCTCGAGGCCCATGGGCTCGCGGTGGCCCGGCGGATCGAGCGAACCGCGGATGCGGAGCCGCGACCGGCGCCGATCGCGCCGTCACGTTCTTAACGCGGGGCAACAATCGTTCAGAATCATTCGGTAAATCCGAGTGGCCAATTTTTTGCTCACGTCCGCGTCGCCCTCGGTGTACGGGATCTTTGGCGTCAGTGGACGCACGGGCTTTTGCTCTAGTCTTCGTAAAGGGTAGTTAAGGAGGACACTCCGATGAGACGGATGTGGACGCGCATGCTGTTGGTGGGGGGCCTTGGCCTCGTCGCCGGAAGCACGGCCGGGTGCGCACAGGAACGACCAGCCATCAACCGCGTGCAGGCGGACGCGCTCAGCAAAGCGATGTTCGTCGGCGAGCTCGACGACCCCTCGGATGATCCCGAGTTCTACATGCGGAACACGGTGATCGACGTGGGGTACGGCGCCGCGCAGGACGGGCTCTTCACGTCCACCTATGCGCAGCCCGTGTCGCGTATCCGATGGGAGATCACCGAGGACTACCTCAACGCGCGCCTCTCTTACGAGCGCGTGCAAGACAGCGACAGCAAGGGCAACAAGGTCGATGGGCTCGTCAAGAAGACGGTGAACGACGGCCAGATCGTCGCGAGCTATCGAATCAGAGGCCACTTCGACATCCGTCGCTCGTACAACCCCACCACGGGCGAAGAGCAGAACGTCATCGAAGAGAACGCTTCGGACAAACACTGGTACGAGCGCTCGCACTTCCGTGTCGATTGGGCGCAGAACCTCGCGACGGACGTGTACGAGTTCGACACGCTGTCGATGATGGGCATTTACGGAGGTATCGAATACGCGCCGCTCGCCTTCACGGTGCTCGATCCCAAAGACCCGAACGCGCCGCACTTCGAGAAGGACGGCTCGTATTTCGACGTGACGAACAAGGCGTTCGCCAACCCGGGCGTCATCGATCTCTCCAGCTTGGGCTGGGGCATCGACCTCTTCCCCGCGTGCTTCTTGCCCGGTGAATTCGCGGGCGGCACGTATCCTTATGGCAACTGCAACGCCACCGAGATCACGCTCCGCCAGTCGTTCCGCAAGGTGGTTGACTCGGACTTCGAGCCCAAGAACTGGGACGGCTACAAGTTCCAGGCGTTCGGCATCTTCTACACCGAGCGCGTGGGCTACGAGCGCAACTACGGTATGCTCGACGAGCACTGGGTGCGCTTCGCGGACCATTACAACCTCTGGGAGCGCAACCACTATTACGACGACCCCACCAACCTGACCGGCCACGTACCCTGCGCGACGTTCGATTCGACCGAGGCGCCGACCGGCGATCCGGCCGCGGATCCCAACCGCGACGAGGACAAGAACGGCACCGCCGACGAGTGCGAGGCCGTCACCCAAAAGACAGGCGTCGCCGGCTCGCAGTGCGACATCTACCGCAAGGCGTGCACGCTCCCGTTCCGGGCGCGCAATCAAAAGCTCATCACGTGGTACTTCAACGATCGCGGCGCGACCCAACTCGCCAACGCGGACGTCAACGACCCCGCGTATCCGGTCGAGAAGCAAAAGTCCGACGATCTCTTCGAGTCCACCAACTGGGCCGTCGTCGAGTGGGACGCCGCGTTCAAGATGGCCATCAACTCCGCTCGTTACGTGGAGTGTCGCAGGACCGGCGGGGACGCCGCGTCGTGCGGCGGCAAATTCCCCGTCTGGAACGGCCAACAAGACGACAACGACGAGGCGGTCGCGCAGTCGAGGGAGCGTGACTATTGCCTCCGCGAGAAGGGGTGGGACAACGCGAGCTGCGCCTCCAAGGCCGACACGAACAACCCCAACAAGACCGCCATCGACAACGTCGTCAATCAGGCGCACGCGCTCGTGATGTGCCACAACCCGGTGAACGAGAAGGATCACCCGGGCTGCGGCCCCGTGGGCCTCGCGCCGCGCCTCGGCGACATTCGTTATCACCAGGTCGTGCTCATCGACAAACCCCAGACGCCCTCGGCGTGGGGCATCATGGTGGACGCGGTCGATCCGCTCAACGGCGAGAAGATCGCCGCGAGCATCAACGTGTGGACCCACGTGAACGACCTCGCGTCGCAGGGCCTCGCCGATCTCGTCGCCTACATGAACGGTGATCTCCCGATCTCCAACATCACCGAGGGCAAGTACATCTTCGATTGGGCCAAGTCGAGCAAGCTCGGCAGCTCCACGCCCACGCTCACCAAAGAGCAGGTGAATCAGCGCCTCGCCGCGGCGACAGGGCTCGACACCAAGAAGTTCGGCGATTTGACCAAGGGCGGTCTCTCGTCGAGCGTCAAGGCCAAGGTCCGGCAGTTCCACCAAAACGAGGTCAAAGACGTCGTTAAGTCGGCCAACGTGCCTTCGACCGCGGCGGTCGAGGCGCATGCGCGCATGAACCAAGCGCGCGGCACCTCGGTCGAGGCCACGCTCATGAATCAGCCGATGATGCAGCTCGCCGGCCTCAAGGGCAACCTGCCTGTCGACGGGCCCATCGCGCAGCGCGTCTCGCCCTTCGCGCTCAACAACCCCAAGGTGACGGCCGACATGCGGCGCATGCGCGAGAACGCGCTCGCCGAGCGCGGCGCGTGCATCTTGAACGAGGCGCCCGAGCCCTCTTCGCTCAACGCCATCGCCGACATGATCAAGCGCAAATTCGGTGATCCGGCCGAGAACATGACGGCCGGCGCGCGCGACGACTATTACCGCAGGGTCCAGCGCTACCTGATGCTCCGCTACAACTACGCGGTCATCGCGCACGAGATGGGGCACTCCGTGGGCCTGCGCCACAACTTCGTGTCTTCGTCCGCGGCGCTCTTCTTCCGGCCGCAATATTGGCAGCTCCGCACGCGGGACGGCGCGGTCACCACCGAGTGCACCGACGCGGTCGACAAGGCCGGAGCCTCCGATTGCGTCGGCGCCCGTTATTACGATCCCATCACCGACGCCGAGCAATCGCAGGGCATCTGGATGTTCCAGCAGTCGACCGTGATGGATTATCCCGGCGACGTCTCGCAGGATCTCATCGGCCTGGGCGCGTACGACTTCGCGGCGACGCGCTTCTTCTACGGCGACGTCATCAGCGTCTATGACATCCAACAAGACTACTCCGTCGGCGGCAACACCTTCACCTCGGCCGACTACAAGAACCGCGGCAAGATCGCGACCGGCCTGCTCAACGCGACCGACACCTTCGGCGGGCTCGTCGGCATCCGCTACGGCGTCAAGTCGGTGGACGCTGGCAACGGCGTCGACGAGTTCAACTACTCGCAGCTCCAATCGCAATACGGCCTGATCCACGACTGCAAGCCCGTCACCCCGGCGACGCCTGCGCACTGGAACAAAGATCGTGACGGCGAGTGGGACGCGACCTTCGACGGCCTCTACGTGGCTCCCAACGGCGACGGCAACTACACCCGTTGCCGCCAGCAGACGGTCGATTACGTGAGCTGGAGCGATCTCCGGGTCCCGTCCACGGCCGACCTCAACGGCGGCTTCTATCGCGGCGGCAACGCGGTCGAGAACACCGAGAAGCCCGCGGAGGCGCGTGTCCGCGTGCCGTATGCGTTCGCGTCCGACAACTGGGCCGACGTCGGCAACGTGTCGGTGTTCCGCCACGACAACGGCGCGGATCCTTATGAGGTCGTGAACTTCCTCATCGAGACGCAGGAGAGCCGGCACATCTTCGACAACTACCGCCGTGGTCGCAACAGCTTCAACGTGCGCGCGGCGGCGGACAGGTCGTATGGCCGTTACGGCGAGAAGCTCCTCAACCTCTCGGGTGGCATCGGCTTCTTGGGCACCATCTACCAGAACTTCGCGACCTCGCAGGGCTTCACGTTCGACACGCTCTGGCCCTTCATCATCGGGTATTACTACCAAGACAACATGGTCGCGGCCTCTGTCGCGTTCGACCACTTCGCGCGGCAGCTGAGCCGCCCGGAGGACGGCCCGCACTACAAGTTCGCGCCTGCGTTCAACGACCCGACGCTCCGGTCCACCAAGGACTCGGACGGCAACGCGCCGGGCGACACGTCGAGCGAGGTCTTGCTCGTGGTGCCGAACGGCGCCACGGGGTATCTGCGCGACGTCGGCTTCGGCGGTCACCCCCTCGAGAACGCGCTCAGCGAGGACAACGGTGATTACGACTCGCAATACACCCACAACGCGGGCTCGTATTACGAGAAGATCAACGTCGCGATCCTCCTCTCCGAGTCGGAGGACCGCTTCATCAGCCAATCGCGCCAAGACTTCTACGACGCGCGCTTCCGCGCGGTCGGCATGGCCGACGTCCTGCCCGATGGCTACCGCCGCCTGCTCGCCAACGCGCTCACCGGGGATCGTTCGCTCCTCGCTCCGCACGTCGAATCGAACGCGGGCAAGCCCGAGATCGTGGGCATGGTGGATCCCAACGAGCCTGATCAGCTCCTCGCCAACCTCTCGCGCAAGTACCCCAAGTCGCCGCTCGGCTGGACGAGCTGGTGGCCGACCGAGGGGCCGGAGATCTGCTTCTCCCGCAACGGCTCCAAGGTCTGCAAGGGCTTCTCGGGTCAAGAGGGCGACCTCAACCCGCTCACGCCGGCCGAGACCATGCCCATCGATCCTCAGATCGGTTGGGAGGTGCAGAAGTTCCTCATCGCGTGGACGATGGCCTACATCCCGTCGAACCAGAAGTCGCAGATGATCGACATGATGCGCATCTATCGTGTCGGCATCAACAACGAGCTCTTCAGCGTGCTCGTCAGCGGCAACGGCGAGAAATACATCCTTTGGCAGGACCCGAGCTCGACCGAGCTCTATTATGCTCGCTCGTACGGCAAAGAGTGCTTGTTCTACACCGGCGCCACGGTGCCGAAGGATCAAGGCGCATGCTCCCTCGCCGGCGGGCGTTGGGTCGAGAAGGGCATCGCGGCGCGCGTGCTCGAGTACGCCAACGAGCTCACCTCCAAGGGCTACATGGGCTCGTTCGACACCTTCGGTCTGTACAAGGTCCACCGCGATCCGCAGAGCGGCGCGCCCATCGTGAAGAGCGATCCGGCCCTCGGCCAGATCCTCTCGAACGGCAACGCGGGCGGGCCCAAGCCCAACTGCGACACCAGCGTGCCCGAGGGCACGCCCAACCATCCTGTCGGCTGCACGCTGCTCTCCAAGTGGGACAACCACTGGGCGGTGCAGCTCGACAACTACAAGTCTGTGCCGGACTACCTCTGGGAGGTTGTCATCACCTACGGCATGGGCGATCCGGGGCAGCTCGGCCTCTATCCCTGAGCCACGTCTGATCGGATAAGGCGATGAAGCCCGCGGGAGACCGCGGGCTTCATCGTTTTTGTCGGCTCAACCCGTCAGTTTTACGCGAGCACGTCCTCGACCGTGGTGGCTTGGAAGATCCGTTCGGCCCACCTGGCGATGTCGTTGGGATCGGCTCGGTTCACCCTCTCCACAGCGGCTTCGGGCAAGGGGCGGAAGCGCGCACGAAGAAGCTGGAGCAACATCCCGCGCTGGCCTTCGACGCGGCCCTCGACGCGACCCTCGACGCGGCCCTCGACGCG
>CAYTJL010000024.1:25627-36855 GCA_964437785.1 uncultured Polyangiaceae bacterium
TGCTTCCACCGGATCTGCGAACGCATAGACGTACCGGAACACCGCGGCGAGGCCTATGGGCCATGCGCGCCAAGGAACAACATAAGGAATGATTCGATGCAAGAGGTGCGGTGAGGCGCGGAGAGGTGCGGTGATAGCTGCAATGGAGGAACGCAAACCAAAACCACGGATCGAGCTTCGATAAGAGGATCCATAAGCAAGAGCAGCGTGCCAAAAGGGCAAAAAAAGTTCGTCGAAAAGTAGGACGGTATCCTACATCAAAGGCATCATCGTCCCCGCCATGAAGAAGCACCTCTTCACCGGGATCCTCGCCGCGTTCACTTGCCTCTATGCCGCGTCTGCCTCCGCCGAGCCGGTCAAAGCGCCGAAGCGCGCGCCCACCGCCGCCAAGGTGAAGCGCGTGGCCGGAGCCAAGCCCGCTTCGTCCAAGCACCACAAGACCATCTCGTATTGGATGGCCAAAGAGCCGCACGTCCCGCTCGCCGTGGTCGACGGCCCGACGTTCAAGGCCGTGGGTAAAGGCAGGAAGGCGTGCGGCGCGCACGCGGTCTGGGCCAAGCCCAAGAGCGAGTGGCACGCGGTCGACGCGTTCGGACAGGTCACCGGCACCTTCTTGGTGAAGGGCAGCGAGCGCTACGACGTGACCGGCTGCGAAGAGGTCCAGTTCGAAAAGAAGAGCGGGAGAGACGGCGTCGGCCTCTTCGTCTCGGCGGGCTCGGCGTACAAGCCCCCTTCGTCGGTCGCGTGGGCGCCGAGCGTCGCGGAGCAGAAGCGCTTTGGCAACTTCGCCTCCGTGGTGCAGCGCCTCTGGGTCGACAAGACGGGCGTGCACGACAAAGCCGTCAAGAAGGCCAAGGCGGATCCGGCCGAGATGGCGAAGCACGCGCTGTTCTTCAGCCTGCCGCCCGACAAGAGCGGCGCGGATTCGAGGCTCGGTCACGCCGACAGGCCCACGCGTTGGGCGGTGTCGGGAGGCCCCGTGTTGATCATCGCCTACCTCGGCGCGGAGGGCGCGTGGAAGGTCGCCGACGTCCGGGCCAACGTGGGTGTCGATTATTCGTACAAGCCGATCGCCGTCATGGACATGAACGGCGACGGCGTCCCCGAGATCGTGATCCACGAGAGCGAAGGGCCGAGCTTCCACGACGCGATCATCTCGCTCGACCCGACGAAGATGGTTTGGGAGGACAAGGTCCAGAGCCGCGGCGGCGCCACGCTCTGATCGAGCGCCCGTCTGATCACGAGCTTCACTTGCTCGGGAGGCGGATGCCCTTCAGCACTTTACGGCTCTTCACCACCTGTTCGAGCGACTCCGCGTCGATGAGCAGGTGCGCTTGAATGCTCTCCCCCACCACCTCGAACAAGCGGCTTTGGAACACCACCGAGGTGCCGCCGCGCTCCAAGAGCAACGTGTGATTGCCGGTGTAGCCCGACGCGGGCAAAGGCCGGGGCGCGGGGCGTGAAGGGTCGTTGCCCGGGAACGGATCGGGCGACTCGGCGAAGGTGCCAATCTGCGCAGGCCGACCGTTGGCGCTCGTCGAGAACACGAGCGACGTCCCCGCCTCGAAGCTCACCGTGATGGTGTGATCGCTGACCTCGACCGCGACGCCCGGGGTCTTCTCCTCGACGACGACCTCTTCAATCGTCTTGCCCGACGTGAGCACCAGCTTGTGCGCGCCCGTCACCTGCCGCCCGCCCGACTCGAGCTCGCGGCGGAGCGTAATCTGGTGCGAGGTGTAGAGCTGGAGGTTCTTGATCTCCGCCGCGTTCAAGTTGTGCTGCTCGCGCAGCTCTTGGGTCAGCGGGACGAGCGCGGGCCTGCAACCGATCGAGCCGATCGACAGGAGCGCGACGACGAGGGTGGCGAAGAGGAGGTGGGCACGAGCAATCACGTTCGACATCGTGCCCCGAGAACGCGCCCTTTTGGAAGGGCTTACACGAGCCGCCCTCCCCCGCACGGGCGGGAGAGGGCCGAGGACGCTCAGTAACGATACGCTTCGGGCTTGAACGGCCCTTCGACCGAGAGGCCCAAGTACGAGGCTTGATCGGCCGTGAGCTTGGTGAGCTCGACGCCGAGCTTCGCGAGGTGGAGCGCCGCGACCTTCTCGTCGAGCTTCTTCGGGAGGAGGTGCACGCCGAGCGAGAACTTCTCGTTGAAGAGCGCGATCTGCGCGAGCACCTGATTCGAGAACGAGCAGCTCATCACGAACGACGGATGCCCGTTCGCGCAACCGAGGTTCACGAGGCGGCCGCGCGCGAGCACGGTGAGGCGCTTGCCGTCGGGGAAGATGAACTGATCGACCTGCGGCTTGACGTTCTCCTCTTTGATCTCCGGGTGCTTCTCCAGCCACGCCATCTGGATCTCGCAGTCGAAGTGGCCGATGTTGCAAAGGATGGCGCCGTCCTTCATGGCGAGCATGTGCTCGGAGCGAACGACGTCCTTGCAGCCCGTGGTGGTGACGAAGATGTCGCCGACGGGCGCCACCGTCTCGAGCGCCTTGACCTCATATCCCTCCATCGCGGCTTGAAGCGCGCAGATGGGATCGATCTCGGTCACGATGACGCGCGCGCCGAGCCCGCGGAGCGACTGTGCGGAGCCCTTGCCCACGTCGCCGTAGCCGCACACGACCGCGGTCTTGCCCGCGAACATCACGCCCGTCGCGCGCTTGATGCCGTCGCCGAGCGACTCGCGACAACCATAGAGGTTGTCGAACTTGCTCTTGGTGACGGAGTCATTGACGTTCATCGCAGGGACCTTGAGCTTGCCCGCGCGGTGCATCTCGTAGAGGCGGTGAACGCCCGTGGTCGTCTCCTCGGAGAGGCCGCGGATGGGGTCGTTGCCCTCGAAGAGATCAGGGCGCTTCTCGTGGACGATGATCGTGAGATCGCCGCCGTCGTCCAAGATCATGTTGGGGCCTTTGCCGCCCTTGAACGCGGTGAGCTGCTGCTCGATGCACCAATCGTACTCTTCGAGCGTCTCGCCCTTCCACGCGAAGACAGGGATGCCCACCGCCGCGATGGCCGCCGCCGCGTGATCCTGCGTCGAAGAGATGTTGCAGCTCGTCCACGTGACCTCGGCGCCGAGCTCGACGAGCGTCTCGATGAGCACCGCCGTCTGGATGGGCATGTGGAGGCAGCCCGCGATGCGCGCGCCGCGGAGCGGCTTCTTCTCGCTGTATTCGGCGCGAATGGCCATGAGGCCGGGCATCTCCTTCTCGGCGATGCGGATCTCTTTGCGGCCCCAGTCCGCGAGCTTGATGTCGGCGACCTTGTAATTCGGCTTTTGATCCATGACGGCTCGTCCTCTTTCGATGTTGCTTTGAAACCCAAACGGTCAGCCCCGAAAACCAACCACGATTTGCCAGCTCAAATGGCGATCCGGGCCCTCGCCCTGCCACGCCCTCGGCACGCGTTGCCAATGAAGATCGACGAGGCCCGCGGCCTTGGCGATGCGCTTCAGCTCCTTGGGCTCGAAGCCCAACCACAGGTCCGCTTGATCGCGCCGGAGCGCCTCGTCCTCGTGCGCCTCGTAGTCCAAGATCACCAGCGCCCCGCCGCGGCTGCTCTCTGTGGGCGGCCTCAACAGATCGGACAGCGCCTTGACCGCGCGCAGCGGCGCGGGCGCGTGGTGGAGCACGCGTGAGGCAAACACCAAATCTGCGCCGCCGCTCTCCCCCACGAGGGAGGTGATGGCCAAACGCACCTCGGCGCTCCCCACCTCGCCTTGAACCAACTCGACGTTCTTGATGTCGAGCGCGCGTGTCCGCTCCGCCGCGAGCGCGAGCTGCGCCGCGGACCTGTCGACCGCGATGACCTTTTCGAAGATGGGAGAGAGCACGTCGAGCAGCGCGCCGTCGCCCGTGCCCACGTCGACCGCGAGGCCACGGTGGGAGAAGAGCGGGCCGAGCGCCGAGAGATAGGCTAACAGCTCAGCAGGAGGGCCCACGCGCGCGGACCTGCCGTCACGCGCAAAGAACGCTCGTGTCTCTGCGTCGCGCGCGGCGAGCACCTCATCGATGCGCGCCAGCGTCCCATCCGCCCTGCACGCCGTGACCCCTGCGCCCACCGCGTCGGCCACCACAGGATCCGACTCGGCCCCTGGAGCGAGCCTGAGGAGCGTCCACGTGCTCTGCCGCCGCGCCACGAGCAAGCCCGCGTCGCGCAGCGCAGAGGCGTGGCGCGAAATCTTGGGCTGCCCCTCGCGCAAGAGCTCCGCGAGCTCGCCCACGCCCAGCTCCTCGACCGACGCGAGCGCGAGCAAACGAGGCCGCACCGGATCGGCGAGCAGCCGATAAAGCTCCCAACGCGAGGCCGCGTCACCCCCGGAGAGGGGCGAAGAAGGGCGCGTGGTCTCCTCGTGCGCGGTCACGGGAGAGTTTATATGCATTCATTCGCATGAATGCAAGAAGAATATTACCGGCGCCTCCTCCGGGCCGCGATCAACGCGGAAATCGCCGCGAAAATCCACGCGGAGGGCGCCTCGTCCGGGACGCCGACCACGCGGCAACCGCACCCGCCATCTTCGCCTCCGCCGCCGCCGGCGCCCGCGCTGCTGGACCCGCCGGCGCCGCCCATGCCGCCCATGCCCCCGCCGCTGCTGGATGAGGAGGTGCCCGCCGGGAGCATGACCGTGACCTTGGCCATGCCCGCGGGGAGGGGAGGGGCTTTGCCGGTCTGATCATAAATGGAGGCGAGCTCTTGGCCGAGGCTGTCGGTGGTGTTCGCCGCGACCAGGAAGTCGATGTACTCCTTGGTCATCGACTGATAAAGGACCTTCGCCCACACGTCGATGGCGCCCGAGAGCCCCGCGGGCAGGGTGATCATGAAGGTCGCCTCGTCGAAGTTGCGAACCCCGCCCTGCCCATCGCCGTAGTCGATCTCCGGCGTAGGCATGGTGGTGAGCGAGGGGATGAAGCCCAAAGGCGGGATGCGCGTGTCCGAGACGATGCTGTCGTGGTTGGCGAGGTGCTCCTCGGCCACGGGCATGGTCCCGTTCCATTGGCCGTGCACCGCGCGGTACACGCGTGTCGGTGGATTGGCTTGGATGGTCCCGGTGGCCGCGTCGTACGCGCCGACGAGCACCGTGTCGTTCATCGAAGCATCGGTGACGCCGACGGCGATCCACGCGCGGCGGCTCTCGGCATAGCCGGTTGGGAATTTGTGGCCCGTGAGGTTCTCGGCTTTGACCTTGAGGGTGAGCACGTCGCCGGGCATCGCTTGTGCGGGCGCGCCCGTGAGCGTGACCTTCACCGATCCTGCGAGCGACTCCAGCGTGCTCTGCTTGGCGAGGTCGAAGGCCGCCGGGTACTTCATCACGCGGTCGGGGTTCTTGACCATCACCGCCTCGATGCCCCAATGATTGCCGCCCACGAAGGTGTGTTTGCGCGGGTCGGTGCGATCGGGCGTGCCGCCGATGCTCGTCACGGGGAAGGCGCCTTGCTTCTTGATCATGTGGCAGTCGATGCAGCTCGCGAACGCGGGCGTGCCCACCGCCGAATAAGCGCTCTTTTCCCACTCTTCATAGGTGGTGTCGAGCGGGAACTCCACGCCTGTGTCCATCCCGAGCGCGTCGAGGAGGTGGACCTCGGGGTTCGTCACTTGGTGGCATTGGCCGCAGAAGCGCGAGTCGCTGAGGGAGGCGGAGTACAACGTCTCGTGCGCGGGCGAGCACGACGAGAGAGGGTCGTTCACGTCGCAGGTGGCATAAGGCCCATGGACGGCTTGGTTGTCGTCATAATAAATCTGCGCGTCGCCGAGCAGATAAGGCCCGTTCGGCGCGGGCGCCTCCGTCATGCGGTGGCACGTGGCGCAGCCGATGCCTTGCTTGTCGATGGCGTCGAACGCGCTGCCATCGGGCGGGGTGGCGTGCCCGCGCACGAAGGCGATGGGCGAGTGGCAGCGGAGGCAATACGTGCCCACGCCGGGCAGGTCTTGGTTGGCGACGGTGAGCGCCGCGAAGAACACGGGATCGCGCGCGGCGTTGCCCATCATCGTGCCTGCCCACGTGTCCGCCGGGAGGAACGACGTGTCGCCTTGGACGCCGCCGCCGTGGCAGAGCTTGCAGCTGTCCGCGTCGGCGAAGGTGGGGAAGGCGAGGTCGCCGGGCTTGGTGCCGGCGAGATCGTCGATGCCCGCCGCGGCGGGCAAAGGCATCATCGAGAGGGCGGCGAGGGCCGCCGGCACAGCCAACACAAAAAGCGAAAGCGGCTTCTTCACGCCCCCGACGATATCAAACTACGTCTTGTTGTAGTCCGTATTTTCGAGCAGGATGATGTTGGTCTTGGACCGGGTCTCGCCCACGCTGGTAACGTAAACGGCAGGTTTGTCTTGGACCGGGCAGACCTTCTCGCACGCGCCGCAGCCGATGCAGAGCGAAGGATCGACGTGCGGGCGCTGCACGTGCACCGTCTCCATCTTGGGCTCTTTGCCGGGCTCCTCGGCGATGGGCAGGCGCTTCGGGACGTTCACCTCCTCGACCCAAATGGCCTTCGGTGACGTCGGGCAGAACTCCTCGCACACGATGCACGGCGTCGACATGGCCCACGGCAGGCAGCGGCCTTGATCGTAGAACGCGGTGCCGATCGAGATGGGCTTTTGACCGACGCCGGTCTTCTGCTCCTCGGTGATCTTCTGGATGGCGCCTGTCGGGCAGACTTGGCCGCAGAGCACACACGAGTGCTCGCAATAGCCGATGCGCGGGATGAGGATGGGCGTCCAAATGCCCTCGACGCCGGCCTCGAAGAACGCAGGGTGGAGCGCGTTGTTCGGGCAGACCTTCATGCACTCTGCGCACCGGATGCACCGCTCCAAGAACTCTTTCTCGGGCACCGAGCCGGGCGGCCGGATCACCCGATGATCGTAGTTGGCGTCGATGACGTCGGCGACGCGCGTGACCGGCAGGAGCGCCGCGCCCGCGGCCGCAGAGGCGATGGCGCCGCGCCGCCCGGTGTCGGGCTCGCGGATCGTGCTCCTGCGGTTCGGCAAGAAGCGGAATTTGATGACGTCCTCGGGACAAGCGCTCTCGCAGTTCATGCACATGTGGCACTCGTCCTGCCGCCATTTGACGCCGCCCTGCGGGCTGTCCGCGCCCTGGCAGTGCACCAAACAGAGGTTGCAGTCGGTGCACTTGGCGTGGTCCTTCTCCATGCCAAAGAGCGCGAAGCGCGCGAAGAGGCCCAAGAACGCGCCGAGCGGGCAGAGCACACGGCACCAGAACCGCGGGATGAAGCGGTTCATGAAGAGCACGGCCACGAGGAGCGAGCCGATGAACCACGTCTGGTGAAAATAAAACTGCTTGTTCTGCCAGACCGTCTGGGCGAGCACGTCTTGGCTGCCGTCGGCCGCGGTTTGCAGCGCGCGGAGCCCCGTCGCCGAGGCGCCCTCGCTGAAGCCCGAGGCCACGTATTGGACGGCGGGGATGACCGCGAGCCCGATGGCGCGCACGGCGACGCAGATGGGGTCGAACAAGCCGCCGATGGCGCTGCCCGTCGCCGCCGCGGCGAGGAAGGCATAGAGGAGGAAGTATTTGATGCGCTGGCGAGGATAGGTCTTGTTGGACTCGACGCGCTTGTTGCCCTTGCCGTACCGCGAGGGGAAGATCCAGCCGAAGAAGTGGTGGAGCGTGCCAAAGGGGCAGATCCAGCCGCAGAACACGCGCCCGAACACGAGCGTGACGCCCAAGAGGCCCACGGACCACAAGAGCCCTCGATACACCGTCTTGGTGGAGAGCAGCGTCATCGCCGCGACGAACGGATCGGCGAGCAAAAAGCCCTCGACCGGCAGCGGCAGGCGGACGCGCGCCTCGGCCGAGGTGAAGGTGCCGCGGAAGGCCGTTTGGAACAAGAAGTAGAGGAAGAGCCCCAAAAAGCCTGCTTGTGCGGCGCGCCTCGCCCACACCAAGGCTCGAATCACGGGCCGCGCGGGGAGGCCCGAGCCGGCGCGGGGCTTGGGCTTATAGACCTTCTCGGCGAGGAGCCTAAAGCGATCAACGAGGGTGGGAGCAGAGGCGGCCATGGTCGGTCAAACCTCTTTGCGCCGGAGGCTCTCCCAGCGCGTCGTGCCGAGGCCGCGCTTCTCGCCCATCCCCAGATAGGGGATCTCGTCGGCCTTGCGCCCGATGAGCTCACACGCGTAGGCGTCGGCCGCCACCTGATCGGTGGAGGCGATGACCGTGTGCATGTCTTTGGCGTCGGCGATGTTGCCGCCTTGAGGCCCGTTGCGGAGGAGCACGCGCGTCGCGTCGATGACGGTGAGCGTGGGTTGGATGAACTGCGCGAGGTCGGCGATGGAGACGTCGATGTTCTGATGGAGCCTGTTCCTGCGCCCGCCGAGCGATCCATACCAGTTCTTCATGGCGCCCGTGTATTTGGCGAGGTTGTGGTGTTTGGCGACAGGCACGTTGATGACCTTGTCGGCGCTCACGAGCGGCGTGAAGACGGGCCAATCGTCGAGCACCTCGCCCTTGAGCCGCATCCCGCGGAAGCGATGGGCCGTGGGCAAAATCACCTCTCCGCCGACGTCATAAGCGGCCTTCCAGATGCCCGATCGCTGGAAGCACCGATTGGGCTCGTTGCACGAGGCGTCGGTCACGATCACCTTGCGCGCGCCCGCGTCGAGCGCGAGCCGCACCACCTCGGCCACGACCTTGGGGTTGGTGTTGGCCGCGTGGATCGGCATGCGATCCCAACCGATGTTGGGTTTGACCACCACGATGTCGCCGCGCCCGATAAAGCGCCTCATCCCGCCGAGCGCTTCGATGGCCGCGCGCGTCAGCTCTTCGGGCGTGGTCCCCGTCTTGGCGATGGCGAGCGCGGGCAGGGCCGCCGCGCTGTCGCGCAGGCGATAATCACGGGTCTCGGGCTTGTCGAAGGTGCCGAATGCGCCGGGATGGCCCTTGTCCCAACGGACACGGCTGAGCGCCGCGGCCCCCGCGAGGACGAGGCCGGCCGTGCCCACGCGCGTGAGCGCCTCACGCCGGGAAATATTACGCACCGTCACGATTGATGGATACCGCGAGTTGGGGTGCGGCTCAACGCCTCTTTTTACTCCCCGGGAGGTTTAGGAGAAGGAGGAGGCGGGGGCGGCGGTGACGGCGCTTGAGGAGGAGGAGGAGGAGGCGCTGTCACGGTGTC
Source organism: uncultured Polyangiaceae bacterium (assembly GCA_964437785.1). Taxonomy (GTDB): domain Bacteria; phylum Myxococcota_A; class Polyangia; order Polyangiales; family Polyangiaceae; genus CAYTJL01. The sequence continues at coordinate 34,759 of CAYTJL010000024.1, forward strand.
GGGCGGCTGCGGCGAGGGCACATGAGGAGGAGCGTGCGCCGAGGGGGCGTGCGGCGACGAAGGAGGGGCCGAGTGCGAGGCCGCGGGTTGCGGCGGCGGCTTGCTCGCGGCCTTGCACGCGTCGCGCTCCTCGATGCACGCGCGCTCCTGCGACGCGAGGCGATCGCGCTCCGCCGTGAGCTTCGCGAGATCGGCGCGCGCGGTGTTGAGCTGGCTCTCGAGCGCGGCGCGATCGAGGGCCGCGGTCTGGCGCTCCGTGATGAGCTGCGTCTCGTGGCGCGCGCGCTCCTCGGAGGCTTGGCGCTCGGCGTTGCTCGTGGCGTCCTCGCACGCGCGGAGCTTGGCGACGTACCCTTGGATCTTGTGCGCTTGATCGGACTGCGACGCGGAGCCCGAGCTCGCGAGATCGTCGAGCGCACGCTTGTACGTCACGCCGTCGCGCGCGCGCCCGCTCTCGCACGCCTCGACGTCGCGGCGGCACGCGCGGTGCGACATCACGCACGTGTCGAGCTTGTCGAACGACTCGTCGTTCCTGCGCTTGGCCTCGTCGAGCTGCGCGGCGATGCGCAGCGCCTCGCGCTTGTTGTAGACGACGCCGGCCGCGCCGAGGCCGACGAGGAGCATCGCGCCGAACGCGATCTGCATGCGCAGGATCGTCCGCTTCTGGCGCGCGCGGCGCTGCTCGTCGGCGAGCGCGTCGGCGCGCTCTTGTTCGAGCAGCACGTCGAGCTCCGTCGCGAGCTCGCGCACCGACGGCCGCGCGTCGGGCTCGAGCGCGAGCCACCGGCAGAGAGCGCGCGTGAGCGCCTCGCGTGGGCCCGCGTCGAGCTCGGTGAGCGCGTCGGGGTGGAGCGGCGCCGCTGCGCGGATCTGCTGCGCCTTCACGATGTCGCTGCGATCCTTCGCGTCGTCGCCCGCGAAGTGCTTCGGCCCGACGAGCGCGTAGAGCAGCGTGGTCGCGAGCCCGTAGGTGTCCATCTTCTCGCTGAGCGCGTTGAGCGGCGGCGCGCCCGCGAGCGCCAAGATCTGCTCGGGCGCGCCGAAGAGCGCGGTGCCCGCGACGAACGAGGCGTCCTTCTCGACGGCCACGCCGAGGTCGAGGAGCACCGGGTGGACGCGCCTGCCGAACGTGGCGAGGAAGACGTTGTCCGGCTTGACGTCTTGGTGCCGGAGCCCCGCCGCGTGCAGCGCTTCGAGCCCCTCGGCGAGCGCGACGAAGATGTGGTGCGCCTCGCGCAGGCTGAGCGTCCCGCGCTCGAGCCGCTCGCCCAACGTCTCGCCTTGATAGACGGGCATCGTGAGCCACACGTATTCGCTCGTCGTGCCGTGATCTTTGAGCTCGACGATGTGCGGGTGGCCCACGGTCGCGAGCATCACGAGCTCGCGCTCGACGTTGCGGCCCGCGTAGAGCGCGCGCGGGAGGAGCTTGAGCGCGACCTTGTGCTCGGGCACGTCCAGGCGGCTCGCGAGGTACACCTTGCCGAACATGCCTTGGCCGAGCAGGTCGCCGAGCCGGTAGTGCCCGCCGACGACGTCGCCCGTCTGCGGCAACACGACGATCGCGGGGCTCGGCGTGATGGTGCGCGCGGGGCTCGTGATCACGTCCCCGCCGTGCGGGGTCGGATCGACGACCGTCCTCGCGAAGGCTTGGACTGCGGTGGTGCGGAGGAGCGGTTCTTTGGCGGCCACGATCGCGCCCGCGAGCGTAGCGCGACGAGGCGCGCGACCGAAACAAGCGGCGAAGATGACTTCGCCGAGCGCGGGCGTGTAGAGTCGAAGGCGCCATGCGCAGGCTGATCTTCTTGCTGTCGCTGCTCGTGATCGCGACGGGGTGCGCGGCGTTCGACTACGCGCAGCCGAACGCCGCTACGCCCGCGGAGCCCCTCCGCGAAGAGGTCGCGAAGGAGGCGAAGGGCGACGTAGGGAGCAACTTCTCGGCGGGTCTCCCGACGGTCGACGTCGCCGCGTCGGTGACCGGCGTTCAAATGATCGAGACGAGCGGGCTCGCGTTCGGCGTTCGCGGTCCCGGCTCGGCCGGCAACGTGCGCGCGCGCGCGACGATCGCGCAGCCTCCGCCCGCGCCGCCCAAACAGCCGC
>CAYTJL010000024.1:36955-57712 GCA_964437785.1 uncultured Polyangiaceae bacterium
GTGCGCGCGCGCGCGACGATCGCGCAGCCTCCGCCCGCGCCGCCCAAACAGCCGCAAGCGCGCGATCCGAAGCCCGCGCCCGTTCAACACGAGGCCGTGGTGCAGCGCGGCCCGATGCTCATCTACACGGCCGAGATCGCGATGGCCGTCTTCGAGGTGAACGTGCAGCTCGGCAAGGTCGAGCAGATCGCGCGCGATCTCGGCGGCTTCATGGCGAAGCGCGCGGATCGATCGATCACCATCCGCGTGCCCGCGAGCAAGTTCGACGAGGCCGTGCGGCGCGTCGAGGGGGTGGGCGACGTGATCGCGCGCAACGTGACGGCGCAGGACATCACCGAGGAGTTTCACGATCTGGAGCTGCGGCTCAAGAACGCGCGCGCGACGCAGGCGAGGCTCCTCGAGCTTCTCGCCAAGGCGTCGAAGGTCGACGAGGCGGTGTTGGTCGAGCGCGAGCTCGATCGCGTCTCGTCGGAGGTCGAGCGGATCGAAGGGCGCATCAAGCTGCTCCGCGATCGCGCCGCGTTCTCGACCATCACGGTCTCGTTTCAAGCGAAGCCTGTCGAGTCGGTGAGCTCCAAGGTCCGCCTGCCCGCGCCTTGGCTCTACAACCTCGGGCTCACGAGGCTGCTCACGTTATGAACCGATCCACGCGGGTCGCTCGATCGATCGCGCTCGTCGCGTCGCTGATCGCGCTCGCCGCCGCGGGCTGCGGGCGGCCCTTTTACCCTGCGACGCCGCCGGGCTTCGTCGATCTCGGGGATCGCTACGCGGGCTCCGAATATCGCGCGACCAACGCCGACGGCGTCGTCCTCGGCGTGCGCGCGTTCGACAACGAGCCCAAGGGCGAGCTCGCGTTCTGGGCGAGGACGATCGAGCGGCGCATGCGCGAGATGGGCGGCTACGCGCTCATCGAGCGTCGCAACGTGCAGAACCGCGGCGGGCTCGCGGGCGTCGAGCTGCGCTTCGGCCACGACGAGGGCAACGTCCCGCACGTATATCACCTCGCGATCTTCGTCACGGACGCGCGGGTGTTCCTCGTCGAGGCGGGCGGGCCCAAAGCGGAGATGGTGAGGCTCGCGTCGCAGATCGATTGGTCGATTCGAAGCTTCCTCCACAAGTGACGACCAAAAAAACGCCGGATCGTACCGCGCTCCAGGCCTCCTCGTAAAGCCATGTAGAGCGTTAATAAGTGTTAGGGGGATTGCAGGGCATGGGGCGGAGTTGCCCTTCGTCGATCCGAGTTTGTTTGCGGGCCTACGGGCAAATTTCCCAGGGTTCTCCGCACTTTTCTTACGATTTTTTGGCCCGATTCGTACATGCCGGACGGGTGTGGATTGGCCACATGAGGATACAAACCATGGTCTCTCTTACAAATCGAAGTCGCTGACGGTGAAATAGGTAGATTTTCACCGAAAGGATGGCTTTGATGGAAAGTGGGAGGGTGTTCGATCTCCGATAAAACAAACCCCCCAAGGAGACATATGAAGTACGCGAAGCCGCTGGCGCTGGCTCTGGTGGTCTTGGCTTCGCTCACCCTCACGGGATGCTTTGGAGCTCCGGGAGAGGTTGAGGAACAAATCGATACGGCGGATGAGGAGCTCATCACAAACAACGCGTTGAACAACAACGCGTTGAACAACAATGCGTTGAACAACAATGCGCTCAACAACAACGCGTTGAACAACAACGCGTTGAACAACAACGCGTTGAACAACAACGCGCTCGTCCAAGCGGCGCTGACGGATTCGAACGCGAGGCAGGTCTTTAAGTATATCGTGAGCTGCGCGCTTCCTGGGGGGAAGTCCGTGAGCGTGAATGTCGACGGGACGACCTACACCTACAATGGGGCCCTCGGGCTTGCGCCCGAGTGGGGCAACGAAGATGGTGTGTGCGATCAGTCTTGTCAGGAATGGGTGTCCGCGTGCGTGCTCGCGCGCGTCAACTATCTCGGGGAGACGGTCCAGATCTCCTTGCGCGGGGATCACCCTGGGCTGGCGGTCTCGTACCAAGAGATGAATGCTTTCACGAAGCGTGAAGCGACCTATTACGGGAACATCTTTACCGCCGACAAGAGCGATCGCCACGCGTGTCTGCCGTTCCCTGCGGTCAAATTGCCCCGCGTCTGCGGCCCCTCTCTCGATGATTGCGTGGTCGACGTGATCCACTGGTGTGAACAAGCCTGTGATTCGCCGACGTGGACCGGCGCCTTCCGCAACTGCGGAGACCAAACCCGTGTTGACGGCTCGTTCCCGGAGGGCACGGATCGTTACAAGGCTTCAATTACCATCTACCTCAAGCCCTGATCGCGACGTCTGTTCTGGATGTTGCGTTGACGCCCTCGGCCGCACTCCAGCGGTGAGGGCGTTCTTTTTCCATCCAAAAATGGGGCGGGCCTTACAATGCGCGCGTGCGTATCGGAGCGGTCATCGGCGAGCGCTTCACCCTGGAGCACGAGGTCGGCTTCGGGGGTATGGGCACGATCTTCCGCGCGCGTGATCGCCTCGACGGATCGTCCGTCGCGCTGAAGATCCTCCAAGGGCAAGACGCGATCGACGTCGAGCGCTTCCAGCGCGAGGCCGCGATCTTGGCCGAGCTCCGCCACCCCGGGATCGTCAAATACGTCGCGCACGGTATCTCCGCCTCGGGCGAGCGCTACCTCGCGATGGAGTGGCTCGAAGGCGATGACCTCTCGGCGAAGCTCATGCGCGAGGGGCTCACCGCGACCGAATCCATCGAGCTCGTGAAGCGCGTCGCCTCCGCGCTCGCGTTCGCGCACGCGCGCGGCATGATCCACCGCGACATCAAGCCGAGCAACCTGTTCCTCGTGGGCGGGCGCGTGGACGCGGTCAAGATCGTCGACTTCGGGATCGCGCGTGTGGAGAAGGAGCTCAAGCAGCTCACGCGCACCGGCGTGATCCTCGGCACGCCGGGGTACATGGCCCCCGAGCAGATCGACTCCGCGACCACCAGCGATCCGCGCTCCGACATCTTCTCGCTCGGCTGCGTCTTCTTCGAGTGCCTCGCGGGGAGGCCGGCCTTCGAGGGCACGCACATCATGGCGGTGCTCTCGAAGATCCTCCTGCAGGAGCCTCCGCGGCTCCGCGACGCGCGGCCCGATCTCCCGGAGGCGCTCGACACGCTCATCGCGCGCATGCTCGCGAAGGAGCGCGGCGAGCGCCTCTCCGACGCGCGCACGATCATCGAGCTGCTCGAGCGCGTGAGCGTCGGCGCGCAGGGGCCGCCCGTGCGCGGGATCGATCGAGAGGCGCCGACGCTCGGCGCTCCCTCCACGGCCAGGAGCGGCGCGCCCGTCTCGCTCACGAGGAGCGAGCAGCGGCTCGTGACCGTCGTGCTCGCGGGCGATCCCAACGCCGACGCTGCGGGCGTCGATCGCGGAGGCAAAGAGTCCCCGCTCAGCGCAGCGCTGGAGCCTTACGGTGGGAGGATCACGGAGCTGCCCGGCCACGCCTACCTGGTCACGCAATGGGGGGCGGGCGGAGCGATGGAGCGCGCTGAGCGCGCGGCGCAGTGCGCGCTCACGGTCCAAGCGCACCTGCCCGATCTGCCCGTGTGCGTCGTGACGGGGCGCGGCTTCGTGTCGTCGCGCATCGTGGAAGGCGAGATCCTCGATCGCGCGGTGCAGCTCCTCCACTGCACGCGCAAGGGCGGGATCCAGCTCGATGAGATCACCGCGGGCATGTTGAAGGCGAGGATGGTGGTCACCAAAGAGGGGCCGCTCCATTTTTTGCAAGGCGATCGCTTGCAAGAGACGACGCCGCTCCTCTTGGGCAAGCCCACGTCGTTCGTGGGCCGCGCGCGCGAGCTGTCGATGCTCGAGGGCGTGCTCGGCGGTTGTGTCAGCGAGTCGGTCGCGAGCGCGGTGCTCGTCGTCGGGCCCGCGGGCGCGGGGAAATCGCGCCTCTATCGCGAGTTCTTGGAGAAGGCTCGGCGCCGCGAAGAGGCCGTCGAGGTGATGGTCGGCAAGGCTGATTCGCTCTGCCCGGGCACGCCGTTCGGGATCATCGCGGACGCGATTCGAAGGACCGCGGGGATCCACGAGGGTGATCCGATCGAGCTGCGACGGAGGAAGCTGATCCAACGCGTCTCGCGATCCCTCAACGAGCCTGAGCGATCCGCGACGGTGCCCTTCTTGGGAGAGCTCGCGGGGATCACGTTCCCCGATCAAGGTGACAAGGTCCTGCGCGCCGCGCGCGGCAACGCGATGTTGATGAGCGACGCGATGCGCTCTGCGTGGGAGGAGTGGATCTCCGCCGAGTGCGCCGCTCAGCCCGTGCTCCTCGTGCTCGAGGACCTCCATTGGGCCGACGCCGCGAGCGTGAGCCTCATCGACGCGACCCTGCGCAACCTTCGCGATCTCCCGCTCATGGTGCTCGTCCTTGCGAGGTCGGAGGTGCACGAGCAGTTCCCCGGGCTCTGGGCCGAGCGCGAGGTCCAGACCATCAAGCTCGGCCCGCTGTCGCGAAAGTTGAGCGAGAAGATCGCCAAAGACGCGCTCGGCGCGGACGCTTCGAGCGACATGATCGCGCGCGTCGTCGATCGTGCGGACGGCAATCCTTTCTACCTGGAGGAGCTGATCCGCGCGGTCGTGGCAGGTCGAGGTGACGCGCTCCCCGACACCGTCCTCGGCACCGTCGAGGCGCGCCTCGACGCAGAGGGCGCCGAGGCGAAGCGGATCCTGCGCGCGGCGAGCATCTTCGGCGAACGCTTCTCGACCGCCGCGGTCGCGTGGCTCCTCGGGTCGGAGGCCACCAAAGAGGACGTCGAGGCGTGGCTCGACGTGCTCGCTTCGCACGAGCTCATCTCGCCCGCGAGCACGCGCGCGCCTTCGGGGAGCGGCGAATATTCCTTCCGTCACGCGCTCATGAGGGAGGCCGCGTATGCGACGCTCATGGACCACGACAAGGTCCTCGGGCACAAGCTCGCGGCCGAATGGCTCGAGCGCCAGGACAGCGCGGAGGCGCTCGCCGTCGCGGAGCACTTCCGGCGCGGAGAGGCCCCGCTGCGCGCGGTGAGGTGGTATCAGCGATCCGCGGAGCAAGCGCTCGAGGCCGACGCGCTGATGTTGGCGATCGAGCGATCGAAGCTCGGGATCGCCTGTGGTGCATCGGGCGCCAATTTAGGGCAAATCCTCTTGATCGAGGCCGAAGCGAACGCCTGGTTGGGCGAGTCGGCGATCGCGGAGGACCTCGGGTGGAGAGCCACAGAGCTCTTGGAGGCGGGGTCCTCCGAGTGGTTTCGTGCGTTGACGCAGACCATCCTCGCGGCAGGTCGGTTGGGAGGCTACGAGAGGATCGAGCGCTGTTTGGAGATCGCGTTCGCGACACAGTCTTTGCCCGGTTCGCGCGGGCAGCAGATGATGTGCATGATCCGAGCGGCGATCCACTTCGTGTTTGGGGGCATCTACGCGCGCGCGGACGCGCTCATCACGCGGATCGAGCACGCCATCGGCGACATCGAGACGCTCGATCCGCTGACGGCCTCGCTCTTCTACGAGCTTCGCGCCATTCGCTCCGCCTATAAAGGCGATCTTGGGGCAGGCCTCGAGCACTACAGCCAAGCGCTCGCGGCCGCGGAGGAGGCCAGCGATCGGCGTAACGCCTGTTCGCTCCGCTCGAACATCGGATTCCTTCTGACGGAGCTCGGCGACTTCGAAGGCGCGGAGGAGACGCTGCGCACGGCCTACGCGGACGCGGAGCGCGCGGGCCTCAGCAACATGGCGACCGTCACGCTTCATAACCTCGGCAATGTGCTCGGCTTCGCGGAGGAGCTCGAGGAGGCGCGCGCCATCGAGCAGCGCGCCGCCACGACCTTCGAGGAGCGAGGGGACCTGAGGCTCGCCGGTGTCTCGCACACCTACCTCGCCAAGATCGCGCTGCTCGCCGACGATCCCGACACCGCCGAGCGCGAGGCGCTCGCGGCGATCGCGCTGCTCGACGTCGCTCCGCCGCTCCGCGCGCCGGCCCACGCCGCGCTCTCGCGCGTGCTGCTCACCAAAGGCGCGAACGAAGAGGCGCTCATGGCCGCGCGCAAGGGGTTCGACATCTTGCAAGAGCTCGGGATGATCGAAGAGGGCGAGGCGCTCGTCCGCCTGGCGTACGCAGAGGCCCTCCGCGCGAACGGCCAAGAGGAGGAGTTTTTACGGGTGATCCACGAGGCGCGCGACAAGCTGCTCGCGCGCGCCGAGAAGATCAGCGACCTGAGCTGGCGCGAGCGCTTCCTCACCGCCGTGCCCGACAACCGCCGCACGCTCGAGCTGTCCGGCTACGTGATTCATCGCGCGACCGACGACGAAGACTCGTTCCTGTGACGCGCGCTCAATCCGGGCTCGGCGGCGGGAGCGTCGCGGTCGCGGGCGCGACGCCCGCGGCGACCGCGGGCCGATCCTGCGTCGCGCTCACCTCCTGCGTCGCGAACAAAAGCGCGAAGCCGCTCCACACGACGACCCAAGGCTCGCGCGGCCCGAGATCGTTCGCGGCGCCGAACACGGGTCCCACCGCGCGGCTCAGCGCGCCGCTCGATCCATAGCGCGCCGCGAGCCCGATCGTGCGCTTGCCGGTCGCGTCGCGCGCGCCGTAATACACGCGGAGGATCGCGCCGCCGACCTCGGGCGTCACGAGCACCGGTGCCGGTGATCCCACGCTCGCGCCGTCGAACGCGGGCTCCCCCGTCGCTTCGTCGGGCTCGCCGTGCGTGAGGACGGGCGCGCTCCCCGCGCGCGCGAACGTGACGCCGTCGGCCGAGATCGCCTCGCCGATCACGCTCTGATCCGCGTCGATCGCGACCTCGTAGAACATGCGAAACGACCCGTCCGCGAGGCGCACCACGCCCGGGCTCTTGGGCGCGCGGCCGAGCTCCCACCCGCCCGGATCGACGCCGAGCACGGGGCCGGGCTCCTTGGTGAACGTGACGCCGTCGTCGCTCCGCGCGAGGCCGATGCCGCCTTGCGCCGCGTAATAAAGGTAAAAACGACCCTCGACGAGGAGCGCGCTCGGGGCCTCGATCACGTCGCCCTCCCACGCGTCGGTCACGGTGATCACGTCGGCGCCCGTGCGCCCGAACGATCGCCCGTCGAGCGCGTCGTAGCGCACGATCCTCCGCGTGGGCGACGTGGCCGTCGGGGGTGCGCCGCCCTCGTCGACGGCCGCCGCGACGAAGCCCGCGACGTCGAACGTGCTCGGATCGCCGTCGAGATCGACGATCGCAGCGTCGCGTCCGAAGAAGTCGTCGTCCTCGAACGCCCTCGGCCCGATGCGCAGGTTGCCGAGCTCCTCCGACGTGAGCGCGCGGAAAGGGCCCGCCGCCGCGTTCGGCAGCGACGCGCCGCCGCCCGGATCATCGGGCACGGTCGCGCACGCCGCGAGGATCGGCGCGAGGAACAAGGGCGAATGGTGCGCGCGGAGGATCGTCACGAGTCCCCTCAAAACGTAGCCGAGAGCGTGGAGCTGAAGCCCGTCATCATGCCGCCTGCGCGGTACGATCCGATGAAATCGGCGGGGTTGTCCTTGATGGTGACGCGCTCGGGGAGGATCGAGATCATCCCGCTCACGTCGAGCGCGACCGAGCCTCGCAGGATGGATCCCGGCGCGTTGATCACGATGCCCGTCCCGAACGTGACCGTGTGGCGATCAGCGTCGACGAAGTTGGTGAGCCCCGCCTGCGGGGGCACCGGGCTCTGCTCGAACGCGTAGCCCGCGCGCACGGGGATCTCGAGCAGGCGGCGCTCGATCGCGTCGCCGCGCACCTTGCGGAGCTTGCCCGCGGCGGGCACCACGTATTCGATGCCCACGCGCGGCACGAGCCGGTTGCGGAACGACGGCGGGATCACCTTGGTGGGCTTGGGATCCGCGGGCAGCGTCACCGGCACGCCGGGCGGGATCGCCGCCGCGAGATGCGCCTTGGTCGCGGCCGTCGGGCTCTCGTACGCGGCCCAGTTCACGAACGTGAAGTCCGCGTTGATGCGGAGGCGATCGACGCGCGACAAGCTCACGCCCGCGACGATCTGCTGCGGGAGGAACGCGTCCACCGTGCGCGATTCGAGGTGGTAGCTGAGCGGGATGGAGAGCGTGCCGAACGCGATCGCGCCCGCGAGATCCGCGTCGATCGAGAGCTTGAGCTTGGTCTCGCCGCGGTAGACGACCGCGAGGTGCCCGAAGCCCGGGAGCAACACGCGCACGCCGAGCTGCGGGTAGCGCACCGACGTGAGATCCGCGTCGACCTCGTGACGGAGCTTCGAGTTGTAGACGTTCAAGATGTCGGCCGTCCCGCTGATCGCGAAGCGCCCGCGCGTCGCCGCCAAGAACGCGACCCCGCCGCCCACCTCCAGCCACTTGAAGGGCTTTACCGCGATGTGCGCGGCGAGGAACAAGATCGACGCGCGCTCGTCGTAGAGCGCCCAACGCGGCGTCTCTTGGCGCAGCGCCTTGATGCGCGAGAGCCCGCCGTCGGGGATGAACGTGCCCACGCCGAACGCGAACGGCACGCCGAGGATCGTGCCCGGCGCGACGAGCCCGCCCATGATGCCGTGCGCGGGCGACACGTCGTTGTCGGCGCCGTTGATGCGGAGCGCGTTGTGCGCGCGCAGATAGCCCACCGCGAGGTTCGGCCCGCGCGCGCTCGCGAGCGCCGCGGGGTTGTAGTAGTTGCCCGAAAAGTCCTCGCAGTCGGCCGCGACCGCGCCTGCCATCGCGGCGGCGCGCGATCCAAAGCCGTAGAGATCGGGCTCTCCGGCGCGCGCTGGAGACGAGGCGAGCGCGAGCGTCGCGAGGAGCGCGGCGGCGCCCGTGATCGAGCGACCCGCGAACGCGGAGCCGCGACCCACGTTGATCGCGCGCATCAGAACGACACCCCCGCGCTCGCGCCGAACGCCGCGATGAGCCCGCCGCTCGTAAAGCGCTGCGGCACCACCGCGAGCACGCCCACGTCTTTGACGTGCTCACGTGGCAGGAGCGCCTGCACCTGCCCGAACATGTCGAGATCGATCTTCGGCAGCGGGCGCCCGAGCGACAGGCCGTACCCGACGGTGAGCGCGGCGCGCGCGTTGTCGAATTGATTGCTCTCCTTCGTTTGCTGCGGCGCGGGTGAAGGCTCGAAGAAGAACCCTCCGCGCAGCGCCATCGTCACCGACGCGCTCGGCGCGAACAGCGCCTCGACGCCCGCGCGCGCCACCACCGTGTTCGAATAGCCGGGCGGCGGGGGCGAGAGCACGTCGCAGATCGGAGGCTCTTGGCCGGGGATCGGCACGGGCACCGGGCATCGCACCGTCGCCTCGGCGGCCCCCGGGTACGCGGACCAGTGCTTGTACGTCGCGCCGACGGACGCGCGGACAGGGCCCTTGACGCGCGCGAATTCGAGCGCGATCTGCCACGGATCGTACTGCGCGATGCCCGAGATGTTGAGCGGAGGGACGGTGATGTCGCCGAGGTCGCGCACCGTGATCACCACGTTGAAGCGCCCGGCGAGCGGCCCGCGAAACGTGAGCCCCACGCGGTACGCCTTGAGGAATTCGAAGCTCGCGCCGACGATGGGCCCGTAGCTCGCGAGCAGCGTGTCCTCGACCACGGTGCCGATGCGACCCGTCGTGTCGGTCGCGACGAGCACCGATCCCGAGAGCGCGGCGAGCGCGGCGAACCCGCCCCCGATGCGCAGCCCGTAGCCGAGATCGACGCCGATGCCCGCCTGCACGGCCACGGACTGCGTGCGATCCGGCAGCGGAAATTGCTGCTTCTCCGGGTACAAGATGCGGCCGCGCACCACGAGGTTGAACGGGGTGAAGAAGCCGAGCCCGACCGCGATGCGATTCTTGAGCAGGCCGCCGAACGGGATCGGCACCACCGCGCCGATCACGCTCCCGCGGAGCGGCTCGTACGGGAGTCGCTTGCCGTCGACGCGCATGTCGAACACCGCGCCCACCGCGCCGACCGTCACCGTGAGGCGCGCGTCCGCGGGGAGCAACGATGGATTGCCGTACACCGCCTCGTACCCGCGCGCGTCCGCGGCGCCCGTCGCGCCCATCGCGCTCGATCGGATCCCAAAGCCGAAGACGTCTTCGGGAGATGCCTTTGCGGTCCCCGCGAAGAGCAGCGCAGCGAAGGTGACGGCTCCCGCGAGGGCTCGACGCATGGATACGTCACGGTAGAGCACCTCGGGGCGAGGGGGAACAGATCTAAGGCGTGATGCCGCCGAGCTCCCCCTGCGCGAGCGTATCGGCGAGCGCACATTGCTTGAGCTTCGCCTCCGCGGCCTCCTCGCGGAGCATCTTGGCCTGGGTCTTGGCGTCTTTGACGCTCATCAACGTTCGAAGCTCGATGGCGTCGGGGTTATCGACCTTCTGGTTGATAAACGCCGTTCGTTTTTGACCGATGACGAGCGAGTCCGGCTCTCCCTGGAGCCCAGCGAGCTTGTCGACGTCGCACATCGTGATGAGCGCGTCGCGGTAGCTCATCCACGTGGGCGGCGGAGGGGCCTTGGGCGGGGGCTCGGCCTGACAGGCCATGAACGTAAAGGACATCGCGGCGAGGGCGAGCGTGGCTTGGAGTGAGCGCATGACGCTTGGGACACGAGCCTCTTTGAAGCATTGGGTCGCGCGGAGGCGACCGGACGGGGCGAGCCTACGTTAGTATCGCGTTCGCATGCCTCAACCTCCCAAGGTCGGCGACGTCTTGGCCGGGAAATACCGTGTCGAGCGCGTGCTCGGATCAGGGGGCATGGGCGTCGTGGTCGCGGCCGAGCACATCGCGCTCGGCGGTCGCGTCGCGATCAAATACCTCCAGCCGGAGGCGCTCTCGAACGCCGAGATCGTCGAGCGCTTTTTGCGCGAGGGCCGCGCGGCGCGGCGAATCCAGAGCGATCACGTCGCGCGCGTGTTCGACGTGGGCACGCTCCCCGACGGCGCGCCGTACCTCGTGATGGAGCACCTCGACGGCGAGGACCTCGGCGCGCTCCTCGCGTCGAAGGGCCCGCTGCCCATCATGGACGTCGTCGGCTACGTCCTCGAGACGTGCGAGGCGCTCGCCGAGGCGCACCACAAGGGCATCGTTCACCGCGATCTGAAGCCTTCGAACCTGTTCCTCACGCGGATGAGCGACGGCACGAGCACCATCAAGGTGATCGACTTCGGCGTCTCCAAGGTGATGCCCACCGCGGTCGATCCGGGCGGCGGCCACATCACGCGCACCGCGGTGATGATGGGCTCGCCGTATTACATGGCGCCCGAGCAGATGTCGTCGGCGCGCGACGTGGATCCGCGCGCGGACATCTGGTCGCTCGGCATCATCCTCTACCAGCTCCTCGCGGGGGATCCGCCTTTCGTGGGCGAGACGCTGATGGAGATCTACGACGCGATGCTCGCGGGCCCGAAGCCCCTCCGCGTGGTGAGGGCCGAGGTCCCCGAGGTGCTCGAGCAGGTCATCGCGCGGTGCCTCCGCCGCAAGGTGAGCGAGCGATGGAACCACGTGGGCGAGCTCGCCGCGGCGCTCGCGCCGTTCGGGCCCTCGGAGGCGTGGGGATCGGTCGAGCGGATCAAGCGCTCGATGCGCGCGTCGATCGCCGAGGCCAAGCCCGCCAAGGTCCATCGCGGGACGCCCTCGACGAGGCCCGACGCGCCGACCATGGACGCGACCCCGAGGCTCCCCGAGATCCCCAAGCTCGAACCGCCGCCCGTGATCGGCGAGCCGACCGTGCGTGTCCGGCGGCAAAACCAAGAGGCGCCGAAGGCCGAAGCGCCGAAGATCGAAGCGCCGAAGATCGAAGCGCCGAAGCCGGAGGCGAAGGCGCCCGAGCCTCCGATCGTCAAGCCGCGCGAGCCCGAGGCGCTCGTCCCGATCGAGCTCCATTACGACGCGGGCGCGCGATCGCGACCTCGCCCGCGCGCCGGAGCGGGCGATGGAAAGACGAGCCGCACCGCGATTTGGCTCGGCGTGATCACCTTCGCGATCGTCGCGACAGCGGCCGGATTTTATTGGTTCGCGCACCGCGCCGCGCCCGCGACGAGCAACGACGCGGACGCGGGCGCCGCCGAGGCCGCCGCGCTCGCGCGCGCGTGCGACGTGATGCGCGAGCGCATCCATCGCGGCGCTTCGTTCGGCGACGCGCGCGCCGAGGGATGGGTGATCGAGCTTTGGCTCGCGGGGCCCGAAGGCAGGCGCGCCTTCGATCCTGCGGGGCTCGCGCGCTTCATCGCGGACGGCCGTCTCACGCAGGACGCCGACGGCATCCTCGCGGCCATCACCGACGGCACCGCCGCGATCGCGCGCGCGCCCGAGGCCGAAAAAGGATGGACCTCGGTGACGATCCTCCTCCGCGGCGGGTACGCGCGCGCGTACCTCGAAGCCGACGCGCGCGCGCGGTACGTGGCGCTCGCCGATCGTTTGGCCGACGCGACCGGCGCGGTGCACGGCGCGCTCTACGGCCGCTGCGCGCACCTCACCGCGCGCGACTTGGGCGCGTGGTTCCGCGGGCCGGACGCGTCGGCCGCGACCGCGTCGATGCTCTTCACGATGGGGCTCGCCGCAGAGCCGCCCGCGCTCGATCGCGACGCGCTCGCGAAGCTCCACAAAGCAGGCGATTTGGAGGCGATCAAGAGCGCGTCGGGCAAGCTCGGCGCCGCCGATCTCACGGCCTTCGTCGCGCAGGAGGGCGGCACCGTGAGCGGTGATCGCGCGGTGTCGATCACGTTCCCGCTCACGGCCCCGACGCGCGCGACGGTGACCTCGCGCGCGATCGCGAAGAAGCTCGGGCTCGAGCGACCCACGTCGAGCGGCTCGAAGTGAGGTAGTCTCGCGCGCGTGGATGCGCGAGACCGGAGCGATCTAGAGCGCACGGTGCGAGAGGCCCTCGGCAGGTTCGGGCTCTCCGGCACCGTGGTCCTCGAAGGCAAGACGCTGGAGCTTCGAGGGCACGGCCCGCCGATCGCGATCGACACGGGGCCCGTCGCCGAGCAATGGGCGCTCCTGCCCGAAGAGCTCCGCAAGAAGCGCGGCGCCGATCTCGCGTCGCGCCTCGCCGAAGCGCACCGGCTCGCGGGCGGCGAGGCCGACGACGAGCGGCCCATCGGCGAGCGCCTGCGCGAGACAGTGCCTTCGAACGTCGCGAAGATCGCGGGCGGCGTGCTCGCGCTGCTCGGCCTCATCTTCGTCGTTCGCCTCATCATCAACCGCGTGGGCGGGCAAGACGCCGTCGTCGACGCGGGCGCGCCGGGCGAGCGCGCCGAGGCGCGGGCCAAGCGGCTCGCGGCCTCGTGCCACGCGATGCGCGGCAACATCCGCAACGGCCGCGATTTCGGGGCGTTCTCTGCGGAGGGTTGGGTCGTCGAGCTGTGGCTCGCGCGCCGATCGGGGGGGCAGCTCATGAGCGATCCGTCGATCCTCCGCGTGCTCTCCGGCGGCCGCCTCACGAACGACGCGCACCCCGAGCTCGCGTCGGTGCGCGACGGCGCGGCCGAGATCGCCGAGGGCTTCAACGAGCAGGAAGCGCGCCGATCGCCGCACTGGCGCGCGGTCACCATCGTCATGCGCGAGGGCTACGCGCGCGCGTACCTCGACACGGGCAGCCGCGAGCACTTCATCGACTTCGCGAAGAGCGTCTCGACCGCGGCGTCCGCCGACCTCGCCGCGCTCTACGCGCGTTGCCTCGACGAGCCCTCGCACGACGCGGGCGCGTGGTTTTGGGGCCGCCAGGGCGGCGCGCCCGCGCTGCTCTATGCGATGGGCTTCTTCTACGACACGCCCATCGTCGACCTCGCGGCGCTCACCGCCGCGGGCGGCCCGGACGATCTCGACGCGTTGATCAAGCTCACGGGCGATCTCAAGCAAGGCGCCGCGCAGCAGGCCGTGCGCGAGAACAACGGGTGGATCACGCAGGCGGGCGCGGCGCAGTTTCCGCTCAACGCGCCCAACAAAGCGACGGCCGCGAGCCGCGCGATCGCCGCGCTCGTCGGCGTGGGCAAAGGCGCCTCGCCGTGATAGCGTCGCGCCGCCCCGATCCCCGGAGGATCTCCATGTCTCTTCGCTCCTCGTGTCGCGTCGCGCTGACCGCGGTCTTTGTCGTCGTGGGGCTCGCCGCGGGGCTCTCGGTCCCCGCATCGGCGCTCGCGCAGAGCAAGCCCAAGGCGCCCAAGGGCACGGGCACCGATCTCGAGATCGATCCCGACGCGCCCAAACCCCCTCCCAAGGATCTGCCTCCCTCGGACCCGAACGCGTGGGGCGTTGGCGGCAAAGAGGATGAGGGCAAATTCGAGCCCGGCGCCGACAAGAAGGCCAAAGAGAAAGAGAAGAAAGAGCGCGAGGCAAAGGCCGAGGCGATCGACATGGGCAGGCCCGGCGAGGTCGGCCTCGACGCGGTCGTGGGCTTCGGCGCCATGCGCGACGTCGTGAACGATCTTCAAGGCCCGACCAAGGTCACGGGCGGCTCACTCGTGCTCTTCTTCCGTTACCGGGTGGCCGACATTTGGAGCCTTTCGGCGCGATTCCCCTTCTCCCGCGCGACCATCACCGGCCCTCAACAAGACCCCATCAACGACGATTACAACAGCTTCTCGTTTGGCAACCTCGAGCTCAAGGTGAGCCCCGCGTTCGCGATCACCAACAACGTTCGTCTGGTGCCCGCGCTCGCGTTTTACATCCCTACGTCGACCGGCGATTTGTTCGCGCCGCCCAACGATCAAGGCCTCGTCGCGCAGGCGCTCATCAACCAGGCGGCGGCGTATTCGCGCGGCTGGGAGGACAATCCCCTCTTCGCGACCAAGCGCCTCGGCGTGCGCTTGGGCTTCGCCGTCCGCTTCGACACCAAAGAGATCCACTTCGAGGGCGGGACCAAATTCGATGTGATGGGCAAGATCGGCGGCAACCCCGCGCGCGTCACCAACGATGGGATCACGCCCATCATCCACACGCCCAACATCGCGTGGCAGCTCCACGCGTCGTTCGCGTACGACTTCTTCGACGGCAAGTTGACGCCCGGTCTCCGCGCCTGGTTCGTGTACGCGACGGCGCCTGTCTCCGAGGGCACGCGCAACTACTCCGGTCCTCAATTCGTGATCGAGCCGCAGGTGAGCACGCGGTGGATGCTCAACGCGGCAAAGACCCTCGGCGTCCAAGGCACCCTCGGGTTTATCCTCCCTGCCGGCGGGCATCTCGGCGGGGGCGAGCCCGAGGCCGCGATTCGCGGCTTCAGGATCCAAGCCTCGTTCTTGTTCTAGAACCTCGCTCGATCGGGTACGCTCGCGATCCGCAGCGACGATCATGGCCACAGAGAGAGAGCAAGCGGCGGTGGGGCTCGCCCCAGGGACCGTCGTGGATGGCCGCTACAAGGTCATCCGCACGCTCGGCCAAGGCGGAGCCGGCTACGTGCACGAGGTCGAGCACACGCGCACGGGCCGGCGCATGGCCATGAAGACGCTGCTCGACGAGGCGGGCCTCAAGCGCCTCGAACAAGAGGCGCGCGCGACGAGCCTGCTCAAGAACACGCACGCGCTGCGCATCACCGACATGGGCCGCGATCGCAACGCGGGCTCGTACATGGTGATGGATCTGCTCGAAGGGCAGAGCCTGCGCGATCTGCTCGACGAGGCGGGCCAGCTCCCGCTCGAGCTCACGGCCAACATCGCGCTCCAGCTCTGCGAGTGCCTCGCGGAGGCGCACGCGCGCTCCATCGTTCACCGCGACATCAAGCCCGACAACGTCTTCTTGTGCGCGAGCCCGTGGCCCGGCCAATACGACGTGAAGGTCCTCGACTTCGGCGTGGTGAAGGTGTTCGGCGACGGCATAATCCCCGAGAGCTCGCTCACGCGCACGGGCTCCACGGTGGGCACGCCGTATTACATGAGCTTGGAGCAGCTCCGCAGCTCGTCGGCGGTCGACGCGCGCGCCGACGTGTATTCGCTCGGCGTCGTGCTCTACGAGTGTTTGTCGGGTCGCAAGCCCTTCGTGGCCGAGACCATCGGCGATCTCGTCTTCGCGCTCTGCTCCGGTCCGCCCACGCACCTGCGCCGCCTGCGCCCTGATCTGCCGGAGGATCTCACCGAGCTCGTGATGCGATCGCTCCGCATGAACCGCGAGGAGCGCCCCTCTTCGATGACCGAGGTCGCGATGGGGCTGCTCGACTACGCCGAGCCCGCGTTCGCGCTCTGGATCATGGAGAACGGCAAGCCCGTGGCCTTGCGCCGCGCCGAGCGGAGGAGCGCGCCCGCTCCCTCGTTCGAGGCCAAGCCTCCCGGCGCGATCGCGAACGCCACCATGACCGCCAAGTTCTCGACCGAGGACGCGTGGTCGTCGATCGGCGCTGCGTCCGACGAAGGCTCCGGCGCGCGGCGCGACACGCCGACCGAGATGTACGTGCGCGGCGCGCACGGCGAGCTCCAGGAGGATCGCGAGACGCCTACGCGCGCGCTCGATCTCGGCGGCGTCGCGTTCGCGCCCACCGTGCAAGCGCCGCAGGGGCAGCCCTATGCGCCTCACGTTCGGGGGGACCTCCCCCCAGGCAAGCCTCCGCCGGGGGCCACGAGCACCTCGCCGCTCGCGCTCTCTCCGCTCGCCGCGCTCTCGGGATCGCCGGTCGGCAGCACGCTTCGCTTGAATGATCCTGCGCCGCGCGGCCCGTCGCCCGCGCATCAACCCGCGCCCGCGGACGCGGCGCAACAAGCCTGGCCGCAGGCGCCTGCGCCCTCTTCGTCGTCGCCTGTCGCGCCGGCCGCGCCCCCTCATGCGCAGCGGTTTCAAGCGACGCTCGATCGCGGGCTCGCGTCGATCGGCGCGATCGCCGAGGACCTCTACAAGAAGCTCTTGGCCTCGCCGCCGGGCGTGAAGATCGCGGTCGTCGTCCTCGCGGGCGTGCTCGCGATCGTGCCGCTCATCTTGGTGATCGTCATCCTCGTGCGCTGATCACGCGGTGATCTCCGCGCGCGGGATCACCTTGCCGAAGCGGCGCTGGCGGCGCGCGAACGATCGCAGCGCGTCGTCGAGCGTCTGCTCCGAGAAGTCGGGCCAGCGCGTCTCGGTGAAGAACAGCTCCGCGTACGCGCACTCGAAGAGCAGAAAGTCGCTGAGCCTGCGCTCGCCGCCCGTGCGGATGATGAGGTCCGGGTCCGGCAAATCGGCGGTCGCGAGCATGCCGCGGATCATCGCCTCGTCGATGTCCTCGGGGGCGAGCGCGCCATGCTGCGCGCGGATCGCGAGCGCGCGCACGGCGCTCGCGAGGTCGCGCCGGCCGCCGTAGTTGAGCGCGAGCACGAGCGTCATCCCGGTGTTGCGCGCGGTCGCGGCGCACAGATCTTCGACGGCCCTGCGGGTCCGTTCGGGGACGCCGTCGAGGTCGCCCGCGACGCGGACGTGGACGTTGGTCGCCGCGAGATCATCGCGCTCGCGCTCGGCGAATTCGGCCGAGATGCGCATCAGCGCGTCGATCTCGTCGTCGGGCCTCGACCAGTTGTTCACGCTGAAGGCGTAGAGCGTGAGCACGCGGATCCCGCGATCGCGCGCGCCGCGCACCGCGACGCGGACCGCCGCCGCGCCGTGCTCGTGGCCTTCTCTCCGCGTGAGGCCGCGCTCGCTCGCCCAGCGTCCGTTGCCGTCCAAGATGATGCCGATGTGATCGGGGAGGGTCTTCGAAGCCATACGATGGCGCGACTCTGCCCGAGCCCGGGGCATGGGCGAGGGTGGCAATGTGGAGACTTCGTGGAGAAAGCGATCTCCGTCCGCGCTCAACGCTTTGTAGGAGCGGGCAAAATGCGGCCGATCGCCAGCGCCGACAGCGCGCACGCGTGGGTCTCGTATTGATCCTGTTGCATCAGGACCTCGGCGATTACGCGCGCACGGAATCGTTGGAACATGGGGAGCTTCTTCGCGATCGGGTCGGGCAGGTACACGGGGATCGCGGCCTGCGCGCCGAGCGGCGTGATCAGCGCGCGGATCATGGGCTCGCCGAGCACGGTCCTCCGCTGGTAGTGCCGCTGCTCCAAGAGCACGCGCTCGGTCTGCGCGTCGAGGTAGCCCGCGGGCAGGACGCGGTTCGCTTGGTTGAACGCCTCCTTGACGCGGCCGGTGAGCCCCTCGGTGACGCCGGGAGAGCCTTGAATTCCAGGCGTTTTGAGCACTTCGTTCGCGGCGTCGACGGTCTCTTTGAGCTTCTTGTCGCTGCCGACGAGCGGGGTCGCCGCGGTGATCGTGGCCTTGAGCGCCTCGATCTCGTCGAACGGGAACACCAGATCGCCGGAGAGGAGCACGATGGGCGGATCGTACGCGCCGTCGTCGTCGATCGCTTCGCTCACCGCGTCGATGAGCCCGCCCTCGTCGATCGCTTCGCCGCGCGCGAGCGCCGCTTGGACGTCGCGCCGATCGGTCGTCTCTTTGGGCGGGGGCGGCGGGGGCTCGTCGTCGTGATCGTCGTCGAAGCCGCGATCGGCCTTCTTTTCAGGCTCTTTCGGCGCGTTCTCGGCGAGCAGTGATTTCCACGGATCGACGGCGCGGAGCTTGGCCGGGGACTCGGGGCTCCACCAGAGGAGGTCGAGCACGTCGCGCGGAGCGCCCGGTGCGCGCGGCGATCGCTGCGCGCCCTGCGCGGGCGCTGCGGGCGTCGATGGCGCGCGCGCGCTCGCAGCGGCGGCCGCGTTGCTCGCGGCGACCACGCCCGCGGCCGCGGCGCCGATCCCCGCGACGGGCGCGGAGACCGCGGGGAGCGAGGAGCTGCTCTCGCTCGACGCGCGCGCGCTCGCTTGCCCAATGGTCGCGGGCTGCGGCTTGGGCGGCGCCTCGTTCGGGGAGGGTTGTTGCGCCGCGAGCTGGCCGATCGATCGGCCTGTCTCGGGGCCGCGATCGCCTGCGCCCCAAGGGCTCGCGACGAACGACGGCGCGATTGGATCGGGCGCGCGCACGAGCGGGGGCGCGACCGGCGGCGGTGCGACCGGCGGCGGTGCGATCGCGGGAGACGAGGCAGGCGGAGGCGTGATCGCGGGGGGCGCCGCGGCCTGCGGAGAGGACGAGGGCGGCGGCGGCGCGGGCGTGACGAACGGCATCGCGGTGCCCGACCACGAGCTGCTGAGCGACGGCTCGTTGCGCGTCGAGGGCGCGTTGGAGCCCGAGAAGGGGAGCGCGCTCGACATCGCGGCGGAGATCGATCGGGCGTCGAGCGTCTGCATCACCGTGCGCTTTCGCGCGGGCACCGGCGCGGTCTGATCGGTCTCGCCGTCGACGCCCACGAGCACGCGGCCCGCGTCGTCCGGCCGTTCGAGCATGATCTGCGCGCGCCACACGAGGTAGGCGCGCCCGCGATCGGTGTCGATCGTGAGCGTGTCGCAGCGGAGCGCGAGGTCCTCGGTGCCGCCGCGTCGTTCGACGCGCGCGCGTGGGGAGATGGCTTTGAGGCTCGTGACGACGCGCGGCTCGTTCGGGTGCAGGTGCTCGAGCACGATGCGCTCGTTCGGGCGGAGCGCTTCGAGCTGTTGATCGGGCGGCGCCGCGTTGAAGTATCCGGGATCGATCTCGGGCAGCGGCCGCTCGTGCCACCCGCGGTGCGAGAACACCGCGGCGCTGCGATAGAGCTTGTGCATGCGCTGCGGCCACGTCGGCGCGATCGGCCCGAAGCCCACCGGATCGATGTATTCGCCGGGGCTCGCGACGTGCCTCCCTGGAGGCTGAAAATTGGGCAGCGGCACCATGCCGAAGCGATCGGGTCGCGTGTCCGCGCGCACGCCGACCGGGTTCGCGGTGTCGGGGCCGCCGCCCGCGCGCTCCCACACGAGCGGCATCTTGGTGAAGCGTTGGCCTTCGCGCAGCGTGCCGTCCTGCGCCCACGCGCGCTCGCCGAAGATCTCGATCGACTTGTCGACGTCGCCCACGATGAGCCGCGCGATGAGCGATCCGACCGGCTGTTGCCTCGGCGCGTACGCGCTGCCGAGCACGATCACGTCTGCGCGCGGCTTGTACGGCGCGAGATCGGAGGCTTCACGGAGGCTGCGCGAGTCCTCGTCGTTCCAATACGAGTCGGCCTCGCACACGGGCTCTTGCTCGGTGTCGAGCGGACACTCGACGGGCATGAGCTTGTAGGTGGCTTTGCAGACGATCGTGAGCGAGCACGCCCCGGAGCGCGGTTGCCACACGATCGATCCGACGCGGAGCGAGCTGAGCGACACGACGTCCATGGCGGGGCAGCTTCGCACACTTGACGTGCGCTTGGATCTTTGTCTCGCGCTTGACGATGGCGCGCGGCTCCGGTGTCCTCGGCGCATGATCGACGCACGCCGGACCTTCGCCGCGCTCTTCGCGATGCTCGTCTCGATCGCCGCGCTGCCCGCGCGCGCGGACATCCCGAGCCCCGCGACGATCGCGTGTCAGGGCAAATCCAAGGGATCTTCGTGCAAGACCGAAGACGGCGTGAGCGGGACGTGCGTCGAGATGTACCGGCCTCCGAAGGGGCAGCGCGGGACGCACGTCGTGTGTTTGTCACCGTCAGAAATCGAAGACGGACGGAAGACGGGCTGGCTCGTCGAGCGCAATGAGGTCGCCCCCGACACGTCTATGCCGTGGCGAACGTACGTCGTGGTCTCGGCGATCGCGCTCGCGGCGATCACGCTCGCGCTCATCGCGTTGCTGCGCCGCAGAGCGCCGCGCGCGTTGCCTTCGCGGACGTGATCGCGAGCCTTCGTTCCCGAACGGTTCTTCTTGCCTTGGCCGTCGGCGCGGCGCTTCTGCCCGGTCTTGGCGGGTGTAGCTCGACTGAACCTTCAGGAGCAGCTCCGATCGATGCGCC
>CAYTJL010000025.1:0-12863 GCA_964437785.1 uncultured Polyangiaceae bacterium
CGCCTCTCCGCCCTGCTGGGCCACGTGGGTCAGCTCGTGCCCGAGGACGCGTTGCCCCTCGTGGGTGTGAGGCGCGTAGTGCCCGGCGCCAAACACGATGTCTCGACCCACCGTGTAAGCTTTGGCGTTCACCGCCTTGGCAGACTCGTCCGCCGAGGCGCCGGTGTGGACGCGCACGCCGCTCAGATCGAGCCCGAGCTGAGGCTCGAAGAGCGCGCGCGTTTGCTCGTCGAGCGCGTGACCGGCGCTCGACTGGAGGGTCCTTTCGACGATGGGCGGCGCGACCTCCTCGGAGGCGCCTCCCTCGGCGCTGCGACGGACGGACGGTTTCCCGTCACCGCACTTGGTGCAACCTCCTTTGGAAGACTTCTTGGAGAGCATCTCCTCCGCAACACGATCCGCCTCTTTCTCGAGCGCGTCATCCGGCTTGCCGACGGGCAAGCCTTTTGACTTCGCCTCACACTCGGCGCATTTGCGCTGGATCACGGGGCGCCGGACCGCGCCGCGCGAGAGAGGTTGAGCCGCAACATCGCCGGGGGCTCGAAACGAAGGGCGCACTACCTGAGCAAACATCGCTCCACCTCTTGTGTGATACGTGTCTCATGACCATGGGGCGCGCGGGGGCCCCGCTCATCGCTGGTGAGCCTCGCATTGATGGCCGGTTCCCCGGAAGCCATCGGTGTCGCTGCAGCTGCAATGACGAGGATATTGTCCGCGCGGGACAGCGGCTTTGGCGGCCAGCGTCGCCTCCGCGCAGTTGCGGCTCGACGTGCCTGTGACGAAGTAAGCGCCGGTTGGACCGCCGTTCGCTTGGCATTGCGCGGTGCAGGAGTAAGCATTTCTCCTGCGCCGAACGCGGACCCGAGCCACGGTCGCGGCGATGACGGCGACGGCGGTGATCAACGTTTGGCCGGCGGCGAGATCGATGTGGAGCGTGCCGGTCGCGAGCGTATAGACCGCGACGAACACGAGGCTTACACCGACGAGGATAGCGATGGGCGGGATGAGCTCCGCCACGGCGACGCCGCCGGCGGCGGCGGCGCCCCCCGCCGCGGGAGCCGCACGAATCATCATCCCACCAAGGGCCATGGTCGCGCCGCCCGCGGCGAGCTGCGGCGCCTCCTTGTCGTGCTCCTGAGGATCGTTGGACGCTTGTGGATCCGAAGGATCCGGCACCGGCGGCGACGTGCCGACTCGCGCCATGGCGGCGCCGACGGCTGCGAGCTGCGCGCCCACGATTTGAGCATCTTCCGCGGTCACGAGGCCGCTCGCGGAGAGCTCGTTGAATTCGGCGACAAGCCCCCTCAGCTCTTCGAGCTTGGCCGGGTCGAGGACCTCTCCGGTGCGAAGCTGCCTCGCGGCGTCGTCGGAGACGGTCACGTCAGGCCCGGAATAGCCGGTCTCGCGACGGCACTCCTCATTGTACCCCGCGATGTCCTCGGGCGATGGAACGCCGCCGTCGCGGGTGCTGGGATGACCGCCGAGGCGCGCGACACAAGCGACCTGCTTGGTGTGCAACTCAGAGTCCTGCGGCGCGCCGGCGTCCCCGTCCGGCACCTGTCGCGCGATGGCCATTGGGGCGCGCTGAATCGGGCTCGACACGCCTCCTCCGACAACCTCGTTTGCGATGGTGTCCGCCTCGATCTCCGCCGCATCGCTGGGATCGCTCACCGAGAGGCCCGCCGACTTGTCCTGCCGAGAGGGGGCGCCATTGGACTGCTGGAGGACATGCACGAGCTCGTGCGCGAGGAGCTTCTTGCCGGGGTTGGTCTCCGGTGAATACGACCCCTCGCGAAACACGATATCTCGGTCCACGGTGTAGGCCAAGGCGTTGACGGACCGCGCCGACGCGTCCGCCCGCGCGCCCGTGTGCACCCGAACATCACCTAAATTCTGCCCGAAGCGTGGCTCGAAATAAGACCGCACCGCCGGGCTCAAGGGCTGCCCCGAGGAGCCAACGACGTCTCCGACGAGGGATGGCGCGTTCGCGGCCTCGCCGGCCGCCCCCTCCGCGGCGCTCCTGTTCACGACGGCGCCCTTGCCCGCGCACGTGGTGCAACCACCTTTGGACGACGTTCGAGCGAGCAGCTTCTTGGCCTCGCTGTCGTCATCTTGCGCGGCCGGGGAGGCGCTCGCGGATGACTTTGCCTCACACGCAGCGCACGTGCGATGGACGATTGGGCGCCGAGGCGCCGCGCTTCGAAACGGCGGCGGCGACGCTGCACCGTTGGATCCATGCGACACGGGACGGGTCATCTGTGCGAACATTTGGTCTTCTCCCCATCAGGAGATCGTCGTCGGAGGGATGGATGCCTCGATGTTCTCGATGGCCTTCACCGCCTCTTCGCGGACATCACGAGCGCCCGGCGGCGACGCCCCCTCCGCCTCGGACAAGCGGCGGAGCGCGGGGAGAGCAGCGGTGTCCCCGAGCCCCCCCAGCCCAACCGCGGCCCAGAAGCGCACTTCGGGGGACGGGTCCGAGAGGGCCTCGATGAGCGGCTCGACCGCCATCTTCCCTCCTGCCAAGGCGAGCCCCTCCGCCGCCATCCCTCGTATCTTTGGATCTTCGCCCGATCGTCGAAGGGCCTTTGACAGCGCGGCGGCCGCGCCCACGGAGGGAAACGAGCCCAAGGCGTTCGCCGCCATCGCCCGAACATCGGTGTTCGGATCGCGCTCGAGCGCCGCCGCGAGGGGGGCAATCGCAGCGTCGTCGCGCAGCACGCCCATGTCGCGCGCGGCCTCCGCGCGGACCTCGGGCGCATTGTCCGTGAGCGCCGCGAGGAGCGGCTCGATCGCGCGTGGGCCCCCGAGCCGCGAGAGGAACCACAACGCCGCCATCCTCCGCTCCACGGGCCTGTCTTTGCCGGCTTCGGCGGCGAGCGCCTCCCACGTGTCGACCCCCGCGGAGATCAGCGCCTCCGCGTCGCGCTCGGCCTGATCGCGATGCCCCTCCGCCATCCGCGCCACGACGGCGCGGAGCGCGCGCACGAGAGGCGCCGTCTTCTTTTTGCGTTTGCTCTTCCTCTCGGCGGTCGCCATGGCACCTGCGCTCGGGGTCTCTCTTGATCTCGTCGACGCTGCGCGCCTGTTGGAATATACCCTTCGCTCCTCCCGCGCACGAGCGAATCTTGAAGCGCGGCGCCATCCTCCTATGCCGCCACGCCGAGGTTTGATTCGCCCCCATCGACGGATCACCCCACCACGATGCGCCGCTCGCTGACGATGCGACCGTCGGTCGTGAGATCGCTGTCGATGATCGCCGTCCTCACCACGTACGCCACGCTGAGCCGATAAGGCTGGTGCACCGCCTCCCACAAGCGGATGAGATCCGAGGTGGCGAGCGGGTTCAGCGTGAGGCGGAATTCGAGCTTGGCCTCCTCGGCGTTGAGCCCTTGGACGCCCAGCGCGCCGGGCGAGAAGATGGCGTGATCGTGGAACGACTTCATCGCCGCGCCCAAGATGTCGTACGTGTCGAGGAAGTTCGCCTGATCCGAGAGCGGGATGAGCAGATAATAGAGGTCGAGCGCCAAGGGGTCACGCTGGAGCGTCACGACCTGCGCGCCCGTCCCCGACGGCTGGATCGAGGCCCGAGGGCCCATGTTGCGGAGCGTGCTGCTCTCCAACACTTGATAGAGGTAGAGGAGCAGCGTTTGCCCCGACGCCGTCGCCGATTGATCGGGCGGCGCCGCCTTGATGTTGGCGAGCGGCAACACGCCTTGAAAATCCTTTTGCAGGATGGCGAGGAGACCTTCGGTGACCGAGCGGATAATCGTGTAAGACGCCATCAGGAGCTCCTCGGCTCAAACACCCCTCATCAGGGCTTCGGATAAGGCTGGACGGCCATCACCACCGTCGGCTGGATCGACGAGGAGACAGGCACCTCGATGCTCGTGCGCGCCACGACCATGTCCCCCGATCCAGCGATACGGAGCGGGTACACCGAGCCGGCGACGATGTTCAGCGTGTCGGGCGTGAGCTCGACGCCCGGCCCGAGCGCCGACGCGCCATGGTACTTCACCATCGCGCGGATGGGCCCAAAGGCCGCGAGCGGCACGAGATCACCGACGCCGGTGACCACCTGAGAGGGCGCCGCGGCGAGGCCGGCCGCGGCGGGATACGTGGCCGCGTCATAAGGCACGAGCTCGGGATACGTGATCGTCGCGCTCGGGCTGAACGCGAGCGGGAAGCCGGCGTGAGGCACGTGCGTGAAGGCGTTGTACGTGCTGCCGAGCTGCGTGTCGTATTGCATCGAGACCGCGAGCACGCCGCCCGCGCCGGGGGCTCCACCCGACCTGCCGCCCGCCGCCTCGAAGACGCGCGGATCGGCGGCGCTCGCCCTCCCCGCAGGAGGAGAGCCCATGTCCACCGCCACCACCGCAGCTTGGGTGAGGGGCCCGCCGGTCATGTCCTGGAACGAGACCGGCTTTTGAAACGTCGCGGCGCCCTTGACGAGGAGATCGGTTTGAAAGTCGACGGGGGCTTGGAACGTGACGGGCGCGCCCGACCGGAACACCGTCCTCGCGAGCACGCCGAGGAGCCGCGCCCCCGTGGCCTCGCGGCCGAGCGCCATCATCATCTCTCCATACGAGTTTCGAAGGCTCGCGAAGCGCGGAGAGACACCGGCCCTGCCCGACGGGTCCACCTGGCCGAAGGCGGCGCCGCCCCACACCACGTACCCGAGCCGAACACCGAAGTCGCGCGAGGAGCGCCCCTCCGGGTCGAGCTCGCTCCACGGCGCAGAGATCGTCGCGGCGGTCGTGGCGACCTCATGAATCACGCTGATGTTGGCGCCTTCGAGCAAGCTGATCGTCGATTGAGGATGTGCCTTGTCGAAGGTGAGCTGGACATCATCGATCACGTCCCGAGGCGGGTGCGGCGAGCAGGGATCGAAGCTCCCGTATCGGTCGTTGATCGCGACGTTGACCGCGTATCTCCCGCCGACCGCGAGGTCTCCGACCTGCGCCTCTACGGCCGCTTGGTTGATGACGAGCGACTCCTGGACGACCAACATACGCCCGCGTCCGTCGATCGCGAGGCCGGGTTGGACCACCATGTCAACCCCGTTGGGCGCCGGCATGATCTCGAGCCCAGCGGCGACGCCGGGGCTCAGCGGCCCGAGCAGCGCGCGGCGGAGCGCCGAGCGGAGGTACTCGACAGCAGCGTTGAGGCGGCTCGCGGTGAGGCGCTCCCCCTCTTGAAAGACAGGGCGAATGGGGCTCGTCATCGAATGTCTCCGAAGTCGTTGGGGAGCGTGACGGTGCCCGTCGGATCGCGCGGCGCGCACCCGCTGGAGCCGAACGCGAAGGAGAGGAGCGCGTTCGGGAGCACGATTCGACGGAACGGATACCCATCCAACATGATCACGTAAAGAGGCGCGGACGGGAGCGAGCTTCCGCCGAGCGCGCCGCGGCCCGACGTCACGAGGAGCCTCGCCACCACCACCGCAGGTTGGGTGCAGCAGCTCGCGGCGACCATCGACGTCACGGCGTCAAAGACGGCATATTGGTTGTAGACGCAGAGCTCGGGCGACTGCGAGCCACCGCTCCCACCGCTGCCTCCGCTTCCACCTTCACCCCCTCCTGTGTTCAAGATGAACCCACCTCCGGGCACGGGCCGCGCGAGGAGCATTTGAGGCGGGAGCTGGATGTCGTCGAGGCACCCTGTCATGAAGTACGAGGCAGGGATCGCCTTGATGAGGCGGAACCGAACACCCTCCATCTTTCGGCTGAAGTCGCACGCCGGCGCGGGATCGCAGGGCCCCCCGCCCGCATAACGGGGCACGGGCCGCGCGGGAGACTCGGTGTGCTCGGCGATGAGCCAATACTCCGTCGCCGTGAGCGTGGGCTCTGGAAGCCCGTTGGTGAGGGGCGGGGCTCCGCAGACCCCGGGGAGCGGGGAGAACCACGCGTTGCACGTCTGGGTGATGGGCGCGGAGGGCACCTCCGCCATGAGCTTTTGGATGTCGAGGATCTGCGGCGCGCAAAGGACGAGCGCCCGCCCGGCGGCGTCGATGGCCGCGCCGGGCGAGATCTGGATGGATGTCCCCGCCAGGATCTGCGGGTTGGGAAAGGGGTTGTTGCTGATGAGCGCCGCCTTGGGCACGCCGGGCGCGGCGTCCGCGCGGAGCCCGCCGAGCACGCCCCAACCAGCGTCGAAGCGCGAGAGCATCGCGTCGCGCGATTTGAAATACGACACCACCGCGTTCAGATCGTCCGAGGTGACGAGCTGTCCGTTGAAGAAGCAGGGCCTCGGGACGCACATGTCCTCGACGCACCCGAGCCCGGGGGGGCAAGGGCAGGAGCAGGGTTTGCAACTGCAGGAGCAAGCACCGTTGGAGCTCATCGTCGTTCGTCTCCTCCCTTGTCAGGGCACGTAGAACACGGCCTCGAGAGGCGCGTTGGTGGTCGGGTTGAGGTCGCCTGTGGGCACCACGTTGGGCGGACGCGGCAGACCGTCCATGACAGCGTGTTGAATGAGCGAGCGCACTGTATTGTCGACGTTCAACCTCCACACGTAGGTGCCCGAGGGGAGCACGAGAGGCGTGTTGGGAGGGACGGAGGTGAGCGTGAGATCGACGTACGTCCCGTCCTCTTGAACGCTGACCGCCGCGGTGACCGTGAAGGCATAAGGGACAGCGCTCGCGCCCGGCTGGTTGGCGGTGTCCCAACGCTGCGGCGCGGAGCCCGTCGCTGCATAAAAGTCGATCTGCCACGTGGCTTGGTTGAGCGCCGTCGCGTCGAGCGGCGAGGTCGATCGCGCGCGCACGATCACCGAGCTCGCGCCCGAGGGCACCGTGAGCGCGCCGCGCTCCACAGGGCTCAAGAGGTCGAAGTGAGGTTGGGTAAAGCGCGGCGTCATCCCTTGTGTGAACGCGGTGACCATCGCGCGCACGACGGGGACGCCCGGCGCGAGCGGCCGGAAGGCGCGGTTGTCGATCGTCGTGATGCGGCTCATGTTCGGGAGCTCGTTGGGGAACCTCCCCCAATGCGCTTGGGCGATCGGGACGACCGGAGGTGTCTTTGGCCCACAAGGCTCGTCGCTCGGGGGCAGCCCGCGGAAGGCGCCGAGGATGAAGTCATAGAGACCAGCCTCGGTGTCGTGCGGATACGGCGTGCCGCCGGGCGAGAGCCCCTCCGCGTTCTCCTCGGCGAGGAGGTGGTGCTCGATGACCGCGAGCGCGCCCTGATAAGGGTCTTGGATCGCCCCAAAGGGCGTCGTCTGCCCGACGATCATCGCCCCCTCCTCCGTCCGCGAGGGGAAGCAGGTGGCGCCGCCGCAGCACGAGGCGTCGAGCACCGCGGGCGCGGGCTCTTTGGCGCGCTCGACGTAGCGGACGCCCAAATACGTTGTCCCGACGATGGCGTTGAAGAGGTATTCACGGAGCGTCATGCCGAGAGGCAGCGTGAAGCCCGAAGGCAGCGAGAGCTTGTTGAGCAGCCCGGCGGTGAAGGGGAAATCATCGCCCGTGGGATCATCCACCGTCGAGCCGGGCGGGGCATGCGCCGTGAGCGCCGCGGAGAGCGCGGCGACGTCATCGATGGTGCCGGAGACGACGCCGAAGGAAGCCCCCCAATACGCCGCCACCTGCGACGCGACGTGCGCGCGCGTATAAGGCGTCGTGACGTACGCCGACGCGGCGGACGGCGTGAGCGGCGTGTCGGCCACACGGACGCAGACGTCCGAGGGCGAGAGGATCTCCCGCCCATCCGGGTCGAGCGCGAGCCCCGCGCGCACGAAGACGCAATCGGGGTTGTCCGGTCCTCCGGTGTCGACCCGCAGGCCCGACACGGTGCCTGTCCCGAGCGCCTCGCGCTGGAAGAGGCGCCGGAGGAGGAGGTGATATCCCTGCTCGGCCACCAGATCACGTTGGGTCAAGAGCTGCCCAAAGAAGTACCGAAGCCGTGAGATCCCGCTCGGTACCTCAAGCAGATCCCCGGTCGTCGGTGCGGTCCCGTTCGCCATAATGCCGTCTCCCATCGTTCCGCGTTGATCGATGATGCTTTGAAAGCCTTTTTGAAATCGCTCACGCGCCGACGCGCGTCGTCCTGCCCACGGTCGCTTCCAAACGAAGATCCTGATCGCGTGAGGACGCAGGGAGATGAGATCCCATCCCGAGGATGAGCCCCTCTCCGAGCGGCCTCGGCCGCGGAGGACCGCTCGCGAGCGCGATCCCAAACGTCGTTGGATCACGCGTTTGGCGATCAAACCCTTCACGGACCTCCTGCCCGACCACCGACGCCATCCCGACCGCCCAGCCCGAAGGCGCGGTGAGGCGGACACACGCGATCGTGTGCGCGGGCTTCTCGCGATCGACGAGCGCGCGGAGGAGCGCGAGGTCCTCGGTCGCGCAGACGTCGTGCGCCGCGACCAGCACGTCGAAGCGATACGGGACGGTCCCGTCGCGCTCGTCGCACGTGAGGAGGCAGCCGCAGCCGAGCGCGGGCCCGTCGTCGAGCACCACGGGCGAAGGCTCGATCGTGAGGATCGTGTCGCCGCCGAGCACCGGATCCGCGCCGAGCACGAAGCGCGATCGCGTGTGGAACGACTCGACGATCTGGATCGTGATCCCCATCACGAGCTCGACGATCAAGACGAGCCCGTCGATCGTGCCGCGCGCGCGGGCGATCTCGTTCGCGCGCGCGAGGAGCCTGCGGAGCCGCTCGGGATCGCTCTTGAGCCGCTCGGGCACCGGCAGATCGACGAAGCCCGCGAGGAACGGGAGCATGGCCTCGGGCGCGGTGCGCGCGTCGAAGAGATCCGCGTACGCGTTGAGGCGCCCGGAGACGCCGCTCCACGCGGTCGATTCGAAGAGCGCGAGCCAGCGCCGGAGGAAATCGTCGTCCGGCGTCGAGTCCCGATAGACCTTCGGCAAGAAGCGCGACGTGCCCTCACGCGCGTGCTCCACGACGATCGATCGGATCCTCGGCGTGCGCGCGCCGTCGCTCTTCAGCGTGAGGCGCAGCCACAAATAACGGCCCGGCCCTGCGAGCACCATCGCGTCCGCGATCGCGACGCGCGCGTCGCCCGGCGCGCTCACGGTCACCGCGGACGCGCTCGTCGCGGTCACGGGCGGCGACCAGCCCTCGGCGACGAAGGGATCGCCCGCGAGGACGTCGTCGGACGCGCGCGTCTCGATCGTCACCGCGCAGCCCTCGGGGATCTCGCCGAAGAGCAGCGCGCGGTGCCACTGCGTGCCGGGTCTCCCCGCGTCGAGCGCGCCCGCGTCGTCGGCCGATCCGACGATCACCCACCCCTCGTTCGGATACGCGACGCGCGCGCGAAGGTCCGGCAGATCGTCGATGAGGCGGAAGAACAGCGCCTCGTCGTCGGTGAGCAGGCGCGCGGGCTCGACGCAGCAACCGTCTCCCGCGCGCGCGGGATCGAGCTTGTACGCGCACGCCTCGGCGTCGAAGACGATCGCCGCGCTGCGGAGCGACGCGTAGTAACCGCGGCCCGCGAACACCGCGGGCGGCGCGACGCGGCTCCCGTCGCGGCGCAGCACCACGACGTTGGGCGCGCCGCGCTGGATCACGACGAGCGCGCCGTCACCCGCGATCGCGAGCGCGAGCGCGTCGTCGAGATCCGATCGCCACGGCGCGGGATCGAGGGGGCAGCCGCCGCGATCGTAGAGCCGGATCGCCGACGCGGTGAGCACCGCGATCACGTCGCGCCAGAAGATCGCGTCGCGCACGGGCTCCGTGATCGCGAGCGTCGCGACGAGCCCGCCCGACGCGCGCGCGAGCAGATCGACGCCGCCGCCCTCGCGCGGCGCGAGCGCGCGGCCGTTCGCGTCGAGCGACCACGCGCGCGCGACGCAGCCCGCGCGATCGACCGCGAGGAGCGGAGGCCGGACCTCGACGCCGGCGGGCGCAGACACGAACGTCGGCACCACGGCCTCGGCGCGCGGCGCGAGCGTGAGCGCGCACCGATCCGGCGCGATCGAAGGGGAAAATGAGCCGATCGCGATCGTGAGATGGACGCGCGGATCGGGGTAGCCGTCGACCGAGAGCGTGTACTCTCCGTCGGGCATCGACGCGGTGATCGCGCCCGTGAACACGATCCGATCGCGGCACGGACCTTGGACCGCGCCTTCGATCGTGACGTCGTCCGCGCCCACCGCGAGCGGGTGAATCCGCAGCACAGGAGGAGGACCTTGCGGCGCGCCGCGCGAGAGCGTGACCTCGATCACGCCCGCGCCCGGCTCGATCACGACGGTGCCGTCCGGCGGATCGATCGCGATCACGCGGAGCGCGCACGGGTCGTCCTCCTCGGGGACGAGCGCGAGCGCGCACGCGCGCGCGTCTTCGAGCGACGGCACCGCGACGAGCGGCACGCCGCCCTCGCCCTGCGCCGTCGCGAGCGCGGACCAGCCCGTCGTCGCGGCGAGCGGCGCGCTCGTGAGGTCGGGCAGATGGACGAGGGTGCTCACGCCTCGACCCTCACGTGAACGAGATGATCCTTCGAATAAAGGAGCTCACCGCCGTTGAGCGGCACGTCGGCGCACGAGGCCGCGGGGCCGCCGTCGAGCGCGATCGAGAGCTCGTCCACGCGCGCGATCCCGCTCACCGCGAGCAGCTCGTGGAACACGCGCGAGAAATAGATCGCGCCGCCGAAGGGCCACCCCTGCCCGTCGTCACCGCCCGTGAGCGCGTGAAAGTAACGGTGAAGCGCCGCGAGCGCGCCCGATCGCGTGGCCGAGAGGCTCGCGCCCTGCGCGAGCAGGATCGAGGTGGTGACCGTCACCGCGCGGAACACCGCCCCGCGCGTGAAGAGCTCGGTCGTCACGAGCCGGCGCTGATCGAGGTAGCGGCGGACCTTGTCGGCCGTCTCCGGGAGCAGCGGGATCGGGCCCGCGAGCGACTCTTGGAAGGGCGCGTTGGGCACGAGCACGAGCGTCACCGATCCGGGCGACGCGCCCGCGCGGAGGCCGGGCCGCGTGTTCGGGAGGGCGTGCGCGCGCGCGATGCGCGTCTCGGGCGCCTCGCGCGCGAGCGCCTCGAAGTCGGCCGCGCTCACGGCGCGGTAACGCGATCGCACGACCGCGGGCGCGCGCGTGACGCCCGCGTCCACGGGCTCTTCGTCGTCGCCGCCGCGCGCCGCGAGCAGGTTGGTCGCGTCGAACGAGGGCAGGCCCGCGGGCGCGATCACGCGCGTGAGCGTGCCCGCACCGACGTTGCCCGACGTACCTCCGCCGTATTGATATTCGGACGCGCTCACGTTGCCCGCGGTGCTGCTGCCGTCGTCGGGAGCAGGGATGAGGCCGTGCGCGCCGTCGCCGAACAGCACCTCGCCCGTCGCGGGGAGCACCTGAAAGACACGATCGTTCGGGTCCGCGGTGAAGAGATCGAGCGTCTCCTTCCACGTCACGATGTTGCCCCCGCCCTCATTGACCTCGATCGTCGTCGAGCCGGGAAATACAGGCGCGTTCGCGAGCTTGAAGCGTTGGAACGGAAGGCCCGTCGAGCGGCCGAGCAGCTCGTCGCGAACGGTGGTGAGGCTCCGCGCCGTCACCGTGTTGATACGAACGCTCTTGAGGACCGGCGGGCTCGTCCCATAGGAGCTCGGCCGGAGCACCTGCGCGCGCAGGATGAAGCGATTTTGAAATGCCTTGGGGAGCACGCTCGCGCCCGCGCGCTTCATCACGTCCGGGGCCTCGAACGTGATCTCGACATAACCGCTCTGCGTGAGCTCACGCGTGGAGTCGAGCGCCGGTTTGATGGGCGAGAAGCTCACCACCGTCGCGCCGCCGATCGACGTCACGCCGCTCGAATAGGACCACCCGATGCGCGGCGCCGCGGCGTCGTCAGGCACCTTGGGCTCGCCGACCTCGCTCGACCCCGCGACGTCCGCGCGGATCCGAATCGTGCCCTCGGGCCACGCGGGCGCGCCCGCGGTGACGTTGAGATCGAGCACGACGTAGAGCGCGTCCTCGATGGTCTTGGCCGCGCCGAGCGGCTTGAACGTGCCTGTCTTCGCGTCGTTCTCGGCCTTGCGAGAGAGGTAGTTGCCGTCGCAGTCCCCCACGACGAGATCGATGATCGATCCGTTGATGACGGTGAAGGGCCGAATCGTCTCGAACGTGATGGGCGCCTTTTGGCCGGGCGGAGGACCCGCGGTTTGGACCTGCGTGCGCGCGTCGATGTCGAAGGTGAGCGGCGACGAAGGGCCCGCGGTGCCGACCGGGATGAACGTCACGTCGGCGACGGCCGGCGTCGCCGGGTGGAGCTCCGCGCCCACCATCTTCAAGAAGGTGATGAGGCCTTTGTCGGGCACCTGGTTGAGCTGGAACAAGAGCCCTTCGGTCATGAACCCGAAGAGCTGAGCCAGCGTGACGCCCGGGTCACCGTCGTTGAGATCGGTCCACTCCGGCGTATAGGTGGGGATACGCCTCCGCACCTCGGCGACGAGCTGTTCGAACGTGCGATCATCCAAGTTCGGGGGGACGAGGGGCATGGGTCAGTCAACCTCCCGAGAGGTAAAAGGGGAAGACGAGGTTTCCCCGGCGGTTGGTCTTCAAGATGTCGTACGAGATGGTGAGGATCACCTTGGATCGCTCCTCGGGATCGGGCTCCGCGTGGATCGCGAGCACACGAATCCTCCGTTCGAAGTCGCGGAGCGCGTCGCGCGCGCTCTCTTCGATGGCCGCGAGGGTCGCGCCCGTGATGGGCTCGAAGATCATGTGAGGCAGGCGGCTGCCGAACGAGAAGCGCATTTGCCGCTCGCCCACCGCCGTCGCGAGGATGAGCGTCATGGCCTGCGCCACGTTCTCTTCACCTTCGATGAAGGCGAAGCCGCCGTCTTTGCCTGGGTGGAAGGGGAAGCGGACGCCCCTCCCAAGAATGGTGTCGAGCTTGCTCATGGCT
>CAYTJL010000025.1:12963-21592 GCA_964437785.1 uncultured Polyangiaceae bacterium
GCCAACGCCTCGATCGTGATGCCCTTTGCGTCGAGCGTGATCTTGCCCTCGGGCGGAGCTGCTTTGGACGCGATCACCACACCTTCTTTGTTGATGGTGACGGTGGACTCGGGAGGGCCTTTGAAGGAGATGAGGATGGTCCCGCCCTTCTCGTCGAACGTGATGCTCCCGATGGTCGTGACGATGCCGTGCTTCTCCGTGTCGACCTTGTCGCCGTCGGGCTTGCGCGCGGTCGAGTGGCCATATCCGAGGATGATGGGCTCGCGCACGTCGCCCGCCATGTACCCGACGATCACTTGATCACCGGTCTTGGGCGTAAAGAACACGCCTGTCTTGTCGCCGGCCGAGGGGCGCGCGACGGTGGCCCACGTCGGTTGATCGCCCGTGTCCTCGAACTGATCGGCCTTGACGCGCACGCGCCCGAGCTTCTCCGGGTCGTTTACGTCGACGACCTCCGCGAGATAAAGGCCGTTGTAGCGCTGGGAGAGATCACCTGTCCTCACGTGCCACCTCCCTGCGGCTGCGACTGGCCACCTTGTCCTTGCCCACCTTGCGATTTGCCCGCCTGCGCGTATTTGGGTTGGCCCGCGCCGGCCGCCTGCTTCTTCTTCTCTTCGTCCTTGAATTCGACGCCGGGGGGCGTGTTCTTGCGCGCCGTGAAGACGGTCTTGTAGCCGTCTCCACCCATCTTGTGCGTCGTGGAGGTGAGGTAATAGCTCCCGCTGAACCTGCCCACGCCCTCGATTTGAAGGCTCTCACCGATGCGCACGCCCGGGTCGCCGATCATCTCGCCGTCGACGGTGAACGCGTCGTCGAGGTTGCGCTTGAGGATGCCGAGCGCGATCTGCTTGGCCTCCTCCTGCGACTTGGCCACGTAGTTGGTGACCACCTCGACGCGCTCGCCCGCCTGCCCGGAGCCCTTTACGTTGTCGAGCGACGTCGAGCCCTCGGGCGGCGCGAGCCCCTCTTTCTTGAGGTCGTCCGTCGTGGCCTCGGCGGTGAAGGTCTGTTGCGTCATCGGATCACGCGAGATGACACGCACCTTGGTGGGCTTGCCGTTGCCGTCGAACGTAGGGTGGAACGACGTGAGCCCGCGGCGATAAGCGTAGCGCTTGCTGCCCTTCTTCGCGTCTCCGGGCGTGAGCAGGAAGATGGTGTCTCCAAAGCAGCTCATCTCCAAACCCGCCTTCTTGGCCCGATCGGTGAGGAACTGGAGCGCGTCTTGGTCGGCCGCGACCTTCACGGGACCCCCTTTGGGCATGGTGCGTTGGCCCGGGCGCGTCGCGACCTGGAGCCCGACCTCGGCCGCGACCTGGGCCGCGATCTCCTCTTCGGACATGTTGTTGAACGATTTCCCCTTGAGGTCCTTCTTGCAGCGCAAGCGATCGCGCTTGTCGACCACGGTGACGGTGACCTTGGAGGGGCCGTCGGCGGGGAAGCTCACGTCGAGCTTGGTCACCATGCCTTCGAAGAAGGGCTCGACCGTGCCATACCCGATGAAGAGCGCGATGGTGGTGCCATATTGCATCAAGGGATAAGGCCCTTGGCCCGGCGCGCCTTCGTCCTTGGGGACGTCGGTGTAACGATAGATCTCCGACGCAAAGTCATAGACGTTGAGCAGCTCGATGGTGAGCGTCGCGAGCTTCTGCTCGCCGCCCGTGCTCTCTTGGAATTCGACGGAGAGGACGTCGTTCGTCTGCTGATCGGGTTGGTCGCCCCACGGCCCCGCGAGCGGGACGAGCTGCGAGGGGCCCGGAAGCGCGCCGTCCGGCGTCGCGCGGAAGATCCTGCTCCGAAGGCGCGCGGACTCCTCCGCGCGCGCCGTGTCCATGTCGACGGGCGAGCCCTTCGCGCCCGGCGTCGTCGGCGCCTGCTCGTGCGCGAAATACACTTCAAAACGCGGCACGTAGCGATCGCCGAGCGTCACCATCCGCTCTTCGATGTTGTTGTCGGTGAGCGTCATCCGACGACCCTCGGGACGATGAGCGCGGCGCCCGGCGTGAGCGCGAGCGGATCCGCGATGCGGTTAGCCTCGGCGATCGCGCGCCACTTGGTCGCGTCGCCGTACTCGCGCGCGGCGATCGAGGGCAGCGTGTCGCCCTCGCGCACGGTCGCGACGTTGGTGCGATCGGGGCTCGTGAGGCCCATCTCGGCGAGCTGCGCGGCGGCGCTCGTGTACTGCGTGAGGCCGAGCTTCGCGGTGGCGCGCACCGGGCGGCCGAGCGTGTCGAAGAGCGAATAGGTGACCGAGAGCGATTTGCAGACGGCGCTCGCCATCACCACCGTGCGCCCCCACACGAGCCGGACGCGCGGCGGCGCGTGCAGCGTCGGGTGCTGGAGGAGCAGGCGCTCGATGACCGCGACGTAGCGCGAGCGCACGCTCGTGCCGTCCTTCACGAGCCCGTTCTCCATCCGATCCGTGACGTCGAAGAAGAGCTCGACGTTCATGGTCTGGCCGTTGCCGCGCACGTACTGCACGACGGGCGAGTCGAGCCCCGGGATCGCGACCTCGGCGAACGTCGCGTTGCGCTCCTGCGTGAGCTCGGTCGGGTTGAACGGCGCCTCGAACTTTCTGCCCGAGAAACCAGGCAGATCAACGTCGTCGAGGAGCAGGATGGTGAGCTTGCCGAGGTGGCTCGATGCGGCCATGTCTAACCTCCCTCGTGCCCGCCCGCGGAGGGATCCGCGGGGTCTGCGCCGCCTTGCTTGCCGCCCTTCTTCTCCTGCGCGACGGCCTTCTTGACCTCTTCGCGCACGAGCTTCTGGAGCTTCGCTTGGTCGCGGACCTCGAAGTGGCTCGTCATCTCGTCGATCATCACGGGCATGGGTGCGCTCCTAGACGCCGAGCTCTGCGCCGGTGACGAGCTCGAGCCCTTCGTGCGCGACCTCGAGCGACTCGATGGCCACGCTGCTCTGCGACGCGTTCCACCCCGGGCCCACGTACTTCGCGGGCAGCGCGCGGAACACGAGCCACACGAGCGCCGCGTCGCCGCGCTCGTCGAGGTGCGCGATGAGGATCGATCGGCGCGCGCCGAAGTCGCCGCGGCGCACGCGATCGTACCAGCGGAACAGATGCGGCCTCACCGCGACGCCGCGCTTGAACGTGATGTTTCCGAACGACGCGCGCGTCGGCAGCTTGTGCACGAAGCTGTTGCGGCCGCCCTCTTTGTAGTCGTGCATCTCGAGCGTCCCGTCGAGGCCGGTGATCTCGGAGAAGCCCGCGACGGTCTGCGCGGCGCCGCCCGCCGCGATCGCGCCGATGGGCTCGGCGGAGTCGGCGAACGCGACGGCGAAGCGGAAGCCGGGCAGCGGGTTGGAAGGCTCGATCGCGCGGAACATCACGCGCCTCCTTCGGCGACGCGCGCGACGCCGCCCTCGACGATCAAACGGACGAGCAAGAACTCGAGCGGCGCCGACGGCGCGACGCCGATCTGCGCCGTGAGCACGCCCGCGTCGCGCGCCTCTTCGGGGTTGAGCGCGTCGTCGATCTTCACGAAGAACGCCTCGCTCGGATCCGCGCCTGCGAACGCGCCGCGCGCGAACATGTCGCGGAGCAGGCGCGTGACGTCGCGACGGATCGCGGCCCACGTCGCGGGCGCGTTGGGCTCGAAGGTGTGCGACATGCCGAGCGGGCGCAGCGCGCGGCGCAGGTAGTTCATGAGCCTGCGCGTCGAGAGGAAGCCCCACGCGGGCCTGTCGGGCCACGCGAGCGATCGCACGCCTTGGATCGTCGCGCCCGCGGGCAGCTCCACGCGGAGCGGCGAGACGCCGAGCGCGTAGATCGATCCTTGATCGGCGAGCGAGAGCCGATCCGAGAGGCCGACGACGCCCTCGATCGGCACGTTGCCCGTCGCGATCCACGCGCCGCGCGCGCGCGCCGTCTTGGCCATGCGGCCCGCGACGTGCGCGGACGGAGGCATGAGCAGCGTGTCGTCGCCGCGGTAGCGCCCGCCCGCGACGATGCGCAGCCACGGCGTGAACATCGCGGAGAAGTCGCGATCCTCCGCGAGCGCGAGCCGGAGATCGTCGCAGTAGCTCACGAGCTCGGACGGCGCCGCGGGCCGCACCTCGCCTTTGCCGAGGAGCGGCGGATCGACGAGCACGACGCGATCGCGCATCTTGGCGGCGCTCGCGACGAGCTCGTTCGAGAGCGCCTTCGCCGTGGCCGCGTCGAACGCGAGCAGGGTCTTGCCCTTGGTGCGATAGATACGACTCCAGAGATCGGGCGCGACGACGATGTCGGGAGCGTCGGTGAGCTCCAGCGCCTTGATGCACGCGCGGAAGGACGCGGCGAGCTCACCCACCTCGGCCGGCGAGGTGTCATAAAGCCCATCGCTCCCCCCTTGGAGGCGCACGCGCTCATTGGGCCTCGGCAGCTCGGGGTT
This sequence comes from uncultured Polyangiaceae bacterium, assembly GCA_964437785.1. Classification (GTDB taxonomy): domain Bacteria; phylum Myxococcota_A; class Polyangia; order Polyangiales; family Polyangiaceae; genus CAYTJL01. Next base: position 17,349 of record CAYTJL010000025.1, read on the forward strand.
CGCGATCGAAGGCAGAGCTCCGATGGTCACCGGAGATCCCTTGAGCTTCTCCTTCATGCCCTTGAGATCACGCAGATCGAGCCCTGTCACGATCACGTCCGGGCGGCCGGGCTCCACGATGCGAATCGCGAACGTGGGCTCGTAGATCTCGAGCATGAGAGGGATGTTGTCCGGGACGATGAGGGCGCTCCCGGACGTGTAATAGAACGTAGGGAAGGAGCCTGTGATGCGCCCCCAATCGTCGATAGAAGGTGTCGAGACGTGCGCCGGCGCGCCGGCGTCCGCGGCCGTGAGGATGGAGTCCAAGGAGCCTTTGACCCGCCGCCGGAGCGTGAGCAGCGCTTGGATCTCGAGCTTGTCCCCAAAGCTCCCGACCTCGCTCGCCACGAAGGGCAGCGCGAAGGGCGCGCCGCTCACGCCGGCTGTCATGAGCGCGCCCGAGGCAGGCGGGATAGGCGCTTTGGCCGCCAGGGCGAGCCTCGGGACGAAGCGCGTGACGATGAGCTCCGCGCCCCCGTTGTCGAAGTACCCTTTGGCGGCGATGGGGCCGAGGGCGCCGTCCATCGCGCATCCAAAGACCTCTACGAATTCGTCGTAGCTGTGAACGAGGGTGGGAGTCTCCCCGGGGCCCCGCTGGGTGAGCGCGATCAAGGCGGTCCTGTCCGACCGGACCCCGAGGACCGGCGGAGAGTCGCTCACGATTTGAAAGGAGATGCCAGGGACAGCCATGTCGGGACCCTCGAATCGCTCAGACCACCTCGACGCCCTCGTGCGCGATCTCGATCGCCTCGACGGCGACCGTGTTGGAGTCGCCTTTGAGGCTCGGACCCGTGTATTTGCAGGCCCAACCGCGGATGAACTTCCAGCGCATCACCTCGTTGCGCTGCTCGTCGCGGAGGATGATGGCGCCCTCGCGCCGATCGACCGCGCCTTTGGCCGCCGTGTTGAGCCAGTTGAACAGATCGAGGTTGCCGATGATGCCGCGCTTCAGCACGATGTTGGGGAGCTTCTTGATCCCGGGCAATTTGCGCGGGATGAAGTCCTCATCACCGTTCCTGTAGTCGATGGGCTGGACCTCCAGGTCGAGCCCGCCGACCTCGTTGAACCCGCCGCTCGTGATCCCGCCGATCTCGATCAGGTAGTTGAACGCCGCGTAAGGGTCATTGCGTGTGACGGCCATGGGCTACTCCTCAGCTCTGCTCGGCGATGATGGCGCTCTGGGGCGCCTGACCGATTTGGAAGACGATGAATTCGGCGGGCTTCACCGGGGCGATCCCGACGAGGATGTTGACGCGGCCGTTGTCGCGGTCGTCTTGCGTGGTGGTGGTCTCATCCACCTTGACGAAGAACGCCTCTTCAGGCTTCTTGCCGAAGAGCGCGCCCGCGCGCCACTGGGTCGTGAGGAAGTTGACGAGGCTGTCGCGGAGGCGCGCCCAGAGCTTCAGATCGTTGGGCTCGAAGACCGCGTAGCGCGTCCCCTTGATGATGGACTGCTCCAGGAAGATGAAGAGCCTTCGGACAGGCACGTATTTCCACAGGCCCTCGGCCGAGATGGTGCGCGCGCCCCAAATGACGTTGCCGAGCCCGTCGAAGCGGCGGAGCACGTTGACGCCCGCCGGGTTCAAGAGGTCTTGCTCGCCGTCCGGCACGTCCTGCGCGAAGCCGGTGATGCTGCGGAGCACCACGTTGGCAGGGGCCTTGAACACGCCGCGCTCGTTGTCCGTCCGCGCGTACGCGCCGAGCACGTGGCCCGAGGGCGGCACCACGATATCGGTCTTGGTGAGCGGGTCGAGCATCGTGACCCACGGGTGGTACATCGCGGCGAAGCGCGAGTTGTAATTGCCACGCTCGTTGAGCGCGGAGGCCACGTTGGCGTCCTGCGCGGCCTCGAAGACCGCGAAGCGATCCATCTTGCGCTCGGCCTGCGCGATGAGCTCGCTCGCGACGATGGCGCGCTGGGCCAAGATCACCGCGGCGGTCCCGGTGAAGATGATCGGCGCGGCGATGAGGTTGACCTCCTTTTGCGCCTCGATGGCCTTCAAGCCGGTTCGAGGAGCGGTGTCGACGCCGACCACGTCGGAGCCGGTGAGCGCCGAGCCGTCCGAGCCGCCCGCGAGGAGCACAGGTTTGCCGAGCGCGAACGAGGGAAACGCGTTGTTCTGCGGGTTGATGAGCGTCGCCCCCGCGGTCTTCACGCGGATCCACTTCGACTTCGCTTCGAGCGCAGCCTCGAAGTTGAGGGCGAACGAGCCAGTCATGGCGGCGGAGATGTCGGAGATCGTCTCGACGATCGCGCCGTCGTAAAGGACGGTGACGCGCCACCCGATGAGGAACGCCTTGCCGCCCAAGAAGTCCGTCCCGATGCCGCCGTCGAACGTGACCGTGTTGGTCGACGCGTCGATGGCCGTGATCGTGCGGATCTCGCGCGCGCCGCTCGCCGTGATGAGCTGTGTCTTGTCGCCGACGGCGAGGAAATCGACGGCGCCGAGCACGTATTTATCGCCGGCGATCTTGACCTTGATCGACGTGCTGTTGACGTAATGAGCCTCGACGAAGGCGCTGAGCTGGTTGCCAAACGCCCCCGGATCTTTGGCGATGAGCGTGAGGGCCGTCGACCCCGGCTCCGCCGCCGTGGGCTTGAGCTCGGCATAGTGGGTGTCGGGCGAGACCGAGACAGACGACGTGTTGATGGTCACGACGCCCGTCGACGAGTTGACGGTGAGCACTTGATAGGCGACAGGCGTGTTGGTGGCAAAGTCGATGAGGTCGAGCTTGGCGGCGCCGATCTCGAGGCCGACGACCGAGCTCAGCGTGAGCGTGCTCGGGGCGCCGGAGGTGCCGGGGATGGACGGGGCGAGCAGGCGCACCCTGGCGCCCGTAGAGAGGAAGTCCTTCTCGGCCTTCAACGCGCTCCCCCCGACCACGCGTGAGATGAAGGCGCGTTTGCCGCCGTTGTCGAAGAACCCGCGCACGGCGTACGCGAGCGCCTTGCCTTTGACGAAGCCGCCGAACTTCCGTTGAAAGTCGGGGAAGCTCGTGACGAGGAGAGGTGGCCCGCTGACCGGGCCCAATTCGGCCTCTCCGACGAATCCCGCGGTGCTCGTCGACACCCCTTCGATGGGGTTCGGGCCGAAGTCGACTTCTTGAATGTATACGCCCGGTGTGAGGAGCTCAGGCATCGTGTCCCTCGCTGGGTTGATGAATGATCACGACAAATAAACGAGCGGCGCGCTTGTCACCGCGTTGGGATCTAACGTCATTGTCCCCGTCCCGCCCCCATAGGCTCCGAACGTTACGTTCACGATCAGCTCATTGGGCAGCGGCGGATCCAGGCTCGGATCGGGGTGGAACCAGAGGGTGTATTGACCATCTTCGGTGGTCTCGATGATCACGTCCGCTTCGTCGACGGTGGCGGACGTGCCGTGATGACGCGGCGTGATGGTCACCGTCGCTCCCTCCACGTCGGGGGTCGCTGGGTCGATCGAGGGATCGAGCCTCACTTGGCCCACGACGCGCGTGAGCGTGGTGGGGAAAGGGTAGCCCGTCCGAGGCATCATGAGCACCCTCACGAGCGCTCCAGGGACGGTGTCAGCCGGGACGGAGACCCCGAGATCGGTCGTCGTCACCTGCCGAGGGAGATAATAATTCGCGCGGACGTCGAACGTGGCTGAGCCCGCGGCGATCCCCTCGAACGCCCAACGAGACTCGTTGAGCAAGAAGGGCTCCACGTCGCCGCCGACGTGCGTAACGGAGCTTTGCCCGACGAGCGGGCCGCCCGTCAGCGCGTCGATGAGATCGAGCCCATAGCTCGCATGACGTAAGATGATGGTCTTCGCCATAGACCCTCTCGCCCGCCGCGGATCAATAGAGCCAAGGGAGGCCCCTTATGGACCAACCCTGCGCTCTGCGCCTTGTTGCAGAGGCCAAAAGAACAGGGGCAAAGCGCGAAGGGTCGACCGTACCGGCCCCGTCGCTCCCCTGACAGGACAGAGCATTAGCACCCGGCGTTAGGGGCGCGCAACACGATTTCGTTCAACACATCTCACTTTCTTTGAACGAAAACCGACGTGCCTTCGAACGCGATCTCCGCATCTCGCCATTCGCCCATTTTTCCAGCATTAGAACGGCTGATCTCGACGTTCACCTGCGCTCCACAAGAGATGATCGCCGGCCATCTCCGCGCGTCCGAGACACGCGCTCTCCACCTCTTATAAAGGAGGACGCGCGCGACCGAGGCGATCGCC
>CAYTJL010000025.1:21692-56328 GCA_964437785.1 uncultured Polyangiaceae bacterium
TCTTATAAAGGAGGACGCGCGCGACCGAGGCGATCGCCCTCAGCGCCGGCCGAAGGAGGTCCGACACGGACGGAGCATCGATATCAAGCCATGTGGAGAGCGCGTCGTCGCTCAACCGATCTCCGACATGCACGCTCGTGGGTGCTTTGCCTACGCGCTCGGAGAAGCGGCGAACGAGCGCGGGGACGGCGTCGTGGAGGTCGTCCGCGCGCTCCGCGTCCACGCAGATCTCCCCGCTCATCGCGGCGGCGACGTCGCCCACCTTCATCACGTCGAGCGCGCCGTCGAGCTGGCCGAGATCCTTCGCGGCGCGGAGCGCGAGGCGATGGAGCGGCTCGGGATCGAGATCGCGGATCGCGAAGCTCGGATCGACGGTGGCCCCCGGCGCCTCGCCCGACCAGAGGAGCAGCAGCGGATCGGCGCCGCTCAGCGAAGGATCTTCGAGCGCGCGACCGAGGGCCCACCACACCGCGCGGCGCTCGCGCGTGACGGGGTACGACGCGTCGATCGCGGCCGAGAGCCCCGCGTGATCCAAGAGCGATCGCCACGCGAGCAAGCCGCCCGCCGCCGAGACGAGCCGCGGCGCTCTCTCCGCGCCCGATCGTTCGCGCGCGCGATCGTCGCCCTCGCTCGCTCCTCTCTCTTCGCCGGCGCGGGCGCGGATCAGAGGATCGAGCGCGCGCCGAGGGACGTCGAGGTCCCGCGCGGGCGGCCAGCGCTCGAACAAACGCGCGAGCGCGAGGAGGTCGCGGTGCGCGGGCGACGATCGCGCGCCGATCGAGGCAGCCTCCGCGATCGCCTCGCGCACGTCGCTCGGGAGCGCCTCGGGATCGAGCGCGCGATCCGATCCGCCGCTCGTCCACGCGGCGACGATCGCGCGCGCGGCGGCCTCGGGGACGCGCGCGACGATCGCCTCGGGATCGCTCGTCACGCGCGCGAGCACGCCGGCCAAGAACGCGCGCCCGCGCGCGAGGCTCGACGCGATCACGTCGGGCCACGACGCGCCCCACGAGGTGAAGAGGCGGTACGGGAACGCGCCCTCGGCGCCGCGCGCGATCGCGTCGAGGTACGCCGCGACGGCGTGCTCCTCGTCGGGGAAGAAGGCCCACTCCTCGGTCACGACGGGCCCCGATCGATCACGGCGCGCGCGCTCGATCCGCGCGCGGATCGCGCTCGCCATCGCGCCCTCGATCATCGCGCCGAGCGGCGCGGGGCCGCCGTCGAGATCGATCGCGAAGCGCAGATCGACGCGGCGGAGGACCAAGACCTCGTCGCCCACCGCGCGCGCGATGGGCTCGAGCGCGGGCGCGATCGCGTCCTCGGCGGCGTGGAGCACGGCGAGCGCGGCGGAGGCGTCGTCGGCGACGGCGTGGAGCGTGACGCGGCGAACAAGGACGTCGGGCTTGCTCAAGGGGAGATATCTTATCTCGCGTCGCATCCATGAAGCTCCTGCGCGCAGCGCTCGTGATCCTCGCCGTCATGGCATCTCCGCGGCCCGCGCGGGCCAACGCGGCGCCGATGATCTTCTTGGGTGAGCGTCACGGCCCGATCGCGCCGCGATCGTCGGCGAGCATCCACGTGGTGCGCGAGGAGCTGTCGTTCGACGTGCCGGACGACCTCTCGCCGGCGAAGGTCACGGCGAAGTACACGATGCGCGCCGACGCGCGCGAGCGCGTCACGATCGCCTTCGCGTTCGTGCGCGCGCGCTTCGGCGCGGCGGGCAGCAGCCTGCGGATCGACGCGTCGATCGCGATCGACGGGGCCCCGATCGACGCGAGGCTCACGTCCGACGGAGAGCTGCTCGAGCCCAAGCTCCACGCGTGGGTCGACGCGCACCCCGACGTCGCGCGCGCGCTCCGCGCCGCGAGCGGCGCAGCCTATCCACGCGACGAGGCGGAGCGGATCCTGCGCTCGTTGGGCTCGCCGTGCGGCGACGGTTGCCGGGCGCTCGTCGAGTGGGCATCGATCCCCGCCGAGCACGCCGGAGACGTCAAGCACGAGTGGGCGCTCCGCGCTGCGCGCGAGCTGATCCCGGACGAGGTCGAGGCGCTCCACCGCGGCTGGTCCACGCTCGCGGAGAAGCGCGAGATCGGGTTCTTGATCTTCGAGGCGGACATGGACCGCGATCGGACGCGCGAGATCGCGGTCCGCTACGAGCACCGCGCGACGCGCGACAGCCGCGACACCGTGAACGGCACCTACCTCTTCGAGTACCTGCTCTCGCCCGCGTCGCGCTGGGCCTCGTTCGGTCCGCTCGACGTCACGATCCGCGTCCCTGCGCGCGCGTCGTTCGCGTCGCCGCGCGCGTTCACGCGCGATCCATCGACCGGCGCGTTGCGCGCGTCGTTCGCGACGTTGCCGCCCGGCGAGCTCACCTTCACGGTCACGTCGACGGAGGGCCTCTGGCTCGGGCTCGCGCGCCACCGCTCGTATTGGATCCTCCTCGGCGCCGCGATCGCGACGGCCGCGACCCTCACGAGCACGGCGCTCGGGCTCATCGCGGCGCGGCGCCCGGAGCGGAGCGCGTTGTTCGTGGCGTTGCCGGGCGGGCTCTTCGCGTTCGTCGTCGCGTTCATGGTCCGCGCCGCGCTGTGCGGCGCGCTCCCTCGCCACGCGCTCGCCTTCGAGAGCGGCAACTACGACCCTCCCGACAGCGATTGGATGGTCCAGGCCGCCGGCCTCTTGGGAGCCGTCGTCACCGTGATCGCGTGTGTCGTTCGGAGCAGGAGAGCGCGCCGAGCGGGGCTATAACCTCTCCTCACATGCTCGCTTCGACGAAGTACGCCGCGCCATCCCCGGCGACGTAACGCGAGAGGACGGCGTAGGGCGAGGGCCACGACAGCGTGGCGATGGTGTCGTTGGAGAACGTGTCGTATTCGGTCACCGTGATGGTGAACGGGTCCGACATCGACAAGAACGACGACGCCTTCCAACCGAACGTCCCTGTTTGTCCTGCGCTGAGATCGGCCGTCGAGCCGTTCCCGGCGTTGCCGGCGACCCCGCCGATGTCCACCATGACGTTGTCCTCGCCCTCCTGCGCCGCGATGACATTGACGGTGACGGACACGGATCGGCCTTCGAGCACGATGCGGATATAATATTTCTCGGTCTCGTCGGTGGAGGCGCGATATCGCTTGATCAGATCGGGCGTCGACTGAGCCGGGATGTTCTCCGCGCCTTTGGGGACGGGGGGCGAGCCGCGCACGAGGAAGGTGTGAGGGTTGTCGCCGAACTTACCGCGCCACTGGCTGTGGAAGCTCTGGTCCTCCTTCGCGGAGCCGTACGTCTGCATGTACCATTTCTCCGTCTTTTGATCGGGATCCCCGCCCGCGTTCTCGAGCGTCACTTGATCGGATCCGGCGACCATGATCACCGTCGCATAATGGAAGTTGTACTCACCAATCTTGTAGTCTGATCGCATGGTGACGAAGGAGTCGCCGACCTGCGGCTGGACGTTCTCGTCGATCCCGAGCTCTTTGGCGCGCTCCTTGGAGATGTGGTGCTTCTCGCCGAGCTTCTTTTTGAGCTTCATTCGCTCTTTTTGGCTCATCTCGTGGAACTCTTTGCGCACCCTCGCGATGAGCTCTTTCTCCTCCTCGGGCGTCATGTCACGGCCCTTCTCGTCCTTGACGCGCTTCTTCTCCTTTTGCATCTCCTGATCCAGATACATCATGAAGGCGTAGATCTCCCGGGGATCTTCCTCGGTCGTGTACTCCTCTTCATCGTGCCCCGGCTTGCAGATGGCCTTATCGGAGGGTGACTTGTCGCCGGCGACCGCTTTGGCCGCTTGCCGGCAATCGCCGTAGAGCAGCTTCTTCTTGCCTGGATCGTCCTTCATGGTCACCTCGATCTTGGAGAGCGAGTAGGTGCCGCTCTTGTCCGGCGCCTCCACGGTCATGCCGCCTCCGCCCGCGGAGATCGAGATATCGGACTTCTTCATCTTGAGGATGTTGCCGGCGCCCGCGATGAGATCGGGCGTCGCGTAAGCGTCCTTGTTCCCGTAGGTCAACGTGCGGCCTTGATCCCCCACGCGAGAGCCCTTTCCATAACGGCCCTCTTCGTAGTTGCGGACGCCGCTCGACACCGGGGCTCCGTACGATCCGAAGAGGCTCGTGACCGATCGCCCAGAGAGGACGCCGTCGGCGACCGCGTTGGCGTGCCCCTCCGCGCCGAGCCCGGCGTCGCGCGTGTGACCCGCGTGCTGCATTTGGTGCGCCGCCTCGTGCGCCGCCACGTGAAGGCTCGGAGCGGCCCCGGCAAAGTGGGTGACGCCGCCGTCCGTGAACGCCGGTGTCCCGCGCGCCGCGCAGCCCGCGTCGTCCCGAACGCTCGTGAGGGACAACGTAGATCCCGTGGCGCGCCGAATCTGATCTTCGTGAGGGAAGCTCACCGCCGCTGGGCGGCGCACCGCGCGCGCCCCCGGCTGCGCCGCCGATGCGCCGGGCTCGAAGGACTGTGCTGGGCGACGCGCGACATCGAACATGCCTCCACCTCTCTCGTCGAACGGTCATCCTATCCCCCGCCCTCCCCCGTTCAAGGCGCGTGCGTCATGTGATATGTCGTGGTCACGACATAAGCCATCTCGGCGCTGGGAGGATTGATGGAGCGCCGAGCGGCCGAATGGATAACGATGCTCCTCATGACGGAGAAGGGTCCTCAAGGGGGTATGTTGGCGGCGGCGATCGAGCGATGGACCGACGCCGCGGCGAGGCTCGGGCTGTCGGAGGTCGCGGTGGCGGCGGGCGCGCTGCTGGTCGCGGCGGAGCTCGACGAGGGCGCGCGCGCGGGGCTCGTCGGCGCGGAGGGCAACACGCTCGCGCCTCGCCGCGCGGATCTCCTCCGCGCGCTCGGCGCGCGCTTCGAGCCCGCGAGGGCCGCGACGGGGCTCGCCGATCTCGAACGGCGCGGGGTCGCGGCGCCGCTCCCGAGCTACGCGGGGCCTTGGCTCTCGGCCGAGATCGAGATCGATCGGCGCGTGCGCTTGTTCGTCTTGGGGGCGGCGGCGGCGCCGGAGCGCACGCAGATGGAGCACCCGATCCCGAGGGTCGACAACGCGATCTGCTCGGCGGCGCTGCGCACGTCGATCGAAGGGGATCGGCTCGTGATCCTCGTGCGCGGCCGAACGGGGAGCGGCCGCGATCTCGCGCTCGCTCGCCTGCTCGGGATGCTCGCGCGGCCCGCGCTCAAGAAGAGCGTGCTCGAGCTGCGCCAGCCGCACGATCCGCTCGAGCCCGAGCTGTCGGGCGCGATCGCGGTGTGGGACGCGCGGAGGAGCGATCCGAGCCCCGACGACTACGACCTCGCGCGGCGCTTCCTCGCGCGCAGCGCGGGCGTCGCGATCGCGGTGCTCGATCGGCACCAGGACGCGCCCGACGTCGACGCGCGCATCGCGATCACGATCGAGGCCGATCCGATCGACGCGGCCGAGCGTCGCGCCGGGTGGCTCGTCGCGCTCGGCGAGGAGCGCGCAGAGGCCGCGACAACGCTCTCGCTCAGGAGCCGCTGCGGCGCCGGGCTCGCGCTGCGCGCGGCGCGCATGGCGGACGGCGCGGACGAGGGGGAGCTCGTCGCGGCGATCGAGCGCGAGCTCGGGGCGCTCGTTCGTCCCTCGACGCTGCGCGGGATCTTGGTCGAGCACCCCGACGTGCCCATGACGCGGATCGTCGCGACGACGGACGTCACGCAGATGCTCGAGCAAGTGGTGCTGCTCGCGCGGCTCGCGTCGTCGGTGGAGACGCCAGGCCGCATCGGGATCAAGGCCTTATTTTCGGGCGCGTCGGGCACCGGCAAGACCATGGCCGCGCGCGCGATCGCGACCGAGCTTCGCTTGCCGCTCTACCGCGTGGACCTCGCGGGCGTCGTGTCGAAGTGGGTCGGCGAGACCGAGAAGAACCTGCGCGAAGCGCTCGCCGCCGCCGAGTCCGCGGGCGCGGTGCTGCTCTTCGACGAGGGCGACGCGCTCTTCGGCAAGCGCGGCGAGGTGAGCCGCGGCTCCGATCGCTACGCGAACACCGAGGTCGCGTACCTGCTCCAAGCGGTCGAGGCGTACGACGGCGTCGCGATCGTCACGACCAACCTGCGATCGAACATCGACAAAGCGTTCGAGCGCCGCTTCGACGCGTGCGTCGAATTCACCGCGCCTTCCCCGCAGGATCGCGCGCTGCTCTGGAGCCGCGAGCTCGGCGCGGCGGGCCGCGAGGTGCCCGAGCCTGTCTTCACCGAGATCGCGCGGCGCGCCGAGCTGAACGGCGGATCGATCGCCGCCGCGGCGCGCGTCGCGCGCGTGATCGCGCTCTCGTCGGGGCGCGCGCTCGTCACCGAGGCCGACCTCAAGCGCGCGGTCCGCACCGAGCTGCTCAAGTCGGGATCGGCGGTGCAAGCCGCGCGATGGTGAAGGCGCGCGGCGTATACTCTTATTCATGTTGCGGGGCGCGCTCCTCTCTCTGCTCTCGCACGGCGCGCTCGTCTGGCAGATCGGCACCCTCGTCCTCGCGTTGATCGGCGCGCGCCTCGTCACGCGGCGCGCGCAGGCGGCCGCGTCGAAGCGCGCTTCGGATCGCCGCGGCGTGCTCGGCCTCGCGTCGGCGTCGCTCGTCGATCTCCCCGACGGCGAGCTCGTGACGATCCGCGGCGTGATCGCGATCGAGGGCGGCCTCGGGGATGGATCGATCGCGGCGGCCGATCTCATCCGCGTCACGAAGATCCGCGGCAACCCCGACGTCGTCGAGTCGATCGGGCGCGCGCACGCCGATCGCCTGTTGCTCATCGTCGGCGACGATCAGATCGCCGTCGACGACGACGTCGCGATCGTCCTCGGATCGCGCGAGCGCGCGAAGCGCCGGCGCATGGGGCGCGACGCGGCGCTCTTCCGCGGCGCGATCGATCGAAGCGCGCGGCACCCGGGCTACGCGGTGACGCTGCGGTCGCTCAACGGCGGCGACGAGGTCATCGCCTCGGGCGTCCTCGACCGCGTCGACGGAGCGGGCTCGTACCGCGACAACCCCGTCGCGCGGAGGCTCACGCGCGCGCACGCGCAGGGAGGCGTGAAGATGGCTTTTGCGAGGGCCCCTCACGACGGCCTGCTCGCGTCGATCCTCCCGCCGCTCGTCGGCGCGATCGCGGCCGCAGCGATCGCGCTCGCGTTCTTCTTCACGCTGGGCGCGTTCGCGATAGGTCGCCTCGTCTCCGCGAAGAGCAGCGCGGGCCCGAGCGCGGAGCAGGTCCTCGCCGCGGCGTCGCTCGCCGCGGTGTCGCCGTGGACGCGAGGCGAGGTGGGCGAGAAGATCGAGGAGATCGCCGAGCAGCGCGAGGACGGCGAGCTCATCGAGATGCTCACTGCGCTCCAGCGCGGGCGCGGCGAGCGCAGGAAGGTGGTCGAGCTCCTCCTCGATCGCGGCCAGGTCGAGCGCGCCGCGGAGGAGGCTGAGGCCGCGGGGCTCGACGATCTCGCGTCGCTCGCGTGGTACGCGGCCGCTCGCTTCGAGCGCGCGAGCGCCGCGTGGGTGCGCGCCGGAGAGCGCGCGCCGAGAGCCGAGGCGGATCGATGGTTCCTCCGGCGCCGGGACAAACATCGCTTCGGCGCGCTCGTGCACATGCTCGCGAGTCGCTTGGATTTGGCCGCCGCGGAGGCTCGCCTCCTCACGGACGCGATCTGGGGACCGCACCCGTCGAAGGATGGCTTTCGCTACGACGAGACCTCCGAGCGGGCGCGCTGCCTCGCGGACGCGCTCGACGCGAGGGCAGGAGATCGCGGCGCGCGCGATCGCCTCGCGCGCGCCGTGCGTGACGAGAACAAGCTCTTTTGCACGCTGCTCCGCGCGGATCTCCTCGACGGCAAGGATCGCGGCGCGCTCGCGCGCTCGTTCGCGAAGGAGAAGGCCTCCGGCAGCGATGAGGTCAAGGCGCTGCGATGGCTCGCCGAGCTCGCCGCCGAGGGCGATCGCGCGAGCGTCGAGATGCCCGCGGGCGTGATCGACGATCCGAGCCAAGCCTTCCTGCACCCGTTCCGCGCGATCCAGGACGCGCTCCCGGCGGTCGATCGCGCCCTCGCGGACGCGCCCGCGGCGGGTGCGATCGCGCTTCGTTCACGCGTGCGCGCCGCGGCCTCGGCGGCGTTGTTCGCTTCGGCCGCGGGCGATCACGAGGAGGCGAAGCGGCTCGTCGCAGCGTCCGCCGAGGCGTTGCGCGCGCTCGCTCCCGGCGATCGACCCGCCGATCTCGATCTTGGCCGGCTCGCGCAGATCGAGATGCACCTCGCGCTCGCCGCGAACACCGTCTCGTGGATCGACGTCGCGAGGTTCGGGCTCGCGGCCCCGGTCTCTCCCCTCATCGAGGCGCGCGCGTCGGGGGATGATCGCGCCGTCGCCGTCGCCGCGAAGCTCTTCAACGGAGACGTGCCATCGCTCCTTTCGATCGATCGCGACGGCGCGCGCCTCGCGTCGATCCTGCGTGACACGAGCCTCCGAAGCCACTTTGGGACGTGGAGCTACACCGAGCTTTGCCGCGCGGTCCGCCTGCTCACACCGGCGCTCAACCGGGGCCAAGACGATCTGCTCCGCTTCCTGCGCTGGGGCCGGCGATCGATCCCCCTCTCGTGCGCAACGCGCTGTCAGCTCGTCACGTGGCGAGACCTCGCCGAAGGTGCTCTGACGCTCGGCGACGCCGCGCTCGCCGCGGAGCTGCGCGCGCGGGCCGATCGTTTTTATCGCGCGTTGCTCCGCAGAGACATCGCGGTCCCGCTCGCGGTGCTCGAAGCCCTTTGAGCGGAGGGGCCTTCGCGGACGATCATGGGATGGAGCCTAGCGCGCGGGCCGGGAGATAGCCTGCTCGCTCGGCCCACACCACCGCCGCCGTGAGCGCGAGCGCGGTCCATTGCGCTTCGGAGAGGCGCAGGGCATAAGGCCGCAGCGCGTCTCCGCGGATCGTCTCCAGGCCGAAGCGTAGAAGGCCATACGCGAGCACATAAAGCGAGAGCCCCTCTCCGGGCGCGCCGCCGCGGAGGACGACGGCGATGGTCAACGCTGTAATCCCGAGGGCGGCGAGGGACTCGACGAGCTGGACGGGGAAGAGCCGTTTGCCCACGAGGCACGCAGGGAACCCAGCCTCCGCGTGCTCATGGCCATAACACGCTCCGAGCCGGCTCGGCCTCCCATAACAACACCCCACCATAAAGCAGCCTACCCGGCCAAAGGCCAAAAACACGCCGAGACCGATCACGGTGACGTCGAGGTAGGACAAAACGGGGAGCCTGAAGAGGCGCAGAGCCAACCACGCCGAGGCCACGACGGTCACCTGATGGCGATAATAGACCAGCGTCTCACGGCCGGTGATGATCTTGGTGATCATCACGAGCGCGAGGGACGAGAGCGCCGCCAGGAGCGCCAACCCAAGCACGATGAACGGGGAGAGCCCGCGCGCCGCGCCGATGGCCGCGCCTGTCGAGGCGCCCAGGAGAAAGCCGGTGATCCCAAAGACGTGGAAGGTGTGATGACGCGCGCCGAAGAGGTGGAGCGTCGTGCGCGGGAGCCGGTCGAAGAGGTGGTTGAGCGTGGTCACTTCTTCTCGTCTTTGACCTTCTCGGCACCTTTTTTAGAGAGCCTGGTCGCCCCTTTTTGCAGGCCGGCTTTAGGATAGGACTTCCCCTTCCATGGGTTCCTGAATGGACCGACCTGCTTGAGCCCAGCGACGTCGCCCTCCGCCATCGGCGGAGGGGGGTTATTATAATATTTCTTGAGCTCAGCGGCTCGCTGCTCGTCCCCCAGATCATCGGCGGCGCGCGCGATGGCCACCTCGTCCGCGGGGGACTTGTCATGATTATACTCTTTAATCATGCCCTTGAGCATATCGTCCTCGGTCTGCGCGCCTACTCCAAAGCCGCTGAAGAGAGGTTCCCCGGAGGGACCTTTGCCCACAAAGACCGCGTGCTCGCCTTGCCATGCGCCGCCGGGATGACGATGGCTGTATTGCGGGTGTCCTGCGATATAGACGCGATCTCCTTCCTGAAGATCGCCTTCTCCCACCTCCTCCGCCAGATCCTTGAAGATCTCGGGGTCCATGGCTTGACCGATGACCATCGCGCGCCGGGCGGGGCGCTTCGAAGAGCTGCCAAACAGCTCATCGAACTTCTCGTCTCCGACTCTCCCCCTCAGCACGCTCAGCTGAACCGCGGTCAAGGTCGAGCCGCAATCCGCGATGGTGAGGCCGTGGAACCAGCTGTCGAGCCCCTTCGAGGCGCTCATGCTGGAGGAGAGCGTCCACAAATAGCTCCCATCTTTGCTGAAGATATTCCCCTTGGTGTAGCCGGTCCAGTAGCCGTCCTCCCAAAGATGCTTGTATTCAGGGTGCTTCGCCGTGACATAATAATGATACACGTGAGCGTACCAGACCCCTGAGTTGACCCGATCTTTAGGCTTACCGTCCGGCTCTTTGTTGACCTCCGCGAGCTTGTCTTTGATGGTCCCGGGAGGGCGGCTATCGCACCGCTGGAGCCGAAGGCCTGATTTGAGCCTCGCGCCCGCCTTGCGCGCCAAGCTCAAGGCACCGTCTTTGATGCCTCCCCAGATGGACACCACCGCTCCTGCGGCGGCGTCGTCCGCGTCTTGCTCGAGCGGGCCATCGTGCGCGCTCTCGGACTTCTGCGCGACCTCGCCTGCCGCCGCGCCTCCTTGCTGGGCCACGTGCGCGAGCTCGTGCGCGATCAACGCATCTCCCACGGGCGTGCCCGGCTTGTATTCGCCGGCTCCAAAGGCGATATCGTGCCCCACGGTGAACGCGCGCGCGTTCAAATCGTTGGAGAGCTTGGTCGCGTTCGCCCCTGTGTGCACGCGCACGCCGGAGAAGTCTTGACCCATCGCAGATTCGAAGTCGGATCGAACCTTGCTGGGGATTGGCTCTCCGCCTTGGAGCTGCGCTTGGATCGCGCTCGGGTCAGAGGCCTTGTTTGGGCCTCCCTCGCGCCCCTTGAAGAAGATGCCCGGCAAGAGGTTCTTGACGCCCTCGAGCGGATTATTGCCGAGTTGTCCACCACTCACCGCGTTATCGGTCTTTGCCCTGCTCTCCTTCGCTTTGTCCGCCTCGATGTCGGCCCGCACCTTGGCCGCCACCGGAGGGATGAGCGCCGCCGCGCTCGCCGCGCCCTGCGCGCCCGGCGCCTGACTCTTAATCTCCTGCTCCAGCGATCGCGCGTCTTTACCGCTGTACATCGCGAACCGCGCGGCGACGATGGGGCCCGCGGCGATGCGATCGACCATGTCGGTCACCGTCTCGTCCACCACCTGATCGACCGCGGCGCGGAGCGCGCCCAAAAACGCGCTCTTGTACATTTGCTTGGGATCGAGGGTGCCCGCGCCGTCCTCCGCGATGAGGCCCGATCCGGCCGCGGATCCGGCCGGAGGCGGGGATCCCGCGCTCGCCGCGGCGGCGCTCCCTGCGGTGCCTGGGCCGTTGTCAGTCTCGTCGCGTTGGACCTTGATCTCCTCATCAGGGGAGCGCGAGAGGCCTTGGGATTGTTGGACGACGTGCGTGACCTCGTGCGCGAGGAGGTGCGTCCCGGCGTCGGTGTGAGGCGCGTATTGGCCCGCTCCAAACACGATATGATCGCCGACGGTATAAGCCTTGGCCGACACCGCCTCGGCCGATCGCGCCGCGGGAGCGTCGGTGTGGACGCGCACGGACGAGAGGTCTTGTCCAAACGAAGGCTCCAAGCGCGCGCGGGACGCCGCGTCGAGCGGAGCGCCGCTCGTCTCGAGCACGTCGCGCACGAGCGGCTCCGCGCCGGGCTCACCTCCACGCTCGTCCTCGTTCGCGGCGCGCGGGACGCTCACCTTCGCAGGCGCGCGATCGACCTTCACGCGCTCGCCGTCGACGATGCTGTCGGCGACGCGCTCGGCCTCTTGCTCCGCCGGATCGCTCGGCATGCTCACGGAGAGCGACGGCTCGCGCGCGTCCTCGCCGCCCGCATCGCTCACACGTTGGAGGATGGGCGGCGGCCGGCGGACCTTCGCGCGGGGGCGCTCCGGCTCCGGCGCTGCTTCGGGATGGACGGGGGATCGCAGCGCTCGATCGTGCATGGCTCCGCGTCACGATACCCGCCCGCGCGATGCTCCGAACGCGCGCGCATGCGGCGATCCCGGCGCCGAGATGCGGGCGAACCGAGATGCCGCTACACGAGCGCGACGCGCTCGAGCTCGATGAAGAGCTGGCCCAGCTCGGGCTTGGATCGGAGGGGCGCGCAGAAGCGGCTCGCGGAGTACAAGAGCTCGCCTTCGAGCTCTTCGCTCCTGCGGCCGACGTCCGCGATCTTCTGCTGGCAGTCGCGCTGCTTCTCTTCGATTTGGCGATCGAAGTTGGTGAGGCTCGCGCGAAGCTCCTTGATCTGCGCGTCCACGTCGGCGATCACGCGCTCGCGCTTGACCGCTTCGGCCTCGGCGGAGAGCTCGCGCTGGCGCGTCTCGTACCAGCGCGAGACGAGATCCGCGAGCCTGCCGTACACGGCCGCGAGCTCACGGTAGGGCTCGGCGAAGCCGCTCCGCCCCTCCCATTGGATGAGCTCCTTGTGCGCCGCGAGCACCTCGGCGGGGAACACCTTGCTCGCGGCGGTGAGCGGCGCGACCTGTGCGCGGAGCGCGCGGGCCTCCTCGCGCGTCTGCGAGATGTCCTTGGTGAGCGTGTCCATCGCGTTGCCGAAGCGCACGCGCCCCTCGCGGCTCTCCTGCTCGATCGCCTCCAGCTTGCGCTGCTCGGAGAGCGCCGTCCGCTTCAGCTCGGTGAGCTCCGCGACGTGCTTCTTGATGCCCTCGACCATGCGCGTCGCGTCCTGCGGGACGGCCGGGCCGAACCCGCGCGCGAGCATGCGCTCGAAGATCTCGGTCCTACGCTGCCACGGATCGACGGCGCGCTCTGCGCGCGGCGACGAGGCCATGGACACCTCGAGCGGCGGCATGACGGCGACGCCGCGCTGCCGCGCGATCTCCATCAAGATCGCCATCACGCGGTGCGCGTCGACGGGCCGATCCGCAGGGGATTTGGCCATCAAATCGAAGACGAGCTTGTCGAGCAGCTCGGGCGCGTTCGGCATGCGCGTCGAGAGGCGCGGCGGCGTCTCGCGGAGATGCTTCATGAGCCACGTCGCCGGGTCGTTCGCGTCGAAGGGCAACGTCTGCGTGAGCATCTCGAACAGGATCACGCCGAGCGCGTAGAGATCCGCCGACGGCCCCGCGTCGATCGAGCTGCCGCGCTCGGGCGCCATGTATTGCGGCGTGCCGAAGATCTCGCCCAGGTTGGTGAGGCGCGCGTCCTGCGCGCACCGCGCGATGCCGAAGTCGAGGAGCTTGACCCGATCGCCTTGCAGCAAGAACACGTTCTCGGGCTTGAGATCGCGGTGGATCACCTCGAAGTCGTGCGCGCGTGCGAGCGCGCGCGTCATCTCGATCGCGATCGGGAGCGTGCGCTCGATCGGGATCCTGCCGCGCTCGATCACGTCGGCGAGGCTCGATCCTTCGAGCAGCTCCATCACGAGGAACGGGACGTTCTCCTCGGTCTCGCCTTGATCGAAGATCTCGATGATGTTCGGGTGCGCGAGCCGCTGCGCGTGCCTCGCCTCGCGGCGGAAGCGCTCGCGCAGCGTGGGATCCTGCGCGAACTGCGCGCCCAGCACCTTGATCGCGCACGGCCGCTCGACGAGCTTGTGGTGCGCTTTGTAGACCGTCGCCATGCCGCCGACGCCGAGCGCCTTCTCGATGACGTAGCGCCCGGCGATGGTGCCGCCGATGAGCGGGTCTTTGGACGAGAGCAGCGTCGACCCGTCCACGAAGCAGAACGAGCTGTCGGCGGGGTAGACCTGATGGCACTGGGGGCAAGTCTTCATGAGGCGCCCGAGCGATCCGCGAACGCGTAGTCGCCCCTCTTCGTAGAAAGGGTGGCGCTGCGTTACGGGCCTTCTACTCTAGGGTGAGGCGTTCGAGAGGGTCAACGACCTACGGCTGGAACAAACGCGACGGGTCGTGTTTCATAGCCCGAACGGAAACAAGAACGGGAGCGGGAATGGGAGCGGGGACGAGCACATGAGCGGATCGCAGAGCCTTCGCCGTTCCATCCGCGCGATCGCGCTGCTCGTCCCCGCGGTCTTGCTCGCCGCTTCGGCGCACGTCGGGGCAGAGACCCCGGAGGGGTCGATCCTGCACGAGCCCATCCCGTCCGATCCGGGCGAGGACATCAACTTCTCGGCGACCACGATCGAAGGCGATTTGCCGGCGGCGATCCAGACGCCGAGCGGGACGGTGATCGCGCCCGACCCGCAGCGCAGGCCCTCGGACAAGCACGTCTACAGCGGCGCGACGACCGACGACAGCCCCGACTCGACGTACGAGCCCGACCGCGACACGCGCCGCCCGAACATCGAGAACTACGACGATCCGTTCTCGCCCGCGACGGCGCCGTTCAAGCGTCTGCGCGCGTACGACTGGGTCGAGGCCGACTATTCGCTCCACGTCAAAGAGCGCGGGCTCAAGACCGTGCCCGTCGGCGGGAGCGTGGGGTCGGGCGACGAGGCGTTTTACGGGGATCTCTCGGTCGATCTCGTCGCGGATCAGCCGGTGCGCATCCCCACGGTGGGCCCGGGCGCGCGGCTCCTCCGCATGCACGTGAACCCCGAGGTGCCGGTCGAGGTCGTGCGTGACGGCGCGGACAACTGGTTCGTGCGCGGCAAGACGAGGCAGCGCGTGCGCATCGTGATCGAGCTCGCGATCCCGCGCGCGACGTTCGGCAGCGACTTCGCCGACGTCGACTGGAGCGCGCTCGGCAAGCCCGGCGCCGACTTGCACGACGCGTCGGTGCGCGAGGTCGCGCAGGCGATCGGCGTGTCGCGCGCGATGCGTCCGCGCGAGGTCGTCAAGAAGATGGTCGCGTATTACCGCGCGTTTTCGCCTTCGGATCAGCCGCCGTCTGGCAAGCGCGACATCTACTTGGATCTCGCGCTCTCGCAGAAGGGCGTGTGCAGGCACCGCGCGTTCGCGTTTTTGGTCACGGCGCTCGGGCTCGGGGTGCCCACGCGCATGGTCGTGAACGAGGCGCACGCGTGGGTCGAGGTCTTCGACAGCGTGCTCTGGCATCGCGTCGATCTCGGCGGCGCCGCGCTCAACATGGATCACGAGCCCGAGTCGGATCGGCCGCCGTACGTGCCGCCGCCCGATCCGTATGCGTGGCCCGAGGGGCGCGACTCCGGGCAAGACTTGGCCGATCGCAACCGACAAGACGCGGCCAACGGCGGTGGTCGCAACGGCGCGAGCGCGGACGGCGGCGTGCCCGGCGACGCGGGCGGCGCGTCGGGCGACGGCGGTCCGCCCGGTCCTCCGAGCCCGCTCGGCAGCGCGGATCCGGTTCAGAGCGGCGCGCCTCCCTCGGAGGTGATCGTGACGGCGATCGACAGCGACGTTCGGCGGAGCGTGCCTTTGCACTTGCAAGGCAAGGTCCTCTCGTCCGGCGCGCCCTGCCCGCACCTTCGGATTGATGTGGTCATCGCGGGGGCGAGCGTGTCGAACGGCGCGACGATTGGATCGCTCTCGACCAACGACGTTGGGGTGTTCGATGGAGCGGTGGTGATCCCCAAAGACTTCCCGCTCGGCGACTACGACTTGGTGCTCCAGACCCCGGGTGACGCGCGCTGCGGGCCTGGGCGGTCGAAATAACGAATCAAGCTGTCATGCGCCCGCGGGGAGGTCAAAGGCACCTTCATAAAGAGCGTCGATGGCGAGCGTGACGCCGTTCGCGAGCGTCAATACGGATTCGCCCATCGGCGCTCCAGTCAGCGGTCAGCGTCCTTCCATGCTCGGAACAGTTCGAGGACGGGCCCACAGCACCAAAAAATGACCTGAGATCCCACAAGGATGACGGCGGCTCTGTTCAGGATGTCAAGCTCTCCTGGGTCGGTGACAGTCTCGCGGGCCGCATTCTTCATATACGAAACAGCAGGGAGCAGCAACGCGAGTGGGATACAGAAGGCAACCAGAAATAGTCGAGAAATAAACTCCTTACGGCTCAAGCTGATCTTGCCGGTCTTCGTGTCATGCTGTCGAAGCAGCGAATACCGTACCCAAAGCCAGACGATTGTAATCATGAGCCATTCCAGCGTAACCGCCGTAAGCCATGGGTGAGGGACCTCCGGCGCCAAGATCGGCACGGTCGCAGCCGCCCCAAGGAAGAGGGGCAGCGTCGACCGCCACCAGATCTCGTAACTCTCTCGACGCCGGTGAATCAGCCAAGTACCGACGAAGACCAGAACAGAAGTCGGCACAATAAGCCACGCGTTGGGGTAGTGGCGCGCACCGTAAACCTTGTGTGTCGTGAGCCGCGGATCCAAATATGCAGGGCACCATGTCGCAAGCAGATATCCGTAGACATTCGTGGCCCCGAGGACCCAGGGAAACCGAATCGCAGCGGACTGTTGCGACTCCGTGATATTCTGTCGAATAGAATCCGACCGTCTCCTCGCATCCGGCCCGGCTCGCAAATCAGGTGGCGTGCTCTTGGAGAGCAACGCGGTCAAGTCGGGGTTGCCGGGACTCTCGTTGAATGCCGCTTCGAGCAACTCCTGGACCCTGCCTTCGGCCTCAGCCCAATCAAGAAGAGCGAAAACGGTAGCCTGAAGATCAAGGCTCTCTGCTGCGATCTCGTTTAGGTTCTCGCCGAGCCCGTGTTGCACCATCTGCGCGAGCTTGGCGCGCGAGGGGAACGCGCTGAGCAGGGCCGCGTGCAGAGCCTTCCGCGGGAGGGTCATGGTAGGAGGATGGTACACGAGCTTGGTTGTGGTGTGGAGGCTCTTGTGTGCGCCATCTCATCATGTGTTTAGCGTATCTACCGGGACGGGGTCATCGAGCTGCTGGAGCGGCCCGAGGTTGCGGGCGATGCAGAGGTGGTCGTCACCTTCCTGAGAGAGCTGGCGTCCTCGGCCGCCGGCGAAGCGGTCGTCGATGGCTTGACGGCGGAGAGCCCTCGACCGCTGGATGACTTCGAGCCGATCGCACCGATGAAGCCGGTCCGTCTGTCTGACTTGGTCTTGGAAGGCCGTTACTGATTCGGTTCTTCGAAGCGCCGCAAGCCATCACTGGCAGTTTGCGTCAAAGAAGCTCTGGCAGGTCGCGCTCGCGTTGCACTTCAACTCGATGTCGTGGCAGGTCTTGTTCTCGACGCAAATGAAGTAGTCAGTACACTCGGCGGGGGCTTGGTCGCACACCGCGCAGTCGCACTTGGCGCCGCAGTTGAGGTCGTTCCATCGGCTGCAGGCGTGCTCGCACGGCGTGACGTCGCTGCACACGCAGCCATCCCACGCGCTCCCGATGAGGACTAGCAACACCAGCGCCACGAAATTTGCGGTGAGCTTACGCATCGAACCCTCCTTTTTATGCGAGGATACCGGAGAGCCCCCCGCGCCCACAACCTCCATTTAGGAGCGCCTCATCCCCCAAAAAGAAAAGCCTCGCTGACCAGAGGAGGATCAGCGAGGCTCGGCGCGGGCCCTCCCAACTCATGATCTCATGGGTTAGGAGATGTGGAGAGATGCGGATTACTGCGGCTCGTCTTTCTTCTCACCCTTCTTGGAGGGCGATTTGCGCGAGGCGAGGCCGAGGCGGATGAGGTAGCTCCGCTTCTTGATCTTCGCCTTGGCCGCCGCCGCCATCTCGTCGTACCAGCGCTTCAGCGCGATGCGTTTGTCGCGCCAAGCGCCCTCCGCCTCGGGGCCTTGATCGGGGAGCGCGGCCGTGGGCCCGAGCGCCACGTCGACGAGGTCGTGGAGCCTCACCCGCTCTTTTTTGGTGAGGCCGCGCTTTTTGGCGAGGACGTCGACCGCCTCTTTATCCTGTTTGCGGGAGCCTTCGCGGCCCGGCTCCGTGCCTTTGTCCAGCGCGTCGAGGCGCGAGAGGAAGGTCGCGATGCCGGTCACCGCTTGGATCCCGGTCGAGGGTTTGAGGTCGTCACCAAACACGTAATCTCGCTGCTCCGGGAAGCGCCGCGCGAGCGTCGCCTCACAGATCGCGAAATTGGGCTCGTCCCATTGGTCGAGCTCGGCCACGGCGCTCCTCTGCGCTTTGGCTCCATCCGTGTCCGTCGCCGGGCGACGGGCCTTGGCCGCGAACACGGCGATGAGCAGCGCGCTGCCCTCTTCGATGTCCTCGTCGTCCACCCCGACCTCCGCCATCATCGTTCGAATCGGCGCGACGGCGCCGATTCCATCGATCAGCTTGGCGGCGCGAGAGGGGATCTCCTCCAACACCTTATCCGTAAACGTGGTCACGACAACCTCCTCATGGATGTGCCCAGGGCCCCGCTCATCACAGGTCCTGCGCTGTCTTGCTCATTTGACGTCAACCGCGACGTCCGATAAGAGGCAGCATAAGAACAGCGCGCTACGCCGCAAGGGTGAATCGGTATCGCGTGAGCCAATTCCCACCCAAACGTCGTTTTCGTGCTCCCGCTCCAGCGCAGATATCCTCCAAAGAAACCTGCCGCAGCCGCTCGATCCCCAGAATTTAAACGCAAAGACGCGAAGACGCAAAGAGAGGGGGAAGGATACGAAAGAGGGCGTGAGCGGCTCGCCCGCGCCCCCACTCTCCTTCTCTTAGCGCCTTTGCGCCTTTGCGTTAAAAATTCCGGATCGCTCGAGGTTACGGCTCTTCGCCCTCCGTCTCGAAGCTTCGTTCTCGTCAACGAAGCTTCGCCGGCGCTCCAGAAGGTCTGGTGTTCCGCATATTTAGCGAGGAGGCGCCCAAACGAAGGCCGAGATGGGGCAAAAGAGAGCTTTGCCCGCGATCCAAATCCCCACGAATTCAAGGCATGTGGTGAAGGGAGCCGGGGAGCGAAGCTTCCCTGCGGAGAACGAAGCTCTGCGCCCGTGCGCGAAGCGAAGGGCGCGTGCGCGAAGCGAAGGGCGCGTGCGCGAAGCGAGGGGCGCGTGCGCGAAGGCGGACGGGGCGAGCGCTCGCCCGGTCACCCGCTCTCATGGCTTGACCGCTCATTATCGGCGCTTCGTTCACCGATATTCGTCGACGTCGATCCCGTAGCGCTTCATCCACCGATGAATCTGCATGCGCTCTTTGCCAAACTCTCTCCCCACCGCCGCCACGTTCCCCTTGTACTGCGCGAGCAGCGCCCGGAGCTCCTGCTCCGTGGGCACCCCCGCCCGCGGCGGCGGCGCCGCCAACGGCATCACCGGCGCGTGCGGAGCGGGCCCGAGCCCCATCGCAGCCGGCATGAAGGGCGTCGCCGTGGCCGTCTGCGCGAGCCCCGGCACCTTCCCAGCGTCCCTCGTCGCGTAGGCCCGCATCACCTCTTTGACCTCGTCGGGCAAATGGATGGCGTCGAGGACCGCGCCGTCGGAGAGCGCGATCGCGCGCTTGATGAACGACTCGAGCTCGCGCACGTTGAACGGGTAATCGTAGTGGAGCAGCCCCGTCATGTACGGGAACGAGAGCCCCAAGTTCGCCCTCCCGTGGCGCTCCAACATCGCGCGACAGAGCGCGAAGATGTCCTCTTTGCGCTCGCGCAACGGCGGCAACGTCAAGCTGTACTCGTTGAGCCGCGCATACAAATCACCGCGGAATTTGCCCAGCTGCTGGAGCTTCATCAGATCGCGGTGCGTCGCGCACACGATCCGCACGTCGACCCGCTCGGCCTGCGTCGCGCCGACCGGGATGACCTCCTTCGATTGGATCAACCGAAGCAACTTGGCCTGCGCGTCGAGCGGCATGTCGCCGATCTCGTCGAGGAACAGCGTGCCGCCGTCCGCCGCGCGCACGATGCCTACTTTGTCGCGATCGGCGCCCGAGAACGCGCCGCGCTTGTACCCGAAGAGCTCGCTCTCCAAGAGCGTCGCCGGGATGGCCGCGCAGTTGACGGGCTGAAACGCGCCGCGCCGGTTGCTGGAGTCGTGGATCTGCCGGGCGAACACCTCTTTGCCCGTGCCGCTCTCGCCGAGCAAAATGACCGAGAGCGCCGACGCCGCGATCCGGCGCGCGTTGTTCGCGAGCCGATCGATCTGGTGACCGCCCACCAACGTGCCGCGACGCGCGCGGAGCGCCTCCTCGTCCTCGGGCGTGGCGCCGAGGATCGCGCCGTCGATGCGGTAGCGCGCGTAGCCCTCGGCGCCCGTGGAGACGAACTTGAAAATAGCGTCGCCGATGCGGATCTCGTGGAGCGGCTCGAGCACGACCTCGCGCACGAACGCGCCGTCGACGATGGTGCCGTTGCGGCCGCCGAGGTCGGTCAAGATCCACTGCCCGTCACGCCAATGAACGCGCGCGTGCTGCCGCGACACGCTCGCCTCGGGGATGCAAATGCCGGCCGAAGGATCGCGCCCGATGATCAGATCGCGCTCTTGCAAGAGGTACGCGGGCGCGTAATACGCGTACGACGGCGCGTAGAGGAGCACGAGCCCCGCGCGCGTCCCCGCGCGCTCGGGCGAGCCCGACGAGCCGTAGCTCTGCATCGACGCCGTTGTCGGTGACACCGCAGATGCGCCGGCCGGCGGAGCGAGAGGAACCCTGCTGCTCGTGGGCTCGGCGGGGACGCCCGGTCCTCTGCCTCGGTCGTTCGACACGCCCCGCAGGATAACGCCATCCATCGGCCCGCGTGAACCCTACGTGGATTGGGCTCGGCTGCCCCGCGCGGGCGTGGTCAACTCTCGGCCATGAGCAAGCCCATCCTCGCCGCGATCCAGATGTCGAGCCAGGGAGACGTCGACAAAAATCTCGCGCGCGCACGATCGCTCTTGCACGACGCGCGCGAACGAGGCGCCGAGGTCGCGCTCTTGCCCGAGAACTTCGCGTACATGGGCGACGAAGAGGGCAAGCGATCGATCGCCGAGGACCTCGACGCCAAGAACGGCCCGATCACCAAGGCCCTCGCGGCGGCGAGCAACGAGCTCGGCATGACCGTGATCGCGGGCGGCCTGCCCGAGCGATCGGCCGATCGCGATCGGCCCTTCAACACCTGCGCCGTCTTCTCCCCCGAAGGCGACGTCGTCGCGCGCTACCGCAAGATCCACCTCTTCGACGTGGACCTCGCCGAGCGCAGCTACCGCGAGTCCGCCGCGACGAGCGCGGGTGTTACGCCTGTTACGGCCGACGTCGCGGGCGCGCGCTTCGGCCTCTCGATCTGTTACGACGTGCGCTTCCCCGAGCTTTATCGCGCGCTCTCGGCGAAGGGCGCCGACGTGATCGTCGTGCCCGCGGCGTTCACCGTAACAACCGGCAAAGATCACTGGCACGTGCTGTTACGCGCGCGCGCCATCGAGGCGCAGGCGTACGTCATCGCCGCCGCGCAGTGGGGCAAGCACCCAGGAGGCAGGCTCACCTACGGCAAGAGCTGCATCATCGATCCGTGGGGCGAGATCATCGCGCACGCATCCGAGCGCGAAGGCGCCATCACCGCGGCCTTCGATCGCGGCTACTTGGATGAGGTCCGCAGCAAGCTGCCGTCGCTCCGACACCGCACACTCGGCTGAGCTGTCAACCGACGTTCGCGTGAACCGCGGGCCACAAGGTGAGAGCCTTTGTTCGTGGCAAGCGCCACGTGCGACACAAACCTGCTTATTTTCGGCGTCAGGTCGCGATCACGAGCCCCAGCGTAAGGTCGGCCCGCGTGTTGCTTTGAAGAGAAGGCGAAACGCGCTGAAGCACAAACAGCGGAGCGGGCCCAAGGGGGGCCCGGTTCGTTGGGCGCGTTCCCCTTCCCCATTCCTCAGGCTCAGGAGAGGTTTCTGTGAGCAACGCGCTTCCCTACTCGATGTCCCATGTCCCCTCCTCCGCCCCGTCCGCTGTCCGGCCCCTCCGGCTGGCTCCGGCCCCCAAGCTCGCGCCGCCGCCCCCCGCTCCTCCGATGACCACGGCGGAGCGCATGATCGTCGCGCGCGATCGCATCCGCGACGCCGCGGAGAAGGGCCAGCGCATCCGGTCGTACGAGGTCGCGCTCGATCTGGACCTGTCCGAGTTCCACTTTGCTCGCCAGTTCCGCATCGCGTTCGGCCGTTCTCCGCACGTGTATTACGACGAGGTTCGCGCCGAGCGCGCGCGCCGGATGCTCCAGCAGGGCACGCCCGAGAGCGAGGTCGCTCGTCGCGTCGGGTTCCGCCGCCCCGCCGAGCTCCGTTCGCTGCTCGTCAAGCGCACCGAGCCCGCGCCCGTCTGATCGATCACACGTCGAGATCGCTCGTGGGTGCGTGCTCCATGATCATCCGAAACCGCGCCTGCGCGTCTTTGCCCATCAGATCGTTCATGACCCGATCGCACGCGATCGGATCGTCGATCGTGACGCGCAGCGGGCGGCGGCGAGCAGCGTCGAGCGTAGTGGCCTTGAGGTCTTCGGCCGGCATCTCGCCGAGGCCTTTGAAGCGGGAGATATCGACCTTGGCGCCCTTGGGCAGCTTCGCGAGGATGCGGTCGCGCTCCGCGTCGTCGAGCGCCCAATACGTCTCCTTGCCCACGTCGACGCGGTAGAGCGGCGGCTGCGCCAAGTACACGTGACCTCCGCGGAACAACCCCTGGAGGTGACGGTAAAAGAAGGTGAGAAGGAGCGTCGTGATGTGATGGCCGTCGCTGTCGGCGTCCATCAACAGGAACACCTTCTGGTAGCGGAGCTTCGACGCGTCGAAGTCGGCGCCGAGCCCGCAGCCGAGCGCGCTCACGATGTCTTGGAGCTCTTTGTTGGAGAGCACCTTGGAGGTCGAGGCCTGCTCCGCGTTCAACACCTTGCCGCGGAGCGGGAGGATCGCCTGCGTGCGGCGATCGCGCCCTTGTTTGGCGGAGCCGCCTGCGCTGTCGCCCTCGACGATGAACAGCTCGCTCTCGGCGGGATCGGTCGACGCGCAGTCCGCGAGCTTGCCCGGCAGGTTGAGCCGGTGCGAGATGGGCGTCTTGCGGAGCACCTGCTGCGTCGCCTCGCGCCGCGCCTCGCGCGCACGCGCCGCCAAGATCGCGCGCGCGACGATCGCCTCGCCCGATGATCCGTTCTCGAGCAGCCATTGCTCGAGCGCGGGGCGCACCACGCCCTCGACCGCGGGGGCCGCCTCGGTGTTGTTGAGGCGATCCTTGGTTTGCCCCTGAAATTGAGGGTTTTGCAGGTACACCGAGAGGAGCGCGACCACGCCCTCGCGGATGTCCTCGGCCGTGAGCGTCACGCCCTTGGGCGTGATCTTCTTGGCCTCCATGAACGCGCGCACGGCCTTGGTGACGGCGCTGTTGAAGCCGTTCTCGTGCGTACCGCCGCTCGCGGTGGGGATGCCGTTCGCGTACGACCGGATGCGATCGTCGGGTGATTCGGTCCACTGCAGCGCCACCTCGAGCCGCACGCCGTTCTCCTTGGAGAAGAAGAACGGCGTCGCGTGGACGACGGGCTTGCCGCGCTCCGCCACGAGCTTGGGGAGGTAGTCGGCGATCCCGTTCGGGTGGTGGAAGCTGACCTCCTCGCCGTTCGCGGCATCGCGGAACGAGATCACGAGCCCAGCGTGCAAATACGCCTTGGCTTCGAGCCTATCCTTGACGGTGTCGGGGTTCAGCTCGAGCTTGTCGCCGAAGATCTTGGTGTCGGGCCGGAAGTGGATGATGGTGCCGTGCTTGCGCGTGGGCTGGCCCTTCTTGAGCTTGCTCGTGGGCGCGCCGCGGCTGTACGTCTGCACGTGCTCGAAGCCGTCGCGCAGCACGCGCGCTTCGAGCAGCTCGGAGAGCGCGTTGACCACGCTCGACCCGACGCCGTGAAGGCCGCCCGAGACTTTGTAGTTGTTGCTCCCGAACTTACCGCCCGCGTGCAGCGTGCAGAGGATGAGCTCGAGCGCGGGACGCTTGTAGCGCGGGTGCACGTCGATCGGGATGCCGCGTCCGTCGTCGGAGACCGTCGCGCCTTTGTGATCGGGATCGAGCTCGACCACGATCTTCTTCGCGTAGCCGTTGATGGCCTCGTCGACGCAGTTGTCGAGGATCTCCCAGAGCAAGTGGTGATAGCCGCGCGCGTCGGTGCCGCCGATGAACATCGCGGGGCGCTCGCGCACCGGCTCGAGCCCCTCGAGGACCTCGATGTCCTTGGCGGTGTAGCTCTCCTGCGCGGGGGGGCGAACGGTGGGCATGGCTTGCTCCTCAGGTCACAACGAGGCTTGGGACGACAGGAGGTGGGAGCGCGATGCGCGTGAGCTTGTCACGCTTGACGATCGGCGTGCCCTTGTTGGCGCGCGCGCCGAGCACGTCGCGCGCGGCGACGTCCTTGGGCTTGCCCTTCTCGGTCTCGATCGTGACGCGCTCGTCCTCGGACAAGACGGGCGTCGCACCGACGAGCCGCTCGCCGTCCTCGACGCTGATCACCAGCACGCCCTTGCCTGCGCCCGCGAGCGCGGGGATGTCGGCGACCTTGACCGCGAGCACGTGGCCGTCGCTCGACGCGCACATGACGAGGTCGCGATCACCCGTGGGGTGCACCAAGATGACCTCGTCGCCGTCCTTGGGCTTGGCGAAGCGGCGGCCCGCGCGCGTGCTCGGCTCCTTGTGCGGCTGGAGCGAGAAGCGGAAGCCGAAGCCGCTCTTCGTCACGGCGAGCGCGAGCGGATCGAGCACGCGCTCCTCGCTCCCCTCGCCCTCGTCGGCCGCGGGCCACTTGATCACCCGAGGATCGAACGAGAGCGCGGCGATCATCCGCTCGCCGTCGGCGAGCTTGAAGAGCTTCTGCACGGGATCGCCGTAGCCCGTCGACTGCGGCACGTCGTGGACGCGGCACACGTAGCAGCCGCCAAGGTTCGAGAAGAACGCGACCGACGATCGCGTCGACCCCGCGACCACCGCGAGGACGCTGTCGCCTTCGCGCAGGCGCGTCGCCGACAGATCCTTCACCTCGCGCACGCGCTTGACCCAGCCCTGCGCGGAGAGGATCACGTTCGCGTCCTCGTCGGCGATGAAGTCCGCCTCTTGGAACTCAGGCTCGTTCGACGTGCCGGTGATCTTGGTGCGCCGCTTGTCGCCGAAGCGCGCCTTGAGATCTTTGAGCTCGTCCGCGACGAGCGCCCAGCGCTTGTCCTCGCTCGCGAGCAGCGCCGCGAGCCGCTTGGCCTCGGCCCTGCGCTCGCCGAGCTCCTTCTGCACGGCGAGGATCTCCAGCTTGGCGAGCCGGTAGAGCCGCAGCTCCAAGATCGCGTCGGCCTGCGCCTCAGAGAGCGAGAACTTCTTCATCAGCTTGGACGCGGCGTCCGCGCGCCCCTCGCTCGCGCGGATGATCTTGATGACCTGATCGAGCACGTCGAAGACGCGCTCGAACCCTTCGAGCACGTGGATCTTGCGGTTGAGCTCGTCGCGCTCGAAGCGCGTGCGCGCCGTCACCGTCTCGAAGCGGAACGCGAGGAAGTGCTTCAGGATCTCGACGAGCCCGAGGCGCCGCGGCACGGGCAGCGGCGGTCCGAGATCGTCGTCCTGATCGATCTTCTCTTCGACTGATGGGGGGGTTTGGGGAGCGGGGACTAGACAGGTGAGGTTCACCGCGACGTGCACCGAGAGCGGCGTGTTCTTGTAGAGGTACGCCATCACGAGCTGCGGATCGGTGCCGCGCTTGATCTCCATCACCACGCGGACGTCGGTCGAGGACTCGTCGCGCACGTCGGCGAGCCCGCCGAGCTTCTTCTGCACGATGATCTCGGCGATCTTCTCGACCGCCTCGCGCCGCTCGACGCCGTACGGGATGCTCGTGACGATGATCTGCGGCGCGCGCCGGCCGTCCTCCTCTTCGAGCCTCCACTCGCTGCGAAGGCGCAGCGACCCTTGGCCCGACGCGTAGATCGCCTCGAGCTCCTTTTTGGTGGCGGTCAGCTCGCCGCCGGTCGGAAAGTCCGGCCCCTTGATGTGCGACAGCACGCGGCTCAGCGGGAGATCGTCCTGGTTGATGAGCGCGATGCACGCGTCGATCACCTCGCTCGGGTTGTGCGGCGGGATGCTCGTGGCCATGCCCACCGCGATGCCCTGCGAGCCGTTGACGAGCAGGTTGGGGAAGCGCGCGGGCAGCACCACCGGCTCGGATCGCGTGCCGTCGTAGTTGGGCCGCCACGGGACCGTGCCCTGCCCGAGCTCGCTCAAGAGCTCGATCGCGAGCGGGCGGAGCCGCGCCTCGGTGTAACGCATGGCCGCGGGCGCGTCGCCGTCGGGCGACCCGAAGTTGCCGTGCCCCTCGACGAGCGGCGCGCGCATCACGAACGGCTGCGCGAGGCGCACCATCGCGTCGTAGATCGCCACGTCGCCGTGCGGGTGGTACTTGCCCATCACGTCGCCGACCACGGCCGCGCTCTTGCGGAACTTGGCTTCCGGCCCGAGGTGCAGATCGTGGTGCATCGCGTACAAGATGCGGCGCTGCACGGGCTTCAAGCCGTCGCGCACGTCGGGCAGCGCGCGCGCCGTGATGACGCTGAGCGCATAGCTCAAGTACCGGCGCTGCGCTTCGCCGGCGAGGGACGTGTCCGGGATGGGCGGCGGCGGCGCGGAGGGAGCGGCGCGCGCGCTGCCGGAGGTGCTACGGGAAGCGGCCATGATCGTGGATCTAGACGAGTGTTCAGGGCGCTCGTCCGGGGTCCCGCACATACCACGGTGGTTGATCGGGTCAAGAGGCGCCGCTCTTGCGCCTGTCCGGTGCTCAAGCCTTGTGACGCCCGGCACGCTGGGCTACGGCAGGGCCCAGCTCGCCGACGTTTGGCCCTGGTCCCCCTGCTGCGCGGTCCTCGATTGATGCCGGTTCCCCTTCAAAGAATGCTCGGAGCGTTGCTCGCCGCATTTCGATCGAGGTCGTTCCTCGCCGTGCTCGTTCTTTCGTCGATGACGTTCGTCTCGATGGCGGGCGCGCAGCCGAGGCGTCCTCCGCCGCAGCCGCAGCGCCCTGGGCGGCAGCCCATCGTCGACGCGCCTCGCCGTCCGGCGGCTCCGCCCGCGGCGCCGCCTGCTGCGCCCCCCGCGGCGCCTCCTGCGGATCAAGCGCCGCCCGCCGAAGAGCAGGCGGTGAAGCTCCCGCCGACCGAGGCCGAAGCGGCGCGCAACCAGCCCATCGCCAAGGTGACGCTCGCGGGCAACCGCCGCATCGCGAGCGAGGACATCGCGGGGTACTTGCGCGAGATGCGCCCGGGCAAGCCCTTTTCGCCCGAGGGCATGACGAAGGACGTGCGCGAGCTCTGGGAGTCGGGCTACTTCGAGGACATCGAGGTTGACCTCACGCGCGGCGACGGCGGCGTGATTCTGCGCATCTTGGTGCGCGAGCGGCCCAACATCAAATCGATCGAGTTCGTCGGCAACGAGAAGATCGAGAAGGACGACCTCACCGAAGCGCTGAGCGTCGAGGTCAAGGCGGGCAGCATTTTGAGCTACGCCGCCATCCGCCGCGGCGTGCAGAAGATCCGCGATAAATACGCCGAGGAAGGCTACTTCCTCGCCGAGGTCACCTACGAGGTGACGCCGCAGAAGAACAACCAGGTCGCGCTCAAGCTCACCGTCAAAGAGCACGAGCAAGTGAGCGTCCGGCGCATCACGTTCGTCGGCAACGTCCACGTCTCCGACGCCGAGCTGCGCGAGGTGATGATCACCGGGCAGGGCGGCTTCCTCGACTTCGGCACCGGCGGCGCGTTCCGGCAGGACGCGTTCGAGCGCGACATCCTCGTCATCAACGCGCTCTATTACGACCGCGGTTACCTCTCGGTGCAGGTGGCGACGCCGCGCGTGATGCTCACGCCCGACCGCAGCGGCATCGAGGTGACGATCGCGATCACCGAGGGCCCCCGCTACAAGATCCGCACGCTCCAGATCACCGAGAAGGACGACGACAACAAAGAGATCGAGCCCCTCGGCGGACGCCGCGCGCTGCGCGAGATGATCAAGGCCAAGACGGGCGACTTCTTCAACCGCGCCGAGCTCGTGAAGGACCTCTCGGCGGTGCAGACGCTCTACCGCGACGCGGGCTACGCGAACGTCGAGGCGCCCCCCGCGACGCAGCTCGACCCGGAGCACGAAGAGGTCGACATCGTCGTCATCATCAAGCGCAAGAAGCCCGTCTACTTCGGCCGGATCGAGATCAAGGGCAACACCAAGACGCGCGACAAGGTCATCCGCCGCGAGATGGAGATCGAGGAGCAGGGCCTCTTCAGCGAGACCAAGCTCGAGCGCTCCAAGCGACGCATCACGGCGCTCGGTTACTTCGAGCGCGTCGACGTCGCGACCGAGCAGGGCGACGACACCGAGCACGTCAACATCACCGTCGAGATCGGCGAGAAGCCCACGGGCACGTTCCAGGTCGGCGCTGGCTTCTCCAGCATCGAGAACTTCATCGCGACGGCGCAGGTCCAGCAGGCGAACCTCTTCGGCAACGGCCAGCAGCTCGCGCTGCAAGCGCAGATCTCCGGCCTCCGCCAGCTCATCGACATCCGCTTCGTCGAGCCGTATTTCCTCGACAGCCGCTTCTCGGTCGCGGTCAACGTCTACGACCAGCTCCGGCTCTACAACCAGTTCTCGCAGACGTCGATCGGCGGCTCCATCACGGTCGGCTATCCGATCATCCAGCCGCAGCTCCGCGCGAGCCTCACGTACACCGGTCAGTACGATCGCATCTCGACGTCGACGACGTCGACGTTGCTCGGCACGTCGGCCGCGGTCTCGGTGTTCCAGCGCCTGCCGCTCGCCAACCTGTTCAGCGCGGGGCTCACGTCGAGCCTCCGCCCGACCATCACGTACGACACGCGCAACAACCAGCTCTTCCCCTCGGCCGGCATCTTCCTCCAAGCGTCGGCCGAGTTCTCGACCAAGTACCTCGGCGCCGAGAACGAGTTCCTCCGCTATCGGTTCACGGGGCGCTTCTATTACCCCGTCAACGCGTCGGGCTCGGTCGTCATCAAGCTCAACACCGAGGCGGGCCTCGTCACGAGCCCCAACCCGCAGGGCGTTCCGATCTTCGCGCGCTTCTTCTTGGGCGGCATCCTCGACCTGCGCGGCTTCCCGCTCCGCTCCGTGGGCCCGCGCCTCCCGCTCAAGCAATCGCTCGACGAGAACTCGCCGCAGATCGCGTTCGGTGCGCCGATCGGCGGCAACCTGATGTACTACCAAAACCTCGAATTCGAGTTCCCGATCATCGACGCGGTCCAGATCCGCGGCGTCGTCTTCACCGACCTCGGCAACGCGTGGAACATCGAGTCGCTCTATTGCAAGGCGGCGCCCGCCTCGCCCTTCCCGGTGACGAACCCGTGCTTCGAGGCGGGCAGCATCTTCAACGTGCGCACCTCGTGGGGCTTCGGCATTCGTTGGTTCTCGCCGCTCGGGCCGCTGCGCTTCGAGTGGGGCTTCCCCTTCAAGCCGCTGCCCTACGAGCAGGCGAGCGACTTCCAGTTCACCATCGGCAACTTCTTTTAACCATCGGGCTCGCTCGCGGGTGTTGCCCCGTCGTCGCGCTTCGCACGACGAGACCCCCGGAGTGATGAGCGAGGGTTTCCTGGCAATGCGCGCGATGTGACCTATGCTGCGGGCATGAACGGCCTTCGCAGGCTCACGCCCGTCGTCAAGTGGTCCTTCATCGTGTTCGCCGCGTTCTTCGTGGTGACCGCGATCGGCGTGCGCGTCTCCGACACGGGCGCCGCGATTTACACGACGCTCCGGCTCGATCCCGCGCTCGTGTTGCGCCGGCCGTGGACGCTCCTCACGTACGCGCTGCTCCACGATCTGTCGGATCCGCAGCACCTGCTCTTCAACGCGCTCGGCCTCTACTTCTTCGCGCCCGAGCTCGAAGAGCTGTGGGGCAGCCGCAAATACCTGCTCTTCTCGGTGCTGGCGGCGCTCGGCGGCGGCCTCTTGATCACGGCCGTTGCGCTCATCGGGCTCGGCGGCAACCCGGTGGTCGGCGCCTCGTCCATCGTGATGGGCGCGGTCATCGCGTGGGGCCTCATCTTCCGCGACCGCGAGATCCGGTTCTTCTTCGTGCTGCCCATGAAGGGCATCCACATGGTGTACATCTCGATCGGCTTCGAGCTGCTCAACGCGCTGAGCTTCTCGCGCGTGTCGGCCGCGGGGCACTTCGGCGGGATGGCCGCGGGCGCGCTCTTCGCGTCGATCGCGAGCGGCGGGCTCCGCAAGGCGTGGCTCCGTTACAAGCTCGGCCGCCTGCAAGCCACCAAAGACGCGATGGAGATCGCCAAGAGCGGCGGCCGCTACAAGCCCCCTCTCCGCGTGATCCGAGGCGGCGCCGACCGCCCCAAAGACAAGTCGTATTTGAATTAGCCCCCCGGGGTGATTGACGGGGAGCGATCGCGCTTGATAGCGTCCAAAGCACGGAGAGCGCGATCGTGACGACGACAAATAGCTGGGTTGTGGGTGCGCTCGCGGGGCTTTGCCTCTTCGGGGCCACGGGTTGCGGCGGCTTCTTCTACGCCATCGAGGCGACGAGCGCCTCCTCCAAGCTGGAGACCGCGCGGTCGCTCGGGGCCGAGAAACACGCGCCCTTCGAGTACTACTACGCGTACGAGCATCTCCAAAAGGCCATGGAAGAGGCTGCCGCCGCCGACTACGGCGACGCGATCCACTTCGCCGACACCGCGAACAAATACGCGGAGAAGGCGATCACCCTCTCGAAGCAAGCGCACGAGGGCGCGGGCCGATGAAGATCGTGAGGCTCGGCGCGCGGCTCTTGTTCTTGGGAGGGCTCGCGCTCGTCGCGGGCTCGTGCTCGCAGGTGTCGACCATGCGCGGCACGCTCGAAGGTCTTCAAAAGCTCTCGGAGCAGGCGGAGCGCAACGGCGCCATCCGCTGCGCGCCGCGCGAGCTCGCGCTCGCCAAGGCGCACATCGAGTTCGCGACGGTCGAGCTCGATCAAGGCGCCATCCTGCGCGCGACCGACCACCTGCAAATCGCCGAGGCCAACGCGAACGCGGCGTACAACCTCTCGCCGGCGGCCAAGTGCGCCGAGCGCGGCTTCGAGGAGCCCACGCCCAAGCCCGGCGATCGCGACGGCGACGGCTACCTCGATCCCGACGACAAGTGCCCGGACGAGCCCGAGAACTACAACGGCTATCAAGACGACGACGGCTGCCCCGACGATCCCGACACCGACGGCGACGGCATCCCGGACTCCAAAGACGAGTGCGTCCTGATCCCCGAGGACAAAGACGGCTACCTCGACGAGGACGGCTGCCCCGAGCCCGACAACGATCTCGACGGCGTCCTCGACCAGAACGACAAGGATCCCGTCACGGGCAAGAGCTGCGCGAACGACCCCGAAGATCCCGACGGCTACGAGGACGACGACGGCTGCCCCGAGCCCGACAACGACAAAGACGGCGTCGTCGATCTCGAAGATCAGTGCCCGAACGAGCCTGGTCCGCCCGGCGGCGACAAGCCCGGCTGCCCCAAGAAGCCCGCGCTCGTCATCGTCACGGATAAAGAAATCAAGATCACGCAACAGATTCACTTCGAGTTCGACAAGGACAAGATCCGGCCGGAGAGCTTCAAGATCCTCGACGCCGTGGCGGACGTGTTGAAGCAAAACCCCCGCATCAAGATCGAGATCCAAGGCCACACCGACAACAAGGGCAGCCCGCAGTACAACAAGGTCCTCAGCGACAAACGCGCCAAGTCCGTGCGCAAGTACCTCGAAAAGAAGGGCATCGCCTCCGACCGGCTCACCGCCAACGGCTACGGCTTGGAGCGGCCTCTCGTGTCGAACGACACGGATCAAGGGCGCGCGCTCAACCGCCGCGTGCAATTTGTCCGAACCGAAGGTGCTCAGTAAAATCGCTCCGCGCTGTTCTTTTCCAGACCGGCTGGGCCACAAAGGCTTGACGGCCGGCGCGCGACGCGGCTTTGTGCGTTCGTTCTTGGCTCCCTAAAACGAGGATGACCCCCGTGTACGTTCGATCGCCTCGCTCCTTCTTCAAGATCGCCCTCGCCTCTTGCTTCGTGCTTGGGCTCGCGTCCTCCGAGGGCAGCGCCGGCGCCGCCGGTGGCAAGGATGGTGATGCCCAGAAGCTGCTCAAGTCGGCGATGGACGACGACTACCTCGCGACCGAGTTCGCGAAGGCCGAGAAGAAGCTCAAGGAAGCCCTCACCAAGTGCGGGAACGACTGCTCGCCCGAGATGATGGGCAAGCTCCACATCGCCCTCGGCACGGTCCACGGCGTCGGTCTCAGCAAGCTCGACGCCGCCAAAGACGACTTCATCGCCGCGCTCAAGGCCGATCCCAAGGCCGCGCTCGACGCGTCGCTCACGACGCCCGAGCTCACCAAGGTGTACGAGGAGGCCAAGAAGGCCGTGGGCGGGGGCAGCGGCTCCGGCGGCAAAGGGGGCAGCGACGGAGACAAGCCCAAGAAGCCGCCGTCGGAGAGCAAGGCCGGTCACACGCCGCCCTCCGAGCAGCTCGTCAACACGCCGGTGCCTGTGTACTTCGAGCCCGCGGCCGATCAAGCCGTCAAGAAGGCTTCGCTCCGGTACAAGCCCTTCGGCGCGCCCAAATACAAGTCCATCGACATGAAACCGATGGGCAAGGGCTTTGGCGCGCTCATCCCGTGTGAAGAGGCCACGACCACGGGCGACGTCAAATATTACTTCGTCCTCAC
Organism: uncultured Polyangiaceae bacterium; assembly: GCA_964437785.1. Lineage (GTDB taxonomy): Bacteria > Myxococcota_A > Polyangia > Polyangiales > Polyangiaceae > CAYTJL01. The sequence continues at coordinate 54,274 of CAYTJL010000025.1, forward strand.
CGACGAGAGCGGCGACGCCGCAGGCACGGTGGGCAGCGCGGATGATCCGTTCAGGGTCCCGATCAAGAACGAGATCGAAGGCGCGGCGCCCAAGCTCCCCGGCGAAAAGCCCCCTGCGCAGTGCAAAGAGAAGGCGGATTGTCCGCCTGGTTTGCCCGGCTGCCCCTCGGGCGAGAAGCGCGGCGACAAGGGCTGGGGCGCGAGCTGCGAGAAGAACGCCGAGTGCAAAGAGGGTTATGTCTGCCTGAACGGCACCTGCGAAGAGGGCAAGGGCGGTGACGGCGGCAGCGGCGGCGTCTCCGAAGAGGACAAGCTCAACAAGAGCAACATGATCGGCCTTTGGGCCCAGCTCGACGCGCTCATCATCAGCGGCGCGGAGGACGTCTGCAACGGCACCAACCCGAGCTACGTCTGCTTCGACAAGGGCACGAGCAATCAGTTCTTCGGCGCGCCCGTCGCGCAAAAGGGCACGAACGGCATTCAAGGCGGCTTCGGCGTCGGCGGCGCGCGCCTCATGCTGTCGTACGACCGCAAGATCCACAAGGTCACCAAAGGGCTCACCGTCGGCGCGCGCATCGGCTTTGCGTTCGGCGGCTCTCCGTCGCCCGAGAACCAACCGCCGAACGGGAGCCTCGTTGGTTTGGCCAAAGGCTTCTTGCCTGTCCACGCCGAGGTGCGCGTCTCGTATCACTTCCTCGGCTCCATGTTCCAGCGCATGAAGATCAGCCCCTATGCCTTCATCGGCGGCGGTCTCGCGCAGGTGAACGCGTCCGTGCCCGTGCAGGTGTGTGACGGCGTCATTCGGCCCGGCGACAAGGTCGGTAACGGCTGCCCCGGCAACACCGTGCTCCGCGAGGTGGATGCCTATCAGATCACGGGCCTCAACTTCATCGGGTTCGGCGCGGGCGTGAACTTCGCGTTCCACCAATACGTGGGCGTCGCCTTCGAGATGAAGGCGATGATCATGCTCCCCACGTTCGGCTTCGTGCTCGCGCCCACCATCGGTCCTGTGTTTGGATTCTGAGGGTATGTGAGCCACGACGAGCGCTTGTTGGCCTTGTCGCGTGACGGCGTGAGCGTCGCGCGCGCCGCCGACGCGCTCGGCGTGAGCGAAGCCGAGGCCAAACGGGCGCTCTCCCGGCTGCAGAGCGAAGGCAAGCTCGAGCTCGATTTGGAGGGCGACGAGATTGTCTATCGCGAGAAGCTGAGCGCCGCCGAGCGGCGCATCTTGGTCGTGCCCAAAGAGGCCGCGCCCAAGCCCGTTGTCAAGGCGAAGGCCAAGAGCGGTGAGATCGCGAAGAAGCCTCGCGAGGGCGAGGACGAACGCGACGAAGAGCCGGAAGAGAAGGCCGAAGCGAAGAAGAAGAAAGAGCCTTCGACGGGGATCATCGCCAAGGTCAAAGGCACCATCGCCGAGGTGAGGCGCCGCGAGGCCGCGCCGCGCAGCCTGCTCATCGGCGTCGGCGCAGGCGCGCTCGTGCCCGGGATCGGCCTTGTGTACGCGGCGCCGTGGAAGGTCGCGGGCCTTGGGGTTGCCGGCGGCGTCGTGATGTTCTGGATCCTGAGCTATCTGCCTTTTGTGATCGCAGGGCCGCTGTTCGCCGTGCTCGCGGTGGGCTCGGGCGTGCTGGGCGGGCTCTACGCGTGGAAGTTCAACAAAGAAGGCAAGCGCGCGCCGTTGGGCGATGACGCGGGGAAGCTGAAGAAGAAGGCGGATACGATCCGCACGATCGCCGCGCACCTGAAGGATGACGACGACGATTGACGCTCGAGGGGGAGATCGTAGCGGGCTCAGGGATGGCGAAGGGGGTTATCGCTGCCCGGTGGAGCGAGCCCGCTCGCTCGAAGGGGGACACGCTCCACGCGGAGGAGTGCAACCCTCGCTCCCCCTTCTCACTCACCCCCACTCCACCGGACAGCGATAACCCCCTTCGCCTACCCATCGCTCGCTCTGCCCAATATCGTGGACTCGCGTCACGTGGATGAGGCAAGGCGATCGCCCCCTCCATGATGCGATACGCTGTCGAAGCACGCTTGTCGGCTCTCGCCCTCTGA
>CAYTJL010000026.1:0-35242 GCA_964437785.1 uncultured Polyangiaceae bacterium
GGGAGCGAAGCGCGCGGAGCGAGTCATGGCGCGCGGGAGCTTACACGAAGGCGCGGGTGTTATTGGGCCGAACCCGTGCTCGCCGGCGCCGCGCTCGCTGAAGCGGGGACCGCTGCACCCTTGGCGTGCGCGTCCGAGGCGGCGCCCCGCGACGCAAACACGATCACCAAGGCTCCCAAGATCACGCGATAGACCCCGAAAGGCACGAGCCCAAAGCGCTTCAAATACCGCAGGAACGCGGCGATGACCGCGATGGCGACGATGAACGAGACCAGCATGCCGACGGCGAGCGCGGAGCCGCCGCCCGGCGCCGCCAAAAGCATCTTGCCGTTCTTCATGAGGTCATAGGCCGTCGCCGCGCCGAGCGTGGGGATCGACAGGAGGAACGAGAACTCCGCCGCTGCCGCGGTGCTGAGCCCCGCCACCTGCCCGCCGAGGATGGTCGTCATCGATCGCGACGCGCCGGGCCAGAGGGAGAAGCATTGAGAGAGCCCGATCACGAAGGCACGTTTGGGCGTCACCGCGGCGAGGTCGTTATCCCCCTTCTCGCCGCTCCGTTTGCGGACGATCTCGATGGCCGCCATCACCACACCACCGACGATGAGCGCCCCGGCGACAGGCATCGTGCTCATCAGCTCATTCTTGATCTTCTTGTGAAAGAGATAGCCGAGCCCGGCGGCCGGGACGAACGCGATGAGGAGCGCCGAAGCGAGCTTGAGGCTCGCGGCGTCCCTTTGGAGCACGCCATAAAGGAGGTCCCAAAGCCGCCTCCGATAATAGACCACGACCGCGATCACCGCGCCGAGCTGGATCACGATCTCGAGCGTCTTGGCGGCGTCGTCCTCGTGCCCGAGCCCCTTGCCGAGCAGGAACAGATGGCCGGTGGACGAGACGGGCAAAAACTCGGTCAAGCCTTCCAAGATGCCGAGCAGGATCGCGTGGAGGATGGACATGGAGCGCGGGAGGATAACCCATTTGGGCTCCCACGATCCTCTGATAAGAGAGCCCTCCATCACGAGATCCCATGACAAAACGCCCTGAAGTCCTCGCGCCCGCGGGCGATCGCGCGGCCATGGAGGCCGCCGCAGCGGCCGGCGCCGACGCGGTCTACTTCGGGCTCAAAGGCTTCAACGCGCGCGCCCGCGCCGAGAACTTCGACGGCGACGACCTCGAAGGCACGCTGCGCTGGCTCCACGCGCGCGGCGTCCGCGGCTACGTCACGCTCAACACGCTCGTCTTCGACGCCGAGCTCCGCGCGGTCGAGGCTGCGGTACGCACGTGCGCGAGCGCAGGCGCCGACGCCATCATCGTCCAAGACCTCGGCGTCGCGAGGCTCGCCCGCGCGATCGCGCCCGATCTCCCCATCCACGCCTCCACGCAGATGACGTGCACCGACGCGGGCGCGATCGAGCTGGCGCGCGAGATCGGAGCCTCGCGCGTGATCCTCGCGCGCGAGCTTTCGGTGGATGAGATCGCCGCGATCCGAAGGGAGACCGACGTCGAGCTGGAGGTGTTCGTGCACGGCGCGCTCTGCGTCGCGTATTCGGGCCAGTGCCTCACGAGCGAGGCCATCGGCGGGCGCAGCGCCAACCGCGGCGCGTGCGCGCAGGCGTGCAGGCTCCCGTATGAGCTCGTGGTCGACGGCGTGCTCCGCGACCTCGGCGACGTCGCGTACCTGCTCTCGCCCGAGGACCTCGAAGCCACGAGCGTCATCCCGGATCTGTGCGCGCTCGGCGTCGCGAGCGTGAAGATCGAGGGCCGCCTCAAAGGCCCCGCGTACGTCGGCGCGACCGTGAAGCTCTACCGCGCCGCGATCGACGCCGCGATGGGCCAAGGATCCGCGCCCTCGGATCGCGATCGCGAGGCCGCGCTCCAGACCTTCACGCGCGGCTCGGGCCCGGGCTTCCTGCGCGGCGTCGATCACCAGCGGCTCGTCGAGGGCCGCGCGTGCGACCACCGCGGGCTCCTCGTGGGGGACGCGATCGGTACGGTAAAACAAGGCAAAAAGCAGTGGATCCGCGCGCGCCTCCAAAAGCCCCTGGCGCGCGGCGAGGGGATCCTCGTCGAAGGCGGCTTCGCCGGAGAGGGCGAGATCGGCGGCCGCATTTGGGGGATCTCGGTCGACGGCCGCGACGTCGAGGTCGCGCCCGTGGGCCGCGAGGCGCTCGTGTGGCTCGGCCCTGAAAAAGCGCTGCCGGAGCGCGCTCTAGGCCGCGTGTTCCGCACGAGCGATCCCGCGAACGATCGCGCGATCGAGGCCGCGCTCGCGCGATCGCAGCGCAAGGTCGCGATCGACGTGCGCTTGGAGGGCAAGCTCGGCGACAAGCCCGTGCTCGTCGCATCCGTCTCAAACGAAGACGTCGCCTCGATCGAGGTCGACGCGCCGCTCACCCGCGCGGATAGGACTCCGCTGGATGAAGCCTCCCTGCGCGCGATGCTCGATCGCCTGGGCGACACGACCCTCGCGCTCGGACGCGTGACGCTCGCGGCCGAAGGCCCCGCGAGGCTCCCGCCGTCGTCGATCAACCGCGCGCGCCGCGCGCTCGTCGAGGCGGCGACCGCGTCGCTCCATCGCGCGCACGAGGCGCGACCCGCGTCGCTCGACGATCTGATCCGCGAGGCCTCGGCGATCATGATCGAGCCCCCGCCGCCGGGCCTCTTCGCGCTCTGTCGCAACGTCGATCAAGCGCGCGCCGCGCTCGCGGCGGGCGCGACCGGCGTCTACCTCGATTTCTTGGAGCTGACCGGCCTCGGCGTCGCGGCCCGCGCGCTGCGCGCCGAGGGCGCGTTCGTGGGCGTCGCGCCGCCGCGCATCCGCAAGCCGGGCGAAGAGAAGATCGATCGCTACCTCGCGGCGCTCGAGCCCGACGCGATCCTGGTCCGCGGCCTCGGCGCGCTGCGGGCTTCTTTTTCAGGTCCGCTTCGGATCGCGGACGCGTCGCTCAACGTGACCAACACGCTCAGCGCGGCCGAGGTGCTCGGGCGCGGCGTCGCCGCGTTCACGCCCTCGTTCGACCTCGACGCCGACCAGCTCACCGCGCTCTGCCAAGGCCATCTCGCGCCCTTCGCCGAGGTGGTCGCGCACCACCCGATGCCGCTCTTTCACATGGAGCACTGCGTGTTCGCGCACACGCTCTCGGACGGCCGCGATCACCGGACGTGCGGCCGCCCCTGCGATCACCACGCGCTCTCGCTGCGCGATCGCGCGGGGATGGACCACCCGATCGAGGCCGACGTCGGGTGCCGCAACACCGTGTTCCATGCGGCGCCGCAGAGCGCGGCGCACCTCGTGCCGAAGCTCGTCGCGGCCGGCGTGCGGCGCTTCCGCGTCGAGCTCGTGCGCGAGGGCGCAGAGGAGACCACGCGCGTGATCACGCTCTACAAAAAGCTCATCGAAGGCGCGATCAAGCCCTCGGACGTGACGCGCGGCCTCAGGGTCGAGGGCGGCTACGGCGTGGTCAAAGGCTCGCTGCGGGTGATCGCGCCGTGACGATCGAGCCCGAGATCGAGGCCCTCCGCGCGCGCATCGACGCGATCGACGACGCGCTCGTGGATCTCGTCGATGAGCGCGCGGCGATCGTGCGATCGATCGCGGCGATCAAGAGTGCGCGCGGCGTGCCCCTGCTCGATCCCGATCGCGAGCGCGCGATCGTCGCGCGCGCCGAGGCGCGGAGCGCGCTCCCCCCCGAGGCGATCCGCGCGGCGATCGAGGGCGCGCTCGCGGCGTGCAAACGAGCGCTTTGATCAGGGATCGGGGATCGCCACGGCGTCGAAGTCGATCCCTGCGTTGAGGCGCACGCCGAAGTACGAGCTCGCCTCGCCGAGCAGCGGCGTGGTGACGGGCACGACCACGCTGATCGCAGGCGTGATGCGGCCGAGCATGAAGCGCACGCTCGGCGAGAGCACGAACGACGCGCGCTTGTCGTCGGGGACGTCGGCCGTGATCGCGTACACTTCCCAGACCTCCAGCCCGAGGCCGATCTCCTTCGACGCGCGAAAGCCTACGTACACCGTGGTGCGCGAGACGATGTCGTAGCGGCGCTCGCCGTCGCGGAGCGGCCTCACCACGAACGACACGTCGAGCCCTTGGCGGAGCTGGAACACGAAGCGCCACACGATGTGCCGCACGTCGATGAACGGCCGGAGCGTGAGCGACAGATCGCTGTAATAGGCTTGATCCCAAGGGCGAACCACGCGCACGGCGTGGAGCACCGTCACCTCGTCCTCGGTCAACGTGCGCGGCGACGGGATCACCACGCCGAGCCCGCCGCCCGCGGCGAGCCCGACCGCGCTCGTCCAGAGCCCGCGCCCATAGAGCTCGGGGTTGCCCACGAAGAGGTTGTTGCCGACGCCCGGCACCGCGCCCCCCGCGACGTCGTGCGCGAAGCCCACGTACCAGCGCCGCGGCACGATCGGCAGCTCGACGTCGCTGTGCGCGCTCCACATCACCGATCGCGCTTCGCCCTTGTTCGTAGGGGCGATGCTCGCGCCCGTGATCTCGAACGTGTACGTGAGCTTGGGGTGCGCGAGCGCAGGGAGCGTGGGCGGCGCGGGCGCGTCGTAGGGAGAGATGCGCTCGTCCGCGCGCGCCGCGCCGAGAGACGTGATCGTCGCGAGGGCCGCGGCGAAGAGGGGCGCGCGACGGCCGCTCATCGACGCTCCAAAATACCTTGTTTCAAAGCCTCGGAGACGATCGCGTGGGTCGGGCCGTGGCCCGGGATGACGGCGCGTACAGCGCCGATCGGAGGGCCTCCGTAGAGCGCGAGATCGCCGATCAGATCGAGCAGCTTGTGGCGCGCGACCTCGCACGGAGCGGGCGCGCGACACCCTTCGATGACGCCGCGATCGTCGAACACCATCACCGCCCCGAGATCGGGCGCCGCCGCGCGACCCGCGGCGCGCAGCGCAGCGATCTCGTGGACCCAGCCGAACGTGCGCGCGGGCGCGATGTCCTCCGCGAAGCGCTCGGCGCTGCCGTCCCACGCCGCGCGCTCGTGGCCGACGGGGGGAGGGAAGCGGACCTCGACCTCGATCGAGCGCGCGCTCGCCGCGCGGAACGAATAGGTCGACGCGCCGCGCGCGACGACGCCGTCCCGCGCGACGACAAGACGCGGCGGAGACCTCGGCAAATCAAGGCTCGACAGCGCTTCGGCAAAGGCGCGCGCGCCGCCGTCGAGCAGCGGGATCTCATCGCCGTCGATCGCGACGAGGAGCCCGTCACCCACGCCGAGCCCGCCGATCGCCGCGAAGAGGTGCTCGATCAGATCGACCTCCACGCGGCGATCCGCGGTCGCGACGGTGACCCCACGATCGGTGCGGAGCGGCGAGAGATCGGCGAGCGTCGCGCGCGCTCCGCGCTGCTCGAACGTGAGCGGCCCGGGGTGAGACGAGAGCGTGATGGAGGAGAGGCCGCCGCGATGGAGCGCCGTGCCTCGCAGCGTGATCACGAGAGGCGGGCTTCTACTTGAAGCGCAGGTCGTTCGCGATGGTCACGTAGATCATCAGGCCGAACAGCATCGCGATGCCGATGAGATGAATCTGCGCCTCGATGCGCGCGTTGGGCCTGCGCCGCGTGGTCGCCTCGTAGCCGAGGAACATGAGCCTGCCGCCGTCGAGCGCGGGGAACGGCACCAAGTTGAACGCGCCCAAGAAGGCCGAGAGCAGGCCCAAGAAGAAGAGCAGATCCATCCAGCCCGACTGCGCTGCGCGCGCCGTCTCCTTGGCCATGCCGATGGGCCCGGCGAGCTCGCCTTCGCCCTTGCCGACGATGAGCTTGCCGATGTTCACCACCACGCCCGCGACCACGCGCGGCGGCATCTTGAGCGAGAGGATCGTCGCGTCTTTGGCCGAGACCGAGACCTTGCGCGCGACGCTCTTGCTGATGACGCCGATCTTGCCTTCGCCCTTCTCGTCGGCGGGCGTGACCGTGAGCTTCACGCGCTCGCCCGCGCGCTCGACCACGACCGGGATGCTCTGCTCGGGGTACTTGGAGATCTGCTCGCGGACCTGCTCCCACTCCTCGACCTTCACGCCCCCGATCTCGACGATGCGATCGCCCGTCCGCATCTGCGCGGCGGCGGCGCGGCGGCCCTCGACGACCTCGATCTCGGTGCCCGCGACCATGCGGCCGCCGAAGAACAAGCTCGCGAAGAAGAGCACGGACGCGAACACGTAGTTCGCGGCGGGGCCCGCGAAGATCGTGAGGATGCGACCGAGCACGCTCGCGTTCGCGTAGCTGCCCTTGTCCTTCGGATCGACCTCTTCGAGCGGGTTCATCCCCGCGATCTGCACGTACGCGAGGAACGGGATCATCGCGGCTTGGTAGATCGTGGGCCCGTGCTTCTCAGGGTCGTGCTTCCACAAGCGGAGGCGCACGCGGCCCGCCGCCGTGGTGAACCAGAAATAGCCTTCGATCGGCTCGATCTTGAAGAACGTGGGGCCGAAGCCGATCGAGAACTTGTTGACGCGCATCCCGAAGGCGCGGGCCACGAAGAAGTGCCCGGCTTCGTGGACGACCATCAAGAGCGCGAGACCAAGAATACCAATGACGTACGAAGACCAGCCGACGTGAGGCATTTCCGCGAGTCTACCCTGGATCGCAGGGCCAAGCGAGGTATGCGCGCGGGGATCAAAGGGGCCTCGCTCCCCCCGAGAGCCGCGAGTAAGGGCTCTTTCGTGGCGCCCAGGCTGAGCACGATCGCGGCTTTTTTGGGGGGGATCGCGCTCTCCCAACGCGCCGCCGCCGACGAGCCCATCGAGGTCGTCGTGCGCGGGGACTCGGCCCCTGCCTTCGTCTCGCGAGCCTCGGACGATAGCTCGCCGCGCGCCCCGACCGACGCCGCCTCGATCTTGGCGTCGCTCCCCAGCGTCCACGTGCGCAGGCTCGGCGCCGAGGGCGCGTTCGCGTCGATCTCGGTGCGCGGCTCGGCGTCGTCGCAGGTCGCGGTGACGCTCGGCGGCATCCCGCTCGTGGGCGCGGCCGATCCGTCGATCGATCTCGGCGCGCTGCCGCTCTGGCCGGGCGCGAGCTTCAAGGTGTACCGGGGCTTCGCGCCGTCGTGGCTCGGCACCACGGGCTACCTCGGCGGCGTGCTCGCGATCGAGCCGCCTTCGCCTGCCTCGGGCGATCGCGCCGAGGTGTGGGCCGCGCTCGGATCGTTCGGCACGCAGAAGCTCCGGCTCGGCGATCGAAGGCGCGTCGGCGACGTCGACCTCGGCGCGGGCTTCTTCGCGTCGCGGAGCGACGGCGACTTCACGTATTCGCTCGGCGATCTCGCGACGGGCAAAATCACCGACAAACCAAGGGGAAACGCGTGGGTCAGGTCGGTCGGCGCGATCGAGCGCGTCGCGGTCGAGAGGCCGTGGGGATCGATCACGGGCCTCGTGCTCGGCGAGGTTCGGAGGCAAGGAGTGCCCGGCGACGCGCGCGCGCCGTACCGCTCCGTGTCGCTCGAACGATCGCGGATCGTGGCCGGCGTAGAGGCGTCAATTCGAGCCGGAACCAAGGGTTTTGTGAAGGTCTCGGCGTGGGGCCGGCGCGAGACGTCAAACCTCGAAGACCCCGATCACGAGCTCGACCCCACGCGCTCGACCTCGGTCAAGAGCCGCATCGAAGCGGGCGGTTTGCTCGTGGGCGCGACGCTCCGGCCCATCCCCTCGCTCATGGTGCGCGCGATCGCCGACGGCCGCATCGAGCGCTTCATCCCGATCGAAGGCGTGCGCTTCATCGCGAGCGAGCCCGGGCTGCGGGTGGCCGGAGGCATCGGCGCCGACCTGGAATTCAAGCCGAAACCGTGGTTGAGCGCCGCGGCCTCGCTCCGCGTCGACGCGCGCAGGGACCAAAGCCCCGAAGGCGCGCGCCCGTCCTCCGGCGCGTACCCGACCGGGCACGCGGGCGTGTCGCTGCGCTTGCACGAGGCCGCCGTGCTGAGCGCGCACGCGGGCTCGCTCGCGAGGCCGCCGAGCTTCCAAGAGCTGTACGGCGACGGCGCGTCGCTCGTCGGTGATCCCGGCCTCTTGCCCGAGCGATCCGCGTCGTTCGATCTCGGGCTCGCGGGCGCGATCCGCGCGGGCGGCGTCGCGTTCGCGTACGAGGTCGTGGGCTTCGAGAGCGAAGCGTTCGACCTCATCACGTTCGTGCCGCAGGGCCGCGCGACGTTCCGCGCGGTGAACGTCGCGCGCGCGCGGATCCTGGGCGCCGAGGTGAGCGCCTCGCTCGCGGCGCGGGGCATCGTCATGCAGGTGAGCTACACGGCGCTCCACACCGAGAATCGCAGCGAGGATCCGCTCGTGCTCGGAAAGCCCTTGCCCGGCAGGCCCGCGCACGATCTCGCGTACGACGCGTCGTACCGCGCCGGGCCGTTCGGGATCCGCTACGGGCTCGACGTCGTCGCGGGCACCGCGCTCTTCACGCAGGGTGGTTTGGGGCTCCCCGCGCGCGTGATGCACGGCGCGGGCGCGTCGCTCGCGGTGCCGGGCACCCGTGGATTGAAGGTCGCGATCGACGTCGAGAACCTCTTCGATCTGCGCGTGCAATACGTAAAGTCCGAGCTCCTCAGGACGAGCGTGCCTTTGCCCGTGAGCGACTTTTTGGGCTTCCCGCTGCCCGGCCGCACGCTCTGGATCACCGCGCGTTGGACCTACGAAGCAGCGCGAAACTAGCTCAAAACGAGCCGCTCACCGCGACGCCCGCGCTCCCGGGGAGCGCCCAGAACGACGCCTTGGGCGGAGGCGCAGCGGGCGCGGGAGCGCCGCTCGCGGGCACCTTCTTGGGCTTCATCACGAAGTAGAGCGTCACGGCGGTGATGACGCCGGCCGCCCCCACGCCGACCATCACGGTGCCGAGCGTGCCGTAGAGCCGGCCTTGATCGGCCGTCGCCTGCATGCTCGGGTCGCACCCGGTGAGGTTCTCTTGGTCTTTGCACGTCTCTTTGACCTGCGCGATGGTGCCCGCGCTGAGGCCGTAGAGCACGCCCGCGGCGACGAGCGACGCCGCGCCGATGGAGCCGGCCACGTAGACGGGCGCGCGCGAGGGCGGCACGAGCACGAAGGCGGGAGGCTCGCTGCCGCCGTCTTTCTTTGCGCCGGGATCCGCGTCGTCGATCGTGAGCTCGATCGCTTCGGAAGCCTGCTCGGCCAAGGTCAGCTCTTTGCGGAACGTCGAGCTGCCCTTCTCGTTCTTGACCTCGATCACGTGCGCGCCCGGATCCATAGGGATCGGCGCGTCGGTCGCGCCTTTGCCGAGCGCTGCGTCGTCGATGAAGATCTTGGAGGTAAAGAGCTTGCCTTTGATCGTGAGCTGAAGCGACGCGAGGCGCTTCTTGAGCGCAGCGGCGCGCACCGGCGCGTTCTGCGCGACCTCGGCGGCGGACGAGCCCGCGAGCTTGGCCTCTTCGGCGGCGAGCTCGAAGCCGCGCGCGGCCGACACGAGCTTGCCCAAGTTCTCTTCGCAGAGCGCGACGTGGAAGCGCACCTGCGGCGTCATTTTGACGGCCGCGACCTTCTGGAATTTTTCGAGCGCCTCCGTCCACTTGCCCTTCTTCTCGAGCTCTTTGCCCTCGATGAAGGTCTGGCGCGCCGCCGTGAGCTCGTCGTTGGTCTGCGCCATCGCGCGCGGCGCTGAGCCGGTGAGGGCGAGCGCGATCGCGAGCGGAACGACGAAGCGCGAAGGGGACATGGGAGAGGCCACGATACCTTTCACGCGCCCGCTCGTGTAGAACGATCGCATGGCCTATTACGTGGTGGAGTCGTACGACTTCGACGTCGAGCACGGTGGGCGATCGAGCCAAGGCGTGAAGGGCGACTACAAAGGCAGCGAGAAGATCTACCTGCACGTCTTGCCCGTGACCGACGCCGAGATCAAACAGCTCAAGCCCCGCGTCGACGAGAGCGGCAACCTGGAGCACTCCCGCTTGGCGCTGCCGCGCAACGAGGTGTGGTGGATCTCGGCCGACGGCGAGGTGTCGTGGCCCGGGATTTTCCGGCCCAAGATCGTCTCGTCGTGCGACCTCTCGGACGGCGGCAAGCCCAAGCCCATGCCCCTCTCCGAAGAGGACTTGGGCCGCCTCCGCAAAGCGGGTGTGAAGGGGGTTTAACCGCCCTCACCGCTCTACGACGACACCCCTCCAAAACGCGACAAACCCCTTGATTTTGGCCGCCGCGGGGAGCGGATCGGGGTAATACCAACAAGCATCCTTGTTGACCTCCCCATTCACGACCACATCGTAATAACTGGCCTTGCCCTTCCACCCGCAGACGGTGTGCGTGGCGCTCTCCTTCACGCGATCACGCGCGAGCGCCTCGGGCGGGAAATACACGTTGCCCTCGACCACCTCGAAGCGATCGCTCTCCGCGATCACCGCTCCGTTCCACGTCGCCTTTGCCATCCTTCATGCCCTCCGAGGCCCCTACGATACGGCAAATGTTTGGCCCGTTCGCCGTGCCTCTGGCACTCCGGCACCGTGGCTCGAACGGACAGCGCTGATCGCGGTGGGCTCCTCACGCGCGCGCTCGCCTTTCTTTCGGCGGCGATCCCGTTCGGTATGGCGCTCAGCCGCGCCGCTTCGTCGGGCCAATGGCGCGACGATTTGCCCGCGGTGCGCGACCTCGGCTTCGTCGCCGTGAACGTGGGCGGCGCGCTCTCGACGCTCGCCGCGCAGACCCTCTCGCTCGTGCCCCTCGGATCGAGGACGTTTCGTGCGGCGCTGGGATCGGCGATCGCGCTCGCGTTCGCGTCGCGCCTGCTCTTCTCCATCGTCCACCGCGCGCTCTCGGCCGCGCGCCCTGCGCCTCGCCTCGCCGCGATCCTCGCCGCGTTGGCGGCGCTCACCACGTCGCTCTCGCCGACGTGGCAGCGCGAGGGCACGGTCGGCGGCGGCGCGATGATCGCGGTCACGGTCGCGCTCGCGGCGTTCGCGCTCGCCTCGCGCGCGCTGCTCCCGGAGGGCCAAAAACAAGGCGATCCACCGCCTTCGATCACGCCGCGCGGCTGGCTCGGGCTCGGCGCGCTCACCGGCTTGGCCTTCGCCGAGAGCCCGCCCGCGGCGCTCGCGATCGTGGTGATGGTGGCGCTCATCCCGCTCGCGCGGAGGCTCGACGGCGTCCGGCGGCCGGTGAGCCCGCCTCGCACCGAGATCGCGATCGGCGCGATGTTGGCTGCGATCGTGATCGCGGCGCTGCTCCTCGCGCCGCTCGCGCTCCGGCCCCTCGCGCCGCGCGCGTGGATGGATCTCGGCCGCGCGATCTCGGCCACGAGCTTGACCGGCGCGGACGCGGCCGGCGCGCGCACGACGGCGCTCGCCGCGTGGACGCGCGAGGTCGGCCTCGTCTCGCTGGGGATGGCGGCGTTCGGCGCGGCCACCGCGATCGTGCGATCGAAGACGCGCCCGTTCATCGCGCCGCTCGTCGCGCTGGTCGCGCTCGACACGCTCCTGCCCGCGCGCGCGGCGGGCGTGCTCTCGGCCGATCCGCTCACGGCCCTGCGCGCGCTCGCGATCGCGGCGATCGCCGCGGCGTCCGCGCTCGGCGTTCACGAGGTGGTCGCGCGGCTCATGCTGGCGAAGATCCCGCTCTCGCGCGCCGCGGCCGCGCTGCTCGTGGTCTTCCACGCGATCTTGGCGGCGCTCACGTCCGAAGAAGCAGGCTACGCGACGGATCGGAGCGAGCAGCTCGCGGCCGAGACGTGGACCGACGAGGCGTTCGGCGCGGCGCCTCCCAACGCCGCGGTGCTCGTGCGATCGCCGTCGCTCGCGTTTCGTCTTTGGGCCGCGCGCCTCACGCGGGGCGAGCGCCCCGATGTGCTCATCATCCCCGCGCCGCTGCTCGGCCGTGGGCGCGTCGCCGCGAGCCTCCTCGCGGGCGGCGAAGAGGTCGAGCCGCTGCTCCGATCGTTCGCGCTCACCGGCGAGCCGAGCGAGCTCACGCTCTCGACGCTCGCGGATCGGAGGCCGCTCTTGATCGAATACGAGCCGGGCTGGCAAAAGCGCATGCTCTCGCACGTGAACGTCGCGGGCTTGTGGCTCTCGTTCGCCCCCGAGCCGCTCGGTCCATCCGATCGCAAGCTCGCGGGGAACGCCTCGTTCGTCGCGTGGCGGCGCGTGCTCGACGCGCTCGCGCGGTCCGCCGTGCCGGACGCGCCCACCGCGACGATCGCCGCGGCGACGCTGCGATCACACGCCTCCGTGCTCGGATCGCTCGGCGAGCGCGACGCGGCCGACGCGCTCCTCGCGCGCCGCGAGGAGGTCACGGCCCGTGATCCGATGGCCCTCGATTTTGCGCCCACCCACGCGCTCAAAGGGGTCCGCCGCGCGGTGCTCCGCCGATCGATCCCGCCGCGGCCCGCGCCACAAACGACCGCGAAGCGCTGATGATTTGATCTACGTTGTCAGCCCCGATGGCGGACCCGGAGATCACCAGCGAGCCTGCCGATCAAGCGCCCGCCGCGCCTGACGAGCCTGCCCTCCCGCCCTCCGAGCAAGCGCCCGCCGCGCAAGCGCCGCCCAAACCCGCGCCTGCCCCGTCGCCTCCGCTGCCTTGGTGGTCGCCGATCGCAGGGCAATCCGCGGGGTATTTGGCGCTCGCGCTGATCGAGGTCGTCTCGATCGTGGTCGCGGTCCCGCGCCCGCACGAGGGGCTCGGCCTGCGCGCGGCGCACCTCGCGTGGCACGTCGCGCAGACCTTGGGCCTCGGCATGGTGCAGGGCGCGGCGCTCGCGCTCGGGCACGCGATCGTCGATCGCGCGCCTTCGTCGAAGAGGCTTCTTTTGACGGGGATCGCGCTCGCTTTGTACACCGCGTTCGGCGTCGCGGTCATGCGCACGGCCGTGGGGCTCGACATGAACCGGCAAGCGCTGGTGCTCTTCGAGGGTCGCTTCGAGACGCCGCTCTACGCAGCGTTCACGCTGCTCGCCGGCATGGCGTGCCCGGCCATCTACCTCATCGGGATCACGCTCTGCCGGAGGCCGATCCTTCGCGTGATCCCGATCGTGATCGCGATCGCGGGCGTGATCGTGGACATGTGCTTTTACCGCGACGATTACTTCGGCATCCACGGGGTCATCGCGTGGTGCGGCGCGACCTTGATGGGCGCTGCGATCGCGCCTCTCGCCGTACGCGCGGCGCTCGTGCTCAGCGCGCCTCCGCGCCGCTACGGGCTCCTCGCGATCGCGATCGCGGCGATCGCGAGCTTCGTCGTGCCGCCCCCGAATCGCCTTCGTTTCGAGCTGTTTCGGAACCCCACGGCGATCGCCCCGTGGGCGCTCGCGACGGCGCTCTGGCGCGTGCCGCGCGCGACGGCGTCGCCCGAGGGCGCGGGCATCGCGGCCGAGTGGCTCCGCGATCGCGAGGGCCTCGATCCCTCGCCGCCCATGACGCCGCCCTTCCTCGACAAGAACCCGGTGGTGGTGCTCATCACGATCGACGCGCTGCGCGCCGACGCGATCGGCGATCCGGCGAACGACGCGATGTTCCCCACGTTCACCGAGATGAAGCGCGAAGGGGCCTTCTTCACGCGCGCGATCGCGCCCGGGAGCCAGACCGCGGTCTCGCTCACGGCGGCCTTCACGAGCCGGTATTTTTCGCAGCTCCATTGGTCGATGCACGGCGTGGGATCGACGCGCTTCGCGTACGCCGCGGACGACACGTCGGTCCGCTTTCCCCAGCTCTTGACCGACCGCGGCGTGATGACCGCGAGCTATTGCAGCATCAACTTCCTCGCCGCCGAATTCGGCGTGGCGCGCGGCTTCAAGGAGCAGCGCGTGATCCCCGAGGGGCGCAGGCACGCGGCCGCGAAGCAGATGATCGATCCGCTCCTCGACAGGCTGCGCCGCGTGAGCGACGAGCCCGCGTTTTTGTTCGTGCACCTCACCGAGCCCCACGCCCCCTACGATCGCGGCCGAAAAGACGGCACCGAGCATCAAAAGTATCTGTCGGAGGTCGCGGTCGCGGACAGCCACGTCGCGCGCGTGTGGAGGCTCCTCAAGGCGCGCTTTCCCACGCGCGGCGTGCTCATCGTCTCGTCGGATCACGGCGAGGCGTTCGGCGAGCACGAGACGTATCAGCACACGAAGACGCTCTACGAGGAGCTGCTCCGCGTGCCCCTCCTCGTGCGCGGCGCGGGCGTCGCGCGGGCGCAGATCGACGAGCCCGTCGGCCTCATCGACCTCGGTCCGACCATCCTCGACGTCTTCGGCGTGCCGTCGCCCGCGTCGTTCATGGGCCAGAGCCTCGCGCCGCTCCTCGCCGGCAAGCGCGCGAGCCTCACGCGCCCGCTCGCGGCCGAGGGGCGCCTGCGCCGCGCGCTCTACACGCCGTCGGGGCTCAAGGTGATCACGGACGAGCGGCGCAAGGTGGTCGAGGTCTACGATCTCGGCCGCGATCCGGGCGAGCTCGACAACCTCTACGGCAAAGATCCCGCGCGCACCGAGCCTGCGCTCGCCGCGCTCGCGGCTTTTTTCTCGGCGCACACGTTGTCACGGCCTGGGTACAGCCCGCCGTACAAGCCCTGAAGCTCCACGCGCGCTCCACCAAAACCCCTCGTTTGCGTCGTGCAAGGAGCGGAGAGCTCGGCTAAAGGGGGAAGCCATGCCGAAGTCCAAGGTCGCCATCCTTCGAACGTCGCCCGCCACGGTCCTCGAGGACTACCACCGCGTGATGAACCTCGCCGGGTATCAAGAGGTCGTCGACAAGAGCGCGGACACCGGGCTCAAGGTCAACATCTCGTGGCACTTCTTCTACCCCGGATCGTCCACTACGCCTTGGCAGCTCGAAGGTGTGATTCGGGCCATGCAGAAGGATGGTTATCAAAAGGACCTCATCCACGCCTGCCACAACCGCACGGTCGTCATCGACGCGCACCTCGGCGAGCGGGAGAACAAGCAGATCAACGTGGTCGAGGCGCACGGCCTCCGCAACGTCCACCTCTACGAAGGCGAGGAGTGGATCGACGTGCGCGAGGCGGTCGGCGACCTGACCAAGAAGTTCCTCTGTTTGAACGAGGTCTATCCGAACGGCTTCAGCATCCCCAAGCGCTTCATCGGCGAGAACATCATCCACCTGCCCACGGTGAAGACTCATATCTTCACCACCACGACAGGCGCCATGAAGAACGCGTTCGGCGGCCTCCTGAACGAGCACCGGCACTGGACGCACCCTGTCATCCACGAGACGCTCGTCGATCTCTTGATGATCCAAAAGAAGATCCACCGCGGCGTCTTCGCGGTGATGGACGGCACGTTCGCGGGCGACGGGCCCGGCCCGCGCTGCATGATCCCTCATGTGAAGAACGTGCTCTTGGCCTCTTCGGATCAGGTCGCCATCGACGCGCTCGCCGGAAAGCTGATGGGCTTTGACCCGCTCCGAGACCTCAAGTTCGTGCGGCTCGCCCACGATTTGGGCCTCGGCACGGGCGACGTGCGCGACATCGAGCTGGTCGGCGACGTGGACGCGGCGAACGAGAATTGGAACTTCGACGGTCCCTTCAAGGAGATGACGTTCGCCTCGCGCAACCAACATCGTATCTATTGGGGGCCGCTCAAGAAGCCTATCGAGTGGTCGCTCAAGACCTGGCTCGCGCCCTGGGCCTACGTCGCGTCGGTCACGTATCACGACATGTTCTGGTACCCGCGCTACGCCAAAGAGAAGATGGCGCCTGTCTTGGAGAGCGATTGGGGCAAGCTCTTCGCCAATTGGGAGCGCGTCACGCCGAGCGCGGATGGCAGAGGGTATCCCGACGTCGGCGAGGCGAGCCCGGAGCTCGTGCGGATCGGCGCCAAACACTTCCTCGAAGGGCTGCGCCTCGTGGGCATGGCCGTCGCCGAGTCACCCGAGGTGCAAGCGCGGAAGCGCGCCCGCGAGCGCTCCGCGCACACGTGATGATTCGGATCAGGGCTTAATCCCCCTCGCTCGATACGCCTCGTACGCCTCCATCAACGCCAGATACACCCAATTGCCGAGCACCTCGGCGCCCGCGCTCGACGGGTGGGCCAAATCGGCCCCTCCCAACCCGCGCTTATACCAAATCTCCATCGCGCCAAAGCCGCCCATCGCGCCCAGCGTGTCGAAGAAGGCGCACCCCACCTCGGCCGCCACCTTGCGCTGGATCGTCGCGAGCTTGGGCACGACAGGCCTGCTCCGAAAGCTGTCTCCGCGCTTGTCGGACCGGTCCATGGGCCCCACGAGCAGGCATGATGCGTTGGGCAAAGCCCTCTTCACCTGCTCCAAGACGGCCTTCATCGTGGCCTCGTATTGGTCGAGCGGATAGAGCTCTCCATCCTCGCTCTCGTTCATCCCATATTGAAACACGGTGAGCGAGGGATCACGCGCCTTGAGCTGCTCGGCGAAGTGCGCGTCGTCGCTCTGATCGAGGAAGCGGATCCGGCAGCCTTGGATGCCGATCGCGTCGAGCACGACGCCCGGCTCGTCGCGCTCCATCCACACGCCGAACGCGCGCGCGTTGCCGGAGAGCGCGCGCACCTCCAGCTCGTGCGCGCCGTCGGGCACCTCGTACGTCGCGTACGCCGCGTGGGCCTTGTCGGCCTTGGTGTCGATGGTCTCTTTGACCGCGCCGTCGAGCTTGATCTCGAACGTGCCGCCGTCGGGCTGCTTCAAATAGTCGAAGACGAAGCGCGAGACCTTGAGGCCGTAGTTGCCCTCTTTGGCCGTCCCGAAGCGCGAGAACACGCCCGGCCCCTCGGACCGGAACGACACGCCGCCGAGCCCGTAGAGCCCGTCTTTGGCGAACGGTCCGACCACACGGCTCACCGCCCACCCCGGCGCCGCGAAGCGCGTGACGTCGTTGTGGAAGTACCCGGGCCACGCGTTCGCGAGCAACATGAAGCCGTGGCCCGCGTCGCCGAAGCGCTTCTGCAAGCGGCGCCGGAGCGTGGCGGTCACGAAGTCGCTCGCGACGATCGAGTCGCCGTAATACGTGATGCGCGCGACGGCCTTCGCCTCCTTGCGCTCGGCCGCCGCGAGCTTGGCGAAGAACGCGTGGAGCGCCTCGCCCTTCACGTCCTCGATCGACTTGGGCGCCTTCTGTTTTTCGGTGACGGCCCCCGGTGGGAGCACCACCTCTTTGGCGGCCGGCGGGAGCGCGACCTCTTCGGGCTGACGCAGCTCGTTCTCTTCGCGCGTCTCGATCACGAGCTTGGTCTCACCCACGCTCGCGGCCGCCGCCGCGCTCACCGCGGGCCTCGGCGCGAGCACGAGCCCCTTGCCCTCGGGCAGCGGCGTCAGCAGACGAAAGCGCGCGAGGCCCGGGATCGCGTACGGCACCGCGACGAGCACCGCGAGCGCGAGCATCGCGCCTGCTGAGCGCGAGACGAGCCCGTTCTGCGCGTCGAGCGATCGCTCGGGCGGATCGGGCGCGGGCTCGTTCTCGGACGCGCTCATCTCATCGCGCGGATCAGTTTTGCTGATCGAGCTTCTTGCGGATCTCCGCGGCCGCTCTGTCGCGGCACTGGCGGTTGCCGAGGTGAGAGCAGATCGCCTTGAGCATCTTCAGCTCGTCGAGGCTCGCGCGACCCGAGTTCATCTTGGGCTCGAGCGCCTTGCGCAGCGCCTCTTCGTCGGGCGGCGCTTGTTGCGTGCCCTTGGGTACGACGATGACCGTCGAGCCGGGCGCCGCGGTCGCGCTCGCCGTGGGCAGCGGACCCGTGCCGACAGGGCCCGGGTTGGCGCGAGCCTTCGCCTCTTCAGCCTCCTTGGCTTCCTTGGCCTCGATGTCTTTGAGCATCGCCGCGGCCTTCGTGCGCCGCTCGGGATCGACGCTGGGCGTCGCCGTGATCTCGCGCAGGAGCCGCTTCTTCTCGTTGCGATCGCTCGCCTCGTCGACGCGCGTGAACATCCAATCGGCCCACGCGCCCTCGACGTCTTTGAAGGCGGGCTCGTCGCGCGCGGGCGAGTTTTCGGGGACCTCGAGCGCCTTCTTGTGCGCGCCTTCGTAGTCCTTCTTGCCGAGGAGCTGCACCGCTTCTTTGAGCGCCTGCGGCGTGTCCGCGGTGACCTTGACCGTGCGACCGTTGACGGTGACGGTCTTGTCGCCGGTGAACACGAGCAAGCCGATGAGGCCCGCGATCGCGAGGAAGATCGCGGCGCCCGCGACGCCCAAGATGAGGCGGAGGCGCTTGGCCTTCGCCTCGTCGCTCTTGAGCGTCGCGACCGCGGCGAGCTGCTGCGACTGATCGATCGGCGCGCGGAACACCTTGCCCGCGCCGACGAAGCGGAAGCGCACGTCGCCGAGCTCGAGCGCGTCGCCCGCCTCCAAGATGCCGCGCTTCAGCTCGACGCCGTTGATGCGGATGCCGTTCGCGCTGCCCTTGTCGATGATCTCGAAGCGACCGCCGCCGAGCGAGAAGAGCTCGGCGTGGAGGCGGCTCACCGAGCTGTGGTTGACGGAGATGTTCATCTCCTCCGAGCGCCCGATGGTCATGTGGTTGAACCCGTCGAGCGGGAACTCCTGACCGGGCGCCGGACCCACGACCATGATGAGGCGGTTGGGCCGCTGATGAACGGGCTTGACCGCGAACTCGGCGGGCACCGCGGAGACGCCGGGCGTCGCCGTCGCCTCGTCGACGAGCTCCATCCGGTAGTCGGCGAGGTTCACCACGTCGCCGCTCTTCAGCGGCGACTCGCCGACGACACGCGCGCTGTTGACGTACGTGCCGTTGTAGCTCTGGTGATCCTTGAGGATCCAACCGGTGCCGTTCTTCTTGATGGTCGCGTGGTTACGCGAGACGTTGCGGTCCGTTAGACGAACGGCGTTGGCTTCACCGCGTCCGATGCCGTACTCCTCTTGCGCGAGAGGCAGAACGGTTTGTTTGCCTTCGTCGTCCTCGATCGTCAGCTTCCACATACGTTGGTCCGGGCCGCGAGGTCCCTACTTTAGCGGCGGATCGCAGGAGAACGCAACGACCTCACGACACCGGATTTCAGGCTTGTTCGCCGCGCTCGCTTCGAGCTTGGGCTGCGGCCTGCCGAATGATCCGCCTTCGGCCCGTCCCCGCGAGGACGCGATCGCGCTCCCGAGGCCAAGCGCGCAGCGCGACCTCCCCGACCCCTCCACCATGCTCGGCGACGCGGGCGCGACCGTCGCGCTTGGCGACGCCATGCTCGCGAAGCTCGCGAGCATAGCGATCGAGACCCCCATCTACGACGAGCCCCGGTGGGCCAAGACGCGCATCGGCTACCTCCGCGCGGGCGCGATCATCAAGCGCAGCGAGGCGCCCGCGACCGCGGGCCCGCGTTGCCCGGGCGGGTGGTACCGCGTCGAGCCGCGCGGCTTCGTGTGCGTCGGCGCGATGGCCTCGCTCGATCTCGATCACCCGGTCGTCACCGCGACCGCGCAGCGACCCAAGCTCGACGATCTCCCGTACGACTACGTCCTCTCGCGCGCGCCCCCGCCGCCGCTCTACGCGAAGCTCCCCGATCTTTGGGACACGCTTCGCTTCGAGCCCGAGCGAAGCCAAGAGTCTGCGCGCGGGGCCACGGACCCATCCATCCCGTCGTGGCTCTTGCCCGGCAACCCGAGCGTGCAGCTCGGCAACGCGCCGTGGCGCGGCGATCGCGTCTCGCTCGGCCGCGCGCGACCGCGATCGGGCTTCGCGCTCCTCTCGACGCTGGAGCATCGAGGGCGTCGCTACGGGGTGACGACGTCGCTCGAGCTCGTGCCGCTCGATCGCACGCGGCCGGTCGTGCGCAGCACCTTCCGAGGCGTCGAGCTCGAAGGCGTGGGGCTGCCGATCGCGTTCCTCCGAAGGCACGGCGGATACCGCGTGATCCGAGGCCCGCGAGGGCTCACGCCGGGCGGCGCGATCGGGTTCCGCGAGGCCGTCGCGGTGACCGGCGAAGAGCGCGAAGAGGGAGGCGTGCGTTACCTCGTCGCGCGCGACGGATCGCTCATCCCCGCGAGCCTCGCGGTGATGGTGAAGGCGATGCGGCACCCGCCCGCGTGGGCGCGCGAAGGGAAGAAATGGATCGAGGTCTCGATCCCGCGACAGACGCTCGTGGCGTGGGAAGGCGAGACGCCCGTCTACGCGACGCTCGTCTCGACGGGCGTGGGCGGCACGGGCGATCCCGCGACGACGCACGCGACCGTGCGAGGCGCGTTCACGATCTACGAGAAGCACGTCGCGGTGACGATGAACGGGCGCGAGGCCGCTGACCCGTTCGACCTGCGTGACGTCCCCTTCGTGCAGTATTTCCACGAGGGTTACGCGCTGCACGCCGCGTATTGGCACGACGATTTTGGCAGGGTCAAGAGCCATGGATGCGTGAACCTCTCGCCGCGTGATGCAGCGTGGCTCTTTCGGTTCACCGATCCTCACTTGCCCGAGGGGTGGCACGGTGTCACGCGGACCGGCACGATCGTGTACATCCACGACTGAGCGGGATAGAGTGCCGTCGTGACCGCGGGCAATCCTTCGGAGCAACTGGTCGGCGCAGTCCTCAATGGCCGATGGAGGCTCATCCGGCTGCTCGGCGAAGGCGGGATGGGCGCCGTCTACGAGGCCGACAGCACGCGCGGCGAAGGCAAGCGCGCGATCAAGCTCTTGCACCAGGAGTACGTGCAAGAGGAGCAGGTGCTCCATCGCTTCTTCACCGAAGCGCAGGCCAACCGCGCGCTCCAGCACCCCAACATCGCGCAGGTGTATGAGGCGGCCACCGCCGAGAACGGCACGCCGTACCTCGTGATGGAGCTCCTTCAGGGCAGCCCGCTCGCGTCGTACACCGATCAAGGCCAGACGCTCCCGCCCGCGCAGGCCGTCGCGCTCTTGCAGGGTGTGCTCCAAGCGCTCGCGCTCGCGCACACGAAGCGCATCATTCATCGCGATCTGAAGCCCGACAACATCTTCCTCGTGCGCGACGCGAGCGGGCAATTTCAAGCCAAGGTGCTCGACTTCGGCATCGCCAAGGTGATGGACCTCGTGGGCGGCATGGGCCAAAAGACGCGCACCGGCGTCTTGCTCGGCACGCCCGGGTACATGAGCCCGGAGCAGATCAAGAACTCCAAGGCGGTCGACGCGCGCACCGACCTTTGGGCCATTGGCACCATCTTTTACGAGCTCCTCACGGGCAAACCGCCGTTCCCCGCAGACAACGAGTTTGCGCGGCTCACGAGCGTGCTCACCGAGGAGGTCAAGCCCATCGAGCAGGTCGTGCCGCAGTTCGCGTCGTGGGGGCCGTTTATCCGCAAGGCGCTCGCCAAGGAGCCTGCGCAGCGCTTCCAGACCGCCGAAGAGATGGCGCAGGCGATGACCACGACGCTCCGCGGCGGCGCGTCTCCATCCCAGGTCCCGCCGGCCAACACCGCTCCTTCGCCCGGCGGATATGGCACCGCGCAATCCCCCGCTCATTCGCCGCCCGCCGCGCGCGCGCCGCAACCGAGCTTGGCCGGGCCCAACGCCACCATCCCGATCACGGCCATGCCGCAAGGGGCGTTGCCGCCGCTGCCGTCGCAGCAGAGCCCTCATCTCCCGCCGCTCCAGAGCAAGACGCCGCCGGGCATCGCGGCCACGGTGCCGCAAAGCCCTGTCACGGGGATGGGCGGATACACCCCTGCTCCGCCCGCGGGCGCCGCGCGTCCGGCCGTCACGGTGCCTTCGGCGCCGCCCCCGCCGCTCCACGGCCAAGGCGGGATCCCGACCCACGTGAGCCAGCAAAGGCCGCTCGGGATGCCGCCGATCCAAGAGACGATGCCGCACGTGCCCGTGGTGGGGAGCGGCGGTAAAGGCGCGCCGTGGTGGGTCGTCGGCGTGGTCGGCGCTGTGTGTTTGGGGGTAGGCTTCCTGATCGGCTTCTTGGCCGCGTGAGAGGGGTTATGGGCAAAGGGGGTGGGCGCGCGCTCATGACGTCAATCCTGGCGCTCGGCCTCACGACCTCGCTCGCGACGCACGGCCAGCCGCCCGAGGATCCGCCCATCGCCGTCGTCGATTTGCACGTGGACATCCCATGGCAGGTCCACTTCAAGGGCAAGAGCAGGGCGTTGACCGAGGGGCACGCGCGGGTCGACGCGCTCACCAAGGGTGCTTATGGGGGCGTGGTGTTCCCCATCTATCTCCCCGACAAGCTGCCTGGCAAGAAGACGCCGGCCACCATCGCCGACGCGGACGCCATCTTCGCCACCATCCAAGCCATCGTCGCGGAGTCGCCCGCCTTCCTGCCGCTCACCGCGCGGGAGGCCAAAGAGGGCAAGATCGCGTCGTTCTTGTCCATCGAGGGCGCGGGCGCCTTCGCCGAGGACATCACGCAGATCGACAGGTTCATCGATCGCGGCCTCCGGCTCGTGAGCCCTTGTCACGCCAAGAACAGCGAATTGGCCTCGTCGGCGACGGGGGCCAAGGTCACGTTCGGGCTCACCGAGAAGGGCAAGGCGTTCGCGGAGCGGGTCTATCAAAAGGGCGCGCTCATCGACGTGTCGCACGTCTCCGACGCGACGTTCGCCGATCTCGTGCCCATCGCCAAGAAGTACGACGCGCCCATCGTGGCCACGCACTCCAACGCTCGTGCGATCGCGTCGAGCCCGCGCAATTTGACGGACAATCAGCTCCTCATCATCGCTCAGACAGGGGGCGTGGTGGGGGTCAACTTTCATGGCCCCTTCGTCTCCGACGGCGGGAGCGTCACGCTGGTCGACGTCATCAAGCAGGTCGATCACATCATCCGCGTGGCCGGGATTGACCACATCGCCATCGGGTCGGACTTCGATGGTGGGATTACGCCCGCGGAGGGCCTGGAGGACGCGGGCGGCCTGCCGAGGCTCGCGGCGGCGCTGCGCGCGCGGGGCAGGAGCTACCAAGACGTGCTCAAGATGTTCTCGCTCAACGCCCTTCGGGTGCTCGGTTATCGGCCCAAGCACATGCTCGGTGTGGCGGGCGAGGCGCCGGCCCAATAAGCGATCACCGCGCCGAGGCGAGGAGCGCGTTCAGCCGATCGGCGAGCGGCGGGTGAAACTTGGATTTGAGCCCGCACACCAGCGTGACCACGCCGCCGTCTTTTTTACGGACCGTGAGCCTCCCGGCGCCGTCCACCCGATCGATCTCGGCGACGGGGATCGCGACGCGCGGCGCCCGCTCGCCCTCGACCGTGAGCTCGTTGCGAGAGACGGTGATGACGAAGCGCTCTTGGGTCATCCGTTTGACGGGCTCAGCCTTCTTGGAGAGGATGGCCGTTACGATGGTCGGGCCGAGGGCCCCCAAGAGGGCCGCGACGCCGACGGCGGGATAACCGATGTTGGGCGAGACGTTGAGCTCGCCCACGATCATAAAGGTGATGACCCCCGCCACCACGGCGAGCCCGAGCCTGATCGCGTCCATCGGCGACATCGCCCGCGATCGCATCTGCGGCGTCGTCGCGAACGCTTTGCCCCCAGGGTCCTCTTTGGCAGGCTCTTTGACGCCTCGCGCGAAGTTCTCCATGTCGAGCGCGTCCTGCTCATCGAGGTTGATCCCGTCAAAGGTCAGCGCGAGCCCCGTCTCCATCGCGCCGCTCTCCGCCCAATCGTTGTTCATTGGGCGGGGATGCTACGCGTGGCGGAGGGAAGCCCGCAAGAGGAATGTCCGCCCGAGAGCGGCTTGCCAAGCGCCTCTCGGGCTTGATAGCCTGCTCTCCCATGGAGAAAAAGAGCGCAAAGCCCGCTGCCAAGGCCGCAAAGAAGCCTGCCACGCCCAAACCTGCCGCCAAGAAGGCGGCGCCTCCCAAGCCTGCTCCCCCAAAGGCTGCTGCCCCTAAACCTGCTCCCAAGCCCGCCGCCAAGAAGCCGGCGGCCAAGAAGGCTGCGCCCGAGAAGAAGGCTGCGCCCGACAAAAAGCCCGCGCGCACCGTCGCCAAGGTCTCTCCGAACAAAGGGATGGACGTCGGCGCGTGGATCGGCAAATTCACCTCCGGCTGGCAGGCCGAGGCCCTCCAAACGCTCGTCAAGCTCGTCTTGGACACCGAGCCCGGGGCGACCGTCTCCATCAAATGGAATCAGCCTGTCTTCGAGCTCAATGGCCCCTTCGCGTTCATCAAGCCCGCCAAGGCCCACGTCACGTTCGGGTTCTGGCGCGGCGCCGAGATGAGCGACCCCAAAGGGCTCCTCGCCAAAGGGGGTCGGATGGGCCACATCAAATACACGAGCCTCGCCGCCATCGACAAAGCCGCGCTCGGGCCCATCATCCGAACGGCCGTCAAGCTGAACCGCGAGAAGGGCAACCCCACGACGCGGGGCTGACGCGCAATCGAGATGAGGAGTAAACGGGAACGAACGGCCGCGATCAATGAAGCGGCTGTCCGCGCCTCGAACGCATGTCCATGTACTCTGCGATGGTGAGCTTGTCCGCGTCGTTCATGGTCACGAATCGAACCGCCGAGAGGCGCCGATCCGTCCAGACGACGCGGGCCTTGGCCCGGAGCGGCTTTTGGCCCGGGTGGAGCGCCACCTCCACGGGGCAGAGGCCGATGAGCTCGCGATAAAGCAAGCTCTTGGGCCTTTCGAAGACCATCCCCGACGACGAAAGATCCAAGGTCCGGCCCTCGTGACGAAACCCGTCCACGATGGTCACGACCGGCACGTCGATCTCGGCTCGACACGAAAAACGTCGCTCCATGTTGCCTCCCAAGGGTGCGAAACAAACGGTAGGATCGGCCGATCGACGGGGCCAACAACGCGGCCCCTCACACCCGAGGAGAACCGGCTCATGGCGACGTGCAAGCAGTGCGGGGAAGAGGTGGACGAGCTCAAGACCGTGGTGGTGGGCGGCAAGAAAAAGAAGATGTGCGAGGACTGCGCGGACCGCGTCGCGGAGCAGGACGCCATCGCCGAGCAGAGCGAGGCGGTCGTTCAGGGCATGATGGGCTTCAAGGGCCGGCGCTGAGCACCGAGGCGAGCCGCGCGAGCGCGTCGTCGAGGTCCTTGGGGGGGACGGCCGTAAAGCAGAGGCGCGCCCACTCGG
Organism: uncultured Polyangiaceae bacterium; assembly: GCA_964437785.1. Classification (GTDB taxonomy): domain Bacteria; phylum Myxococcota_A; class Polyangia; order Polyangiales; family Polyangiaceae; genus CAYTJL01. The sequence continues at coordinate 24,926 of CAYTJL010000026.1, forward strand.
TGTAATGCGCAGGGCCGGAGGCGGACCCGGGCGTGAGCAAGAGGCCCGCCGCGAGGCACCGCTCCAAGAAGCCTTCGAGATCTTCACCTGCCCTCCGGTGAGGCCGCGTGTCGAAGAACAAGAACGTTCCCCCCGCGGGCGCCGGCTGCCCGAGCACGGACGCCGCTTTTGCGCCCGCCTCGCGATAGAGCCGCACGGCCTCGGCGAGCCACGCGTCGCCCTCGCGGATCGCGCGGATCGCCCCGCGCTGCATGGGCCTCGGCGCGCAATACGACAGGAACGTTTGCGTGCCGCGGATGGCCTTCATCGCCTCGCTCGGGCCGTGCACCCAACCGACGCGCGCGCCGGCAAAGCCATATCCTTTGGAGAGGGTGTGGGCCGCGATCACCCGATCGCGCAGCGCGGGCTCGGCCCAAAGGGGTTGTTGCGAAGGGCCATAGACCAGCTCCTCATACGCCTCGTCGTCGATCACCCAGAGGTCGTGTTTGGCCGCGAGCTTCGCGACGGCCCCGATGAGCCCCTCGGGCAAGGCGGCGCCCGTGGGGTTATTGGGGGAGTTCAGGTAAATGGCCACGGTGCGGTCGGTGATGGCCTCGGCGATGGCCCGTTCGGGGTCGAAGCTCGATTTTGGGAGCTCGGTCCAAAACGGCACCTCCACGAGCTTGGCCCCGCGCATGGCGATGATCCCGCGCATGAGCGGCCAAAAGGGGCTCGGCATGAGGACCTCGTCGCCCGGGTCCAAGAGGGCCGCGGCGACCGCGTTGAGCCCCGCGGTCGCGCCCGCGGTGATTTGCACGTCGCCCGGCGCGACTCCCGCCCTCCTCGTGAGCCGATCGACGATGGCGCGGACGAGATCGGGCTCGCCCGCCACGGGCGCGTACGCGTGCAGCGATGGGAATTCGGAGGAGCGTTGGGCCTCGGCGCGCGCGGCGGGGAGCGGATCGAGGTACGTGTCGCCCACGTGGAGCGGATAAATAGGCCCGCTCCTGCCTTTGGCCTTCTCGACGAGCGCGCTGAAGACCCTATCGGAGAGCGACGACGTGGAGGGGGAGAGGGCGGGGAAGCGAGGCATGGATCCTTGTCAATCGGTCAGCAGCCCCAGGGGCAGGGCCCGCCGCAGTCGATGCCTGTCTCGTCGCCGTTTTTGACGCCGTCGAGGCAGGTCGGCGCTTGGCAAATCCCCATGTCGCAAACCACGCTCTCGCAGTCGGTGTGCGCGAGGCACTTCAGACCATCGAAGCAAGGGTTGCAGCCGCCGCCCCCACAGTCGACGTCCGTCTCGGTGCCGTTCAACACCAAGTCGTTGCACGCGACCGGAGCGCATTTGAGGTTCGCCCCGCATTTGCCGCTGATGCAGTCGCTGTCAGCCGCGCAGACGAGCCCGACCCCGCACGGCGGGCACGCGAGACCACCGCAGTTGAGGTCGGTCTCGGAGCCGTCTTTGAGCGCGTTGTTGCACGAGGCCGGGACGCACTTGTAACTCACACACACCTTGCCGCCCGTGCACGCGGCCATGTTGGCTTGGGTGCACTGGACGCACTTGGCCACACCGTTGACCGACGTGCAGAACCCGTTGGCGCACGGCGCCCCGTCGTTGACCATGGACACGGCGGCTCCCGACGAGCACGTGTTGATGGTGCAGGCGTCGCCGTCGTCCAACACGTCGTTGTCGTCGGGCACGAGGGTCACCACGCCCGCGGCGTCGCACTGCCGCGTAAAACAGTCTCCGGGCTTTTGGTTGAGCGCCGGACCGGCGGTGTACGCGACGCCGCAGACCTTGTTTTGGCAGGTGGCATAAGGCTGACAAGGACCCTCCCCCGGAGAGGGGCAGTCGATGGGGTTTTGGCACCCTCCCGAGCCCCCGCCGCCCATGGTCCCCGTGCTGCTCGTCGCGCCGCCGGCTCCGCCCGCGCCGCCGCTGCCCGATGAGCTGGTCACGCTCGCCGTGCTGCCCGCGTCCGCGCCGCCGGCGCCGCCCGTGCTGCTGTCGCTGCACCCGTATCCGAGCGTCAGCTCGCAGTCGTCCGCGGCGGCGAAGCACCCCGCCGCGCTCGCGCCGAACGCCGCGGCAAAGGACGCTCCCACCAGCGCGGCGGCGACGGGGAGCGGCAACCTGAACGAGCCTTTTTTCCTCTTCACCCGACGTGCCATGTCAAAACCCTCCTTGGATGAAGACGCCTCCCCCGCCGGGCGCCGGGACGAAGCCCGCGCTGACAGGAGGGCGCTTCTCCGCGGGGACGTTCTTTTGCGATCGTTGCACCAGCCAGACAACCAACGTGGCGGCCCCCACCGCGCCCGCCGCGATCGACACCCACATCGACGCGTTCGAGAGCCGATCGCGCTCGGCGAGCATGTCGTGGAGCGTCACGCAGCCCGCGGGCGGCGACGATCCCGCGCACGCGTTCGGGCCGCCCGAGCGCAGCGCGTCGGCCTGCTTCTCGGCCTCTCCGCCCTTGATGTTGGCCACGATCGCGAGCGCCGCGCCCGCGCCGAGGCCCAGCCCTGCGACGGTGAAGCCGCCGATCAGATAACCCTCCATCTTGGCGGGAGGAGGCGGCGAGGACCCGGCGGGAGGGACGACGGTCTTGGCGGGCGGCGCGTCCGCGCGCAGCGCAGCGAGCGTGAGCACGATGTCTTTGGACTCGTTCGGGCGGGCGACGAACACCACCTCTGCCTGCTTGCCATCCGCTCTCGCAAGGGCCTTGTGCTCCCCCGGCGCGACGCACAAAGGCTGCTTCATGGGGGACGCGCCCGCGCGCTTGCCGTCGAGGAGGATCTCCGCGCCGTCCGCGCTCACGGTGAAGGTGACGAGGGCCACTTGGCGTTTGGCGTCTTCGAACAAGCCCCGGAGGAACTTGCGTTGTTTGTCCGTCGCCATGGGAGGCACGTTGCCGACCGCGAACGAGGCGTGCTCACACGCGTCCCGCGGCCTGCCGATCTCGAGCTCGGCCGCGGCGAGGTTCCCCGCGATGTCGTAGCTCTGCTGGAGATCCCACGCCTGACGATAATACACGTAGGCCTCTTGAGGCCTCCCGGCCTCATAGGCCTTGTTGCCTTTGTCGAAGAGCTCTTTGGCTTTGCCGGCGTCGGTCGGCGGATCGACCGCGCCCGCGCTCGCCGGGGAGAGGACCACGGATCCGAGGAGCGCTGCGGCGAGGACGTGCGTGGGTTTCATCGCTCGTGCTTATTGGCTCCCGAAGGGGAGGGGCCTGCGCCCCCCGCTGTTGTTGCCCGGCACGCGGCGCGAGGGGTCAGGGCTCTTGTTGTTCACAGGAGGAGGCTTTACCGGCGGAAGCGGGGTTTGAGGCGCCACCGCGGTCGCGGGCGGCTCGACGGTGCCCGTAGGGGCTTGAGGGACATCACTCTTGACGGGCGCCGCGACCTGTTTGGACGTGGGTTTGGGGGAGGGCGTCGCGGTGGCCGTGGGCGCGCTCGGTCCCGACGCCTGCGCGGGCGCCTGCGCCCAAGGGCGCGCGAACGCGAACGCCAAGAATGCTCCGAGCGCAAAGAACACAGCTCCGACCGCGATGGTGAGCGGCGCGAGGAGCGCCGTGCCCTCGTCGAGCGCGCCCGCGTCGCTCACCACGGAAGGCGGATCGGCGGTCATCCTCGACGCCGATCGCCGCGAAGGCCTCGACGACGAGGGCATCGGCGTCGCGTCGAAGGGGGGTGTGAGCCCGCCCGCGGAGGGGCGTTTGAACGACGGAGGTGCCTTGTCGGTGCTCGGCGGCCCCGCGGACGCCGCGTCGAGCAGCGCTGTCGGGGCGGGGGCGATCGCGGGCGCGGGGGCGATCGCAGGTTGCGGCGCAGGCGGAGCGGGCTCGGCGCGCGCAGGTTGTTGCAACGCCCGCGGCTCATCCATCGGAGGCGGCGGCATCTCGGGTGAGGCGGGTGAAGACGAGATGGTCGCGAGCTTCATGGTGCCGAAGCCCGCGCGCGCGGGCGGCGCAGGCTTCGGCGATGGGACGGGCGGCATCGGCGCGGCCAACCCGGCTGCTTCGAGCTCCAAGCTGTCGGGGCCTTCGTCGTTCGAGAATTCGTGGTGGACCGGGCTCGACTCCAAGCCGGGCGCCCAACTGTCTTCCTGCTTGGGGACGTAGAGCCGCGCGGTCTTGCCGCCGACCGTGCGCGCGGGCGACACCGTGTCGAGCGGGCGATCGCTCGGCGGGCGCCCGAAATCCGCTGGGCTCGCGCGCTTCGCGGGGGTGCCCGCGGGCGACGTGAGGCGCACGGTCGCCTGCCAGCCGCGTGAGCCCGCGGGCGCGGGCTCGCCGGGAGGCGCCGCGACGCCGCCGTAGCCCGGCTTCGCGTTCGTGCCCGCGCCTTTGGTTTGCTCCTCGTCGTCCATCGCGAAATGTAGCCCGTGCCCATCGTAGCGTATGGGCGAGCGATTCTACCAGCGGCTCAAAAGAGTCCGATCGCGAAGTGGAACGCGCCGATGTCCTCCCACTCCCGTCGCGTCAGGTTGAACCCATAGTCGAACGCGATGGGGCCGATCGGCGTGACGAAGCGCACGCCCGCGCCGAGCGCGTAGCGGAACGCGAAATTCTCTGCGATGAGGCTCGGATCCGCCCACAGGTTGCCGGTGTCGAGGAAGACGCCCGTGTGGATCAGATCGGTGATCGGGATCCTGAGCTCCACGCGCGGGTTGATGATGAAGTTGCCGCCGCGGAGGTACGTGGTCGCGGCCTCGGCCTGCTGCGAGAGCGGGAGCTTTTGGATCTTGCGCGCGAAGTCCTCGGGCATGAGCGACTCGGCGAGGAACGATCGCAGCGAGTCGATGCCGCCCATGAAAAAGAGGCGATCGGTGTACGTCTCGCTGTCCTTGGCGAGCTGGAGGTTGTACCCCGCGGCGACGCTCACCGCGATCGCCATGCCCCTCTGCGTGAGCCGGAAGTAGCCCGCGGCGCGCCCCGTGAACCGCAGGAAATGGCTGGTGAACGCGGCGTTGCCGATCGGGAACGCGTTGACGTGCTCGAGCCCGCTCGTGAAGAGCCCGCCGCGCGTCGCGTTGATGGGGTTGTCGCGAAAATCGAGGACGAAGTTGATCCGCTGCGCGACCGCGACGCTCTTGCCCTCGGGCGCCTTGAGCAGCGGGCTCGGGTTGTTCTTGATCGCGGGGTCGACGATGACGATGTCGTTGAACTCGGCCGCGAGCGCGAGCTGCGTCGTGATGAAGAGCGGCGTGGGCCACGCGCGCGGCGCCATGCGCGGCGATCGGTAGTTGATCGCGGGGATGAGCGCCTCCTTGGTGACCGAGAAGGCGCGCTCGTTGTCGCGGATGTCGATCGCGTCGAGCGAGAGGCTCACGGTGGGGCCGAGGCCGATCTCGGGGAACACCAAGGAGATGGTGTTGCGCCGCTCCAAGCGCTCGAGCGCCGACAGCTCGTCGAGGTTCTGTCGGATGATCGGATCGGGGACGAGGAAGCTGAAGAGGTAGCCGAGCTGCACGCGCAAGACGAGCGAGATGGCGCTGCCGCCGATGTTGCGGTGGCCGTATTCGAACGCGAAGCGCAGGCCCTCGCCCGACGAGAAGCCGATGCGCGGCTCGATGTATTGCGGCGTCTGCTCGACCACCGACACGATCACGCGCTTCTGCTTCTGCGGCACGTCGGGGTCTTCGAGGCTGATCGAGACGCTCGAGAACACGCCGAGCGTCGCGATGCGCTCCTCGCTCTGCCGCACGAGATCCTGCTGGTACGGCCGCCCCTCTTTGAGCGACAAGCGCTTGAGCACGAGCTTGGGATCGACGCGCGTCGCGCCCTTCACGACGAAGCCCGAGACGGTCACGCGATCGCGCTCGGTCACGTAGAAGCGGACGCGCGCGCGCGTGCGATCGGGCGACAGCTCCACCGCGGCGCGCACGTCGGCGAACGCGAAGCCCTTCCTCCGGTAGTGATCGAGCACGCGGGCGCGCGCGGCCTCGCGCTCGGCGTCGGAGAGCGGGCCGCCGAGCGGGAGCGCCGCGATCGACGCGAGCTCGCGCTCGTTGGCCGATCGGTTCCCGTCGAACGCGAGGTCGTAGACGACGGTGCGCGGTCCGAGCGCGAGCGGGATGCGGAGCGTGATCTGCGACGAGCACTCGACGTCTCTGCGCGTGTCGGGCCTGCACGTGACCGCGTCCGAGATCGGCGGCTCGGGCTGCGGGATCCCGAGCGGATCGCGGAGGCAACGCGCGCTGATCGGGACGGGCGGCGGCTCCTCGACGCACACGCCCGCAGGCGACGACCGGCTGCACTTGGGGCGCACGACCGTGACAGGGCCCACGACCGCGTTGAGGTAACCCTTGCTGTGGACGAGATCGCGCACGTGCTTGAGCGCGCGCTCGTAGGCGTCGGGCGTGTACGTGCTCGCGGGCGTGAGATCGAACGGCAGGCCGCGGCCCCCGGTGGTCTCCTTCGATCCGAGCACCTCGGCCATCACGCGCGGATCGGGCGGCGAGAACGTGTCCGGGCTCGGCAGCTCGGTCTCGAGGACGTCGTCGATCTCGCGGCCGATCTCGTTCGGCGTCATCTCGCCTTCGAGGCACGGGAACACGCGGCGCACGACGCGCGCGCGGCGGTGCTCCTTCACCGTGAACGCGAGGTAGTGCATGGCGTCCGCGTCGCCGCCCGTCTCGCGCAGGCTCACCTCGACGTCGAAGAACCCCCGGTTCACGTAGAACGCCTTGAGGCGATCGGTGAGCTCGCCGAAGCGCGCCTCGGGGGACTTCTCCAGATCGAGCGCGGCCGTGAGCTGATCGGCGTCGAACGCGCGGTTGCCGTCGAACGCGGGGACGAGCCGAGGACCGGGCAGCGCGTACACGTAGAGCTTGGTCTTCTTGCCTTCGTCGATCGTGCGGTGACGCACGTCCGCGCGCAAAAAACCTTTCTTGCGGAGCGCCTCGGCGAGATCGCGATCGGCCTCGACGAGCGCGCTCTCTTCGAGCCTCGCGCCGCGCTCGACGCGGTAGCCGCGCGCGATCGCGCTCACCTCGGGATCGACGCGGCGATCGATCACGAGCACGCGCTCGCTCACCGTGCGCGGATCGCCGGGCTTTACTTCGAGCGAGAGCACGACGCCGCTCGGGTCGTCCGTGTCGGCGGTGTCGGCGATGACCTTCGCGCTCGGGTATCCCCGCTGCGCGTAGAGCTTCTCGATCTTGGCCGCGATGACCGGGATCATCGGCGCGACGATCTCGACGCCGGGCCCGATGTCCGCGGCCTCCAGCGTGATCGGCTCGTCGAGGACGCCGCCCTTCAGCTTGATGGTGGTGATGATGCGCCTCGGCAGCGCGTTGACCCGGAGCGTGACGCCGTCGCCGTTGGGGATCGCCTCGACGTTCGCGCGCGCGAACCTCCCCGTCGCGAGCAGCTCGCGCATCGCGCGGCGGGCCACGTCGGGCCCGATGATCTCGCCTACGCGCACGCTCCTCAGCGCGGGCGACGATCGCCACCGATCGCCCGCGGTGACCACCTCGATCGCGCGGATGCGCTTGCCCGCGAGCGCGGCCGCGTCGACGCGCTCGGCGAGCGCCGGCGTCCCCGATGCCTCTTCCCCCGCGAGCAGCGCGCGGCTCCCCGGTGTGTCGGAGGGGCCGTCCGCGCGCGCGGCGCGTTCGAAGCCGATGAGGGCTGCGAGGAGCGCGACGAGGGGCGCGATGATGAGCAGCGGCCAGGTGCGAGCGGACATCGCGTTGAAGGAGAGGAGCGCAACCTCGTCCGGGAGCCTAGCTGCGAGCGCGCCTCTCGCGCGAGCACAAAGCACGTTCGGGCGCGCTTCTCAGCCCTCGGATCCTCGGGTACGGTGGGCCGATCTTGGGAGCACGATGATGACGGACGCCCCCCTGCTGCTCGGCGCGGTCGGCTACGACGCCAAAGTTCACACGCTCTGGGAGGCGATGCGAGAGCACTGCCGCGCGCACGGGATCGTGCTCGATTTCGCGCTTTATTCGACGTACGAGCGGCTCGTCGAGGCGCTGCTCGGCGGTCACGTCGACGTCGCGTACGACTCGCCGCTCGCCCACGTCCGGGTCCGCAGGCGCACCGACGGCAAGAGCGTCACCGTGGCGATGCGCGACATCGATCGCGACTTTCAGAGCAAGATTTTGGTCCGGCGCGACGCCTCGATCCGCTCGCTCGCCGATCTCCGCGGCAAGGTGCTCGCGGTGGGGAGCCGCGACGCGATCCACGCGCGCGCGCTGCCGCTCTACTTTCTGCGCCGCGCGGGCGCCGAGATCGATAAAATCGAGCTCTTGCCGCACGACCTCTCGATCGGAAAGCACGGCGACGTGCCCGACGGCGAGCTCGCGGCGCTCGCCGCGCTGCACGACGGGCGCGCGCAGGCCGGCGCGATCGGGAGCCTCGTGTGGCAGAGCGAGCTCGCGGCGGGGCGCATCGATCCGCACAAGGTCGAGATCCTCTGGACGACGCCCCCCTACGATCATCACGCGATGGACGCGCTGCCCTCGCTGCCCGAGGACAAAAGGCAGGCGTTCGCGCGCGTCCTCTTCGATCTCCGCTGGAACAACCCCAAGCACCGCAAGCTGCTCGAGATCGAAGGGCACCGGCAGTGGGTGCCCCCGCGGGACGACGGCTACTCACACCTCGCGGCCGCGCTCGACGAGCAGCGCGGCTGGTAGTTGTGAACGGGGCATGGAGGTCGTCGCTCTGTCCGAATCAATTTGTTAGCATCCCCGTTCATGGCACTCGAAAAACCCTCGACGCAGCCCGGAGCGGGCGCCGCTCCGCGACCTGCGCCGGCGGGGGCATCACCCACCAAGCTCGGTCCTTACGAGCTCACGCGAGAGATCTTCAGCAGCCCCATCGGATCGGTGAGCGCCGGTAAGAAGGCCGGTGACGGGCTCGTGTGCTGGGTCGTGCGCGGCGCAAAGACCGCTGCAAAGAAGGCCGATCTCGCGGCAGCGCTCACGTCGGACGCGTCGCCTTGGGTCGGCTTCGCGCACCCGAACGTCGCGACGCTCCTCGCGCTCGAAGACGAGGCGGGCGAGCCGTTCGCCGTCGTCGAGCCTCATCGCGGCGTGACGCTCACGGCGCTCGTCGCCGCAGCGGGCAGCGGCGGGGTGCCGCAGAACGTCGCGCTGCGGATCGGGCTCGACGTGATCGAGGCCGTCGCGGCCGCGCACGCGCACGCCCCCGCGCTCATCCATGGAGAGCTGTGCCCTGCGTTCGTGCTGGTCGGATCCGACGGCGTGACGCGTGTCCTCGGCGGCGGCGTCATGCGCGCCGTCGCGCGCACGAACCCGCCGCTCTCCGCGCGGAACAGCGAGCGGCTCGCGTACGCCGCGCCGGAGCGGGTCAAATTGATGGCCGCGGCGTCCGCGATCGCGCCGCAAGCTTCGTCCGACATCTTCCCCATCGGCGTGATGCTCTGGGAGCTTGTCGCCAAACAGCGCCTCTTCTCGGCCAAGATCGACGCCGCCGTCATTCAAAAGGTGCTCACCGCGCCCATCGGCGGGCTCGCCGCGCACGGCGCTCCGGCCGACCTCGACGAGGTCATCAAGAAGGCGCTCGAGCGCGATCCCGCGCGGCGCATCGCGAGCGCTTCGGATCTCGCGAGCGCGCTCTCCTCCGCGGCGAGCGCCGTCGCGTCGCACGCCGAGGTCGCCGCGTTCGTCGAGGGCGCGGCCGCCAAGGCGCTCGCCGAGAGCGGAGTCGAGGCTTCCACGATGGGGGGACCCGAAGGGGGTCCCCCCAAACCCCCCCGAGCTGCGGTGGAAGCCACTTCTGTCAAAGCGGTGGAGACGCCCAAACCCGCCTCCGCCAAGCCCGTTGAGACGCCCAAACCCGCTGAGGCCGCAAAGCCCGTTGAGGCGCCCAAGCCCGCTGAGGCCGCAAAGCCCGCAGAAGCGGCCGATACGCCCAAACCCGCTTCCGCCAAGCCGGAGCCCCCCAAGGCCGCTCCCAAAGCACCTCCCACGCCGGCGGCCGCCGAACCTCCCAAGGCCGCTCCGGCCCCCAAGCCCGGTCCCAAGTTGCCCGCCGCCCCCCGCAAAGCAACGTTGCTGGGGATGGTGTCTCCGGGGGTGATCCCGGTCAAACCGGCCCTCACCCCTGCTGCGCCCGCCAAGCCCGCCGCGCCCCCGCCGGCGCGCGCGGCCGCGGTGACCCTCGACGACATCCATCTCGACACCGACATGGAGTCCGAGTCTCCCATCGACGTCAGCCTCGACGAAAAAGAGCCCGAGGCGCCGGAAGCAAAGCCCGTTGCGGAGGCAAAGCCCGTTGCGGAGGCAAAGCCCGTTGCGGAAGCAAAGCCCGCCGCGGAAGCAAAGCCCGTTGCGGAGGCAAAGCCCGTTGCGGAGGCAAAGCCCGTTGC
>CAYTJL010000026.1:35342-55069 GCA_964437785.1 uncultured Polyangiaceae bacterium
AAGCAAAGCCCGTTGCGGAGGCAAAGCCCGTTGCGGAGGCAAAGCCCGTTGCGGAGGCAAAGCCCGCTGCGGAGGCAAAGCCCGCTTCGGAGGCGAAGCCCGCGGGCGCCAAACCGCCGCTCCCGCCGACGCCCAAACGAGGAGCCAAAACCATGCTCCTCGGCGCGTCGCCGGCCGCCGCGGCACAGCCGCCTGCGCCTAAAGAGGCCAACGAAGCCAAAGAGGCGAAGGAGGCCAAAGACGAGGCGGCGGCCGCGAAGGACGCCAAAGACGAAGCTCCGCTCGAGCCCGTGGAGACGACGCCGTCGGGCGATCAAGCCCCGAGCTCGCGCGCGAGGCCGCCCAGCGTGCTCGACGCGCTTGGCCCCGGCAGCATCCTCGGGCGCTACGAGATCCTGATGCCCGTCGCGCGCGGGGGCATGGCCTCGGTGTGGGCCGCGCGCCTCTCGGGCACGCGAGGCTTTCAAAAGCTGGTCGCGATCAAGACCATGCTCCCGGACGTCTCCGACGATCCCGACTTCGTCACGATGTTCCTCGACGAGGCCCGCGTCGCCGCGCGCATCCGCCACCCCAACGTGGCCGAGATCCTCGATTTGGGCGAGCAGGACGACGTCCTCTACCTCGTCATGGAGTGGGTCGAGGGCGACAACCTGAGCGCGCTGCTCAAGGCCGCGCGCGACATCGGCGGAATCCCGCTCCCGATCGTGGTGCGCATCGCCACGCAGATCTGCGCGGGCCTGCACGCGGCGCACGAGCTGCGCGACGACACGGGGAACTTGGTCGACCTCATCCACCGCGACGTGTCGCCGGCCAACGTGCTCATCTCGACCGCGGGCTACGTGAAGATCATCGACTTCGGCGTCGCGAAGTCGCGCGTGCGCGAGCACGTGACGCGCGCGGGCGCGATGCTCAAGGGCAAGACCCCGTACCTCTCACCCGAGCAGCTCACCATCGATCCGATCGATCGGCGGAGCGACATCTTCTCGCTCGGCGCTCTGCTCTACGTGCTCTCGACGGGGCTCCACCCGTTCCGCGGCGACTCCGACATCAAGACCATCGAGAACATCACGCGTCGCGAGCCGATCTCGCTGACGCGCATCAACGCCAAGATCCCGGCCGACTTCGACAAGATCATCCAAAAGGCGCTCGCCAAAGATCCGGCCGATCGCTACTCGACCGCGGCCGAGCTCGGGCGCGCGCTCGAGCAGCTCGCGTCGAGCTTCGGCACCACCACCGAGGAGGACGTCGCCGCGTTCGTGCAGCGCGCGATCGGCGAGTCGCAGGCGAGGCGCGCGGCCGAGCTCCGCGCGTCGATCGTCGCGGTCGACGCGCTCAGCCCGCCGCGCGTGGGCTCGGGCCCGGACATCGGCCGCAAGCCCACGTTCGGCGGGGATACCCCCAAGAGCGTTCGGCCCGCGCCCGCGGTCGAGGCCGGCGCGCTCCCCGATCTCTCGGCCGCGGAGGCCAAGCCCGCGGCCGCCCACCGCTTCGACGCGATGCCGCCTCCTCCGCCGGATCCCGCGGATCTTGCTCCTTCGGCGGGAGCGCCCGCGAACATCGACGAGGCCATCCCGCCGTCGTCGTCCGTCGACGTGGCCGCATCGCTGCCGAGCGGCCCGCCCTCCGAGATGCCGACGCCTCGCAAATCCAAGGCGAAGATCGTCGTCGGCGCGGTGCTCGCCGCGTGCGCCCTCCTCGGCGTCGTCGCGCTCGTCGCGAGCACCGGCGGCAGCGGCGGCAAAGCTCCCGCCAACAAGGCGGAGGCGGCAACAACGTCAACAGCGTCAACGCCGTCCACGCCCGTGCCCGCGGCGACACCGCAGGCAACGGCGGTGGACACCGCGCAACAACCTCCGCCCGCGGCGACGCCGGAGCCCACGGTGGCCCAGACGGCTGCGCCCGTCGAGACAGCGCCGCCTGCCGAGACGGCGCCCCCGCCGGTCGCGGTCAACAAGGCGCCTGCCAAACCTCTCTCGTCGCCTTCACCTGCACCCGCGCCCAAGGGCAAGCCCGCAGGCAAGCCGTCGGGCAAGCCCACGAAGAAGTTCAACCCCACAGGGATTTGAGAATGCGATCGTCCTCCCGTCTCGCTTCGATCGTGCTCGTCGCGCTCGCGCTCTCGCCGGCCGTCGCGGCTGCGCAGTCCAAAGGCGGAAAGAAGCCCCCCGCGAAGCCCCCGGCGGCTGCGCCCGCCAAGCCTCCGCCTGCGACGCCGCCGCCCCCGCCCCCGTCGCCCGCCACGGCCGATCCCGAGGCGCTCGCCAAGAAGGCCACCGCGTACTTCATGAAGGGGTCGGACCTCTTCAAGATCAAAAAATACAAAGAGGCGCTCGAGCAGTTCAAGCTCTCGTACGCCACGGTGCAGAGCCCCAACTCGCACCTCTACATCGCGCGCTGCCTCGCCGCGATGGGCGAGGCGCGCAACGCGTGGCTCGAATTCGATCAGGTCGTCGACGAGGCGTCAGCCCGCGCGCAGACCGAGGACAAGTACGCGCCCACGCGCGACACCGCCAAGGTCGAGCGCGACGAGCTCAACGCGAAGCTCGCGCTCGTGACGATCACCGTCGCGGGCGCGAGCCTCAGCACCATCGTGCGCGTCGGCGCGCACGAGGTCCCGCAGGCCAAGTGGGCCAAGCCTTATCCGCTCGATCCGAGCACCGTCGAGGTGGTCATCGAGAACGCCGGCAAGCCCGGCCCGCGCCAGACCGTGATGCTCACCGCGGGCTCCAAGCGCGACCTGAAGCTCAACGTCGAATTCCCCCAGGCCCCCCCGCCCGTCGTGGTGGCCAAGACCAAGTCCGGCCCGCCGCTGCGCCCGCTCGCGTTCGTGGCCGGCGGCGTCGGCGTCGCGGGCTTCATCATGTTCGCGGTGGGCGGCGCCGTGAGCAGCTCGACGTTCGGATCGCTCAAGACCCTCTGCGGCGGCGAGCAGCAGTGCCCGCCCGACAAGCTCGCTGAGGCGCAGGACAAAGCGTCCGCCGGCAAGACGCAACAAGCCGTCGCGAACGCCGGCCTCGCGATCGGCATCATCGGCGTCGCCGCGGGCGCCACGCTCTTCGCGCTCAGCTTCCAGAAGCCCAAGAAGGATTCGGTCGCCGCGCCCACGCTGCACGTGGGTCCGCAGGGCGCGTTCGTCTCGGGCTCGTTCTGATGATCGCCGCCGAGCCCTCGACTCGGATCGGCGCTGTCCTCAAGCAGAAGTATCGAATCGAACGTGTGCTCGGCGAGGGCGGCATGGGCCGCGTCCTCGCAGCGTCCCATCTCGTGCTCGGCCAGCTCGTCGCGTTGAAGATCCTGCGGCCCGAGCTGCGCGAGAGGCCCGGCGTGACCGAGCGGTTCCTGCGCGAGGCGCGCGCCGCGTCGCGCATCGAGTCGCCGCACGTCGCGCGCGTGCTCGACGTCGACACGCTCGACGACGGCACGCCGTTCATGGTCATCGAGCACCTCGAAGGGCACGACCTCGGGCGCGTGCGCGATCGCAACGAGCCGCTGCTCGTGCACCAAGCCGTGGGCTACGTGATCGAGGCGTGCGAGGCCATCGCCGAGGCGCACAGCTTGGGCATCGTCCACCGCGATCTCAAGCCGCCGAACCTCTTCCTCGCGAAGCGCCGCGACGGATCCACCACCATCAAGGTGCTCGACTTCGGCATCTCCAAGGTGCAAGGCGGCGACTCGGTCTCCACCGCGCTCACGCAGGAGAAGACGGGCATGGGCTCGCCTGAGTACATGTCGCCCGAGCAGACGCAGTCGGCCAAGGAGGTCGACGCGCGCGCGGACATCTGGTCCATCGGCGTGATCCTCTACGAGCTCGTCAGCGCGCGCGGCCCATTTCAAGGAGATGGATACGCGGACGTCTGCGCCAAGGTGCTGCTCGACGAGCCCCCTCCGCTGCGATCGATCGCGCCCGCGGTCCCCGAGGAGCTCGACGCGATCATCCGTCGATGCCTCCAAAAAGACCGTAAAAAGCGCTTTGGGAGCGTCACCGAGCTGATGGCGGCGCTGCGTCCGTTCGCGGCGCCGCTGCCCCGCATGACGACCGGGCCCATGGCGCCCGTGCGCCCTGCGACGCCGTCACAGCCTGCGCTCGAGCGCACCGAGCTCGCCGGGCCGGCGCAGGCCGCCGCGATCGTGTCGGCCGCGATCGTGACGCAGCCGCTCGCGCCGCCGGCGATCACGGCGCAGCCGATCGGCGCGCAGCATGCGGCGCCGTCGCCGATCGCGTCGCCCGCTCCGCTGTCCGTACCTGGGATCGAAGCTCCGCCGTCGCAGGTCAAGCTCATCGCGGTGATCGCGGCCGTGTTCGGGGTCGTGGTGATCGGCGTCGTGATCGTCGCGTTCTCGATCGGGCGCAGCCACGTGGACGCGCCGTCCTCCGCGAGCGCCGCGCCGATCGCGTCCGTCGCTCCGGTGGGGAGGTTCGAGGTCGGCGACGGCGAGGTGCGCGATCTCAAGACGCGCCGCTCGTGGGAGCGGGCCTCGCCGCCGATCGAGATGAGCTTCTCGAAGGCGAGCTCGCACTGCGGGACGATGCGCGGCGAGGGCTTCCCTTATCGCGTCCCCGAGCTCGACGAGCTGCGCACGCTCGCCGAAGGCATCAAGCAGAACCGCAAGGCCGATCTCTTCAGCGAGAGCTCGCTCGGGTACCACTGGTCGTCGACGCCCGTGCCAGGCAAAGACAAACAGCTCTGGATCGTGCGCCTCCGCGACGGCGACGTGACCTCCGCGACGCCGTCGCAGGTCGCGCGCGTGCGCTGCGTGCGGTGATCTTGATGCGCGCTACGTCCCGTCGCCGCGCTTGGTCGGAGGCGCGGGCGATGCGGGTGCGCTGGGCGAAGCGGCGGGCGCGCCGGGCGAACCGGTCGGGTTGAAGTGGATGAGGCGCTCGGATCCGCCGTAGCTCATCACGCGCGCGGGCACGCCGATCATCACCGCGTTGTCGGGGACGTTGGCCACGACGAGCGAGTTCGCCGCGATCACCGCGCCGGATCCCACGGTCACGGGGCCGCTGATCGTCGCGCTCGGACCGACCCACACGCGATCGCCGAGCTTGGGCGCAGCGCGACCGTGTCCGGCGACGCCGATCGTCACCTCGTGGCTGATGTTGCAGTTGTCGCCGAGCGACGCGCGCGGCGAGATCCAGATGCCGCCGTAGTGCCCGATGTAGAGGCCCGGGCCGATCTCGGTGGACGGATAGAGGTGGATGCCGACCGAGCGGTGCATCCTGCGCAGCACGACCGAGTAGGGGAGGCGCAGCGCGGTGCGGACTGGAAACGAAGCCTCTTGGTGGAGGTACTGCCCGAAGCGATAAAGCCCGATGACCCAGATCGCCTCCGTGACGAACACGGTCCGAACGCGCTCGTACAGGCTCTCGGGATGATCCAGCTCGCTGAAGTAGCGGCTGAGATCCGCCCGGAACTTCTGGAGCGCCGATAGTTTCTTCTTCCCCTCGGTCATTGCGCGCTGGCTTGTGCGCGCTGGATGGCCTCCGCGAGCGCGTTGACGGTTTCGAAGTCCGTTGGCGTCCCCGACGAGAGCAGCGACACGCCGTACGTCTCGTCGATGTGGCTCAGGATCTGGAGCAGGCCCATCGAGTCGACCTTCCCGGTCGAGATCAGCGGCTCATCCGGGGTCACGTCGCCGAGCACCACCTGGGTAGCGATGAACTGAAGAAGCTCGCTCTCGATCGTCATGCGCCATCCTTGTGCGGGGGTTTGGGTGCGCCAGGGGGAATCGCGGCGACCGCAGCGATCGCGGTCTTCCACTCGTTGAGGAGGGCGGTGCGGTCGGCCTTCCCTGTCGATGTCCGCGGGAGCGCCTGCCGTACGTCGACGCGCTCCGGCACCATATACACGGGGATGAGCTGCCTGCAAAAGGCCCGCAGCTCGTTCATCTCGATCACCTTCCCCGAGCGCGGCACCACCGAGGCCACGATCAAGTTGCCGATGTTCGGGTCGGGGACCGCGACCGCGACGGCCTCGAGCACGCCCTCGTGCGCGCCGAGCGCGGCCTCGATCTCGCCGAGCTCCACGCGGTAGCCGCGCGTCTTGATCATGTGATCGCGGCGGCCCAAGAACTCGTAGTTGCCGTCGGGCATCACGCGCACGCGATCGCCGGTGTTGTACGCGAGCCCTTCGCTCCCGCGGGGATCGGAGCGGAGCGTGGCCTCGGTGCGCGCGGGGTCGTTCCAGTAGCCCGACATCAAGTTGCCGCCGCGCACCCAGAGCGTGCCCTCGTTCGCGGGGGAGCGGCCCTCGTCGTCGACGACGAACGTCTCCATGTGCTCGCACGCGATCCCGATCGGGATGGGCGCGACGCGGTCGTCGGGGATGCTCGACGGCACCTCGTAGTACGTGCAGACGTTGGTCTCCGTCGGCCCGAAGAGGTTCACGAGGCGCGCGTGCGGCGCCGCGCGGCGGAGCCGCTTGAGCTGCGGCGTGGGGAACACCTCGCCCGCGAAGAACAGCGTCTCGACCGTGGGCAGGCCGTGCTTCTCGAGCTCGCCCAGATCGAGCATCTGCACGAGGATCGACGGCACCGAGTACCACACCGAGATCTTCCACTCGGTGATGCTCTTGACGAGGAACGGCGGGAGCATGCCCTCGGCCGACGAGATGAGCCGCACCGACGCGCCCGCGCCGAGCGACGCGAACAAGTCGGAGATGGACAGATCGAAGTGGAACGGCGCGTGCGCCGAGAACACGTCGCTCGCGCGCACGCCGAAGCGATCGATCACCCACCGCGTGAACGCGAGCCCCGACGCGTGCGTGTGCACCACGCCCTTGGGCGCGCCCGTCGAGCCGGAGGTGTAGAGGATGTACGCGGGATCGTCGGGCTTGGGCGGCTCGATCGCGCCGCCGTCGCGCGCGCCCGCGGTGGAGAGCCGCTCGGTGCGCACCCGGCTGAGCTCGGGCAGCGGCTCCGCGTCCGGGCGATCGACGAGCAGCACGCGCAGCTCTTGCCCGTCGAGGAAGTCCTTGAGCGCGCTGATGCGCGGCGCATCCACGACGACCGCGGCGAAGCCCGAGTCGAGCCCGATGGTGCGGCAGCGCCGCCAAGGCGCGCGCGGATCGAGCGGCACGTAGGCCGCGCCCGCGCCGAGCACGCCGAGGATCGACGCGAGGCAGCTCGGCGTCTTGTCCATCCAGATGCCCACGCGATCGCCGCGGCTCACGCCCGCGTCGCGGAGCGTCTTCGCGACGCCGCGCGCCTTTTTGTAGAGCTCGGCGTAGCTCAGCGACCCCTGCGCGGACCACACCGCGATTTTGTCTGGGCTCGTGCGGCCCGCTGCGTCCTCGATCAACGACCAGAGCGTGTCTCTCGTCATAACCCAATGAGCCGCGCGATGATCTTGCGCTGCATCTCCGATGTTCCCGAGTAGATGGTGCCGGGGATAGCGTCGCGCACCTCGCGCTCGATCTGATACTCCGTAGAGTAGCCGTACCCGCCGTGGATCTGGAGCGCCGCGAGCGCGTGCTTCACGTGGGCCTCCGACACGAAGAGCTTCGCCATGGCGGCGGCGAGGATCGCGTTCTGCCCCGCGTCCTTGGTCGCCGCCGCTTTGTAGAGCAGCAGCTCGCCGGCCTCGATCGCGATCTTCATGTCGACGAGCTTGTCGGCCACGGACTCGAACTTCGAGATGGGCTGGCCGAACTGCTTGCGCGCCTTGGCGTACGCGACGGTCTCTTCGAAGAGGCGCTTCATCGCGCCGAGGTGCGCCGCGAAGATGCACGTGCGCTCCCACTCCATCGCGCTGTTGAAGATGAGCGCGCCCGCGCCCTCGCGGCCGAGCCGCGCGGTGACGGGCACGCGGCACGCCTCGAACGCGATCTCGCCCATCGGCGAGGTGCGCATGCCCATCTTGGGGATGGGCGGCGAGAGCGTCATGCCGGGCGTGCCGCGCTCGATGAGGAACGCGGTGACGCCCGCGACCTTCATCGCGCGGTTGACGGTCGCGAACGCGAGGACCACGTCGGCGACGGGGCCGTTCGTGATGAAGGTCTTGGTGCCGTCGAGCACGTAGAAGTCGCCGTCGCGCACCGCGCGCGTCGCCATCGACATCGCGTCGGATCCGTATTCGGGCTCGGTGACCGCGTGCGCGCCGATCAGCTCGCCGCGCACGACGCGCGGCAAATACCGGCGCTTTTGATCGTCGGTGCCAAAGTTGAGGACGGGCAGCTCGAAGGCCCACATCTGCGCGTTGAGCGAGAAGACGAGGCCGTTGTCGCGGCACGCGTAGCCGAGCTCCATCATCGCCGCGAAGGTGGTCTTGAGATCCTGCGCCGAGCCGCCGAATTCGGCGGGGATGGGCAGCCCCAAGATCCCGAACTCGGCGCAGCGCTGCCACAAATCGCGGCGAAATACCGCGTCTTTGTCGCGCTCGATCATGCCCTCGTTCAGCGACCTGCCAAACTCGCGGGTGGCGGCCAAGAGCGCCCTCTGATCTTCGTTCGCTTCGAAAAGGATCACGCTCGCTCAGGGCCTCCGGCCCGTTCGGGAAATCGACACGCGAGGGTAACTCCGAGCAATCACGTGTCGCAAGGGCGCTCTCGCGCCTTCCCGCGGTTACCCGCCCTCTTCAATTGCGCGGATCGCGTCGTCGATCCAGCCCTGAACAGCGCGCGGAAAGGGCCACATCCAGCCGTAGTCCGGCCCGGTGAAGCGGCGGATGATCTGCGCGTGGAGCGCGGGGCTCCTCGCGGCGTCGATCCCCTCGACCTCGGCGATGGCGCGCAGCGTCTCTTCGTACGCCTCCCATTCGAGCCTCGCGCGCCCCCACGCGAGGAGCGCGGGGAGCGGCAAAAAGCCATAGACGAGCACCATCAACGGCACCCCGAGCCGCTCGAACTGCGCCACGTGGACGAGCTCGTGACGCAGCACCTCGTACGCGTGATCGGGCGGCCAATCGTCGAAATCGTCCGGTACGTAGATGGTGTGACCGAGCGTCGTCACGTAGTGCGAGAGGTACGTGCGCTGCCCGCCGAACGTGATCACGAAGAGGGCCTTCGACGCGGCGCGCTGATGCCACGAGCCGCTCTTCTTGACGATGCGAACGGGCGGCTCGCGCGCGGCCATGGCGCCCCGCAGCGACTCCAAGCGGCGCGTGGACGCGGCCGCGATCGATGCGGGCTTCGCGCGCTTCATCTCACCAGATGACGTCTTGATCTTCGACGACGCCGAGCGCGCCGGGGATGGTGATCACCTCGCCGCCCGCGCGGACGGTGCCGCGGAAGAGGCCCACCGGCTGCACGAACTTCGATCGCGCGACGCCCAGGTCGATGATCTCGGCGTGCTGTCCGCCCGGCGCGACCACGAGATCGATCGAGGGATCGTCGGTGCGGAGCACCCAAGGCTCCAGCGTGCGGCGCGGATCGAATTCGAAGCGCGGCGCCGCGAGCGGGTGGAGCTCGCCGCCCACCCAGATCGCGCACTCGCCTTGGAGCGGGCCCGGCTGCACCAAATTGAGCGCGAAGTCGCGGCCGTCGCTCGTCTTGCCGATCGCGAAGGCCCAGCGCCAGATCGTGTGGCGCGCGAGCCAGCCGTACGTGAAGTCGAAGCCCGCGCGCGCGCCGTCGAGCGACACGCGGCGGCCGAGCACGCGCGCCTCCCCGCGCGCTTCGAGCAGCACGCCCTTCTCCGTCGCGTCGAGCAGCCCGCCGGGCAGCGCCGCGATGAGCCCGATGCGCGGCGGGGACGGCGAGGCGTCGAGCGACGCGTCGAGCTCGAAGCCGGGCGCCCTGATCGTGGCCTCGTAGATCGAAGAGCCGCGCGCTCGTTCGAAGCTCGCGGTCCGCCCGAGCCACGAGAAGCGCGCGGAGCAGCCCTCGCCGCCGGTGTCGCCCACCTGCGCGGCGAACGCGGGCGCGAGCGCCGATCGATCGAGCACGACCGCGTTCCTGGTCTTGTCGAACACGAACGCGAAGTGGTTCGCGAGGTAGCCGAGCCGCACGATCGCGACCGCGATCAGCAGCTCGTCGGTCACGATCGCGAAGTACACCCAGCGCTTCTCGTGCGCGACGCGGAAGAGCTTGCTCTTGCCGAGCGGATCGAGATCCACGGGCGGGATACCGCCTTCGAAGGATCCGAAGTTGGGCAGGCCCGATCGCGGATCGACGATAGACGCAGGGGGCGGAGGCAAGGCCGGCATGGCCGCGCATCCTAGCGATGAAGCAGCTCGGCGTCACACGGCGCGGTGTCGTCCGAGCCGGTGATCCAGTTGACGAGGCACGCGTCGCCGTCGTCGCCCTTGTTCCACACGAGGCCGCCCTTGTGCTTTTCGAGCAGCCTCGGCTTGCGGATGAGCGTGAGCGCCTCGGGCTCGTCTTGCTTGTCGACGACGCGCGCCATCACCTCGAGCTCGAGCGCGCACGCGCTCTCGTAGTTGTCGAGCAGCTCGGCCTGCGTCGTGGGCTCGAGCCCGCCCGGGTAATATTCGTTGGGGTTGCTGACGTTCGGCGACCCTTCGACCTCGGGCCTTCGAAGGCTGTTTTGCCCGTAGATCCGAAGCGGTCGCGCGCTCTGCCCGTGGCAGTCGAGCGTGCCGCAGCGCCGCTCGAGCACCGCGGAGATCGGGCGGAACAGCTCGCCGCTGTCCCCGAACGGAGGGCACCTCGCGTCGACGTAGTAGTTTTGATCGAGGCAGCCGGGCGTGCTCAGCACGGGCGCCGCCGCGATCGCGAACAGGATCGAGAGATGGTGCGCTCTCATGGTGCGACCCCCGGGCACGAGTCATCCGGCGGCGGAAACGGATCGGTGGGTTGATCCACGCAATAGACGAGGCCCGGCGATGAGGGGCCAATGTTGCCTTGGTGGCAGCTCGCGCACGAGCCGTCGCGGCCGATGCGCGTGCTCATGTACACCGGGCTCGTGCCGCCGCTCGGGGTCGGGTACTCGATCTTGGCGGCGAGCGGGAAGCCGGGGAGCCACTCGTCCTCGGTGATGTAGAAGTTGCCGATGCAGTTGGTGGTCTTGGTCTTCACGTCGCCGAACGAGTCGGTCACCGTGACGATCACGCCCTCGACGGGCACGGGCTCGTTGGTGCCGCGCGACGGCGTCGAGAAGATGGTGCCCGCGACGCTCATCTTCGGCTCGATGCCTTTGTACGCGCCGTGGCAGACCAAGCAGGGTTGACCGGGCCGGTGGTGCTCGCCCGGCGCGACGCCGGGGACCTCGTCGCCGAGCGCCTCGATCTTCGCGTCGATGACGGGGTCGCCGCACGCGGCGAGCGCGGGCGCGACGAGGAGCGCGAGCACGATCGTCGTTCTCATTCGATGTCGACCTCCAGCGTGGTCGCGCCGAAATATCCGTAGCGCTCGAGGACGAAGAGGTGGTTCAAAAACCTCGTGTAAACGAAGTCGCCCATCAGCGAGAGCGCCCAGTTCTTTCGCTCGCCGAAGGCGAAGCGCGCGCCCGCGCCCGCGGTCACGCCGACGAGCGGCCCGAGCTCACGATCGCCTGTGCGGAGCGCGGGCACCTTGAACGCGGTGCCCTTCTGCGGCGCGGTGTACGCGAGCTGCCAGAAATCCGCGCCGCTCTGCGCGTGCAGGCGGACGAGCGGCCAGAGGCGCACGCGATCGTTCACGTCGAAGAGGTATTGCGCGTCGGTCGTGCTCGCCTTGAGCCCCCACGAGTCGACGTACGCGCGCTCGCCGAGGCGGAGCGTGCTCGACGAGAAGCGGTACGCGAAGAGGGCCGCGAGCGCGTAGCGCTGCCGGTTCGTAGGGAGCTGCTCCAGCGGGCGGATCGGCAAGCGGTTCTCGTTGACCGCGTCGACCGCCAGGCCCACGGGCACCTGCTTCGCGACCGCGTCCGAGAACATGGGCACGTAGCGATAGGGCTTGGACGTGTCGCCGTTCTCGATGATCGCGTTGAAGCTCACCGCCAAGATCGAGGACTTGTTGAGCACGAAGCTCGACCCTGCGGTCGCCGCGTGGCGCGTGATCGTGCGCGAGAAGACCGAGAACGGCGTGCCTGCGCGGCCCGAGATGTCGTACGAAAATTCGTACGCGAGGTTGGGCGTGACCATCTTCTTCGCGAGGTCGATCGAGAAGCCCGCGCCCACGGTGGTCGCGAGGTAGTCGGGCTCGCGCGAGAGCGATCCGCGCAGGCTCACGTCGGCGTCGCCGAAGCGTTTGTGGCCCGAGAGCGCGGGCACGTAGCGCACCTCGCGGAAGCGCGGCGACGCGGTCGCGACGATGTCGGCCGACGCGGCGGTCACCACGTCGACGAGGAACGACCCCGAGATGCCCCAACCGCCGGTCGGGCTCTCGACGCCGATGAAGATGGCGGGCGTGCCGACGTCGACGTTCTGCGTGTCGTGATACGCCGAGAATTCAAAGCCGAGGTGGATGTTGACGCTGGGGCCGCTCGACTTGTTCAGGCACTTGGCGAAGTCGTCGCGGGTCTTCGCCGCGAGCATGCACTTCATCATCACCTGATCGCCTTTGACGCCCTTGGGCCCGAGCTTGATGTCGATCGTGGTGGTCTCGAACTCGGTCGCGTCGATGGTCTGCTCGAACTCGAGCTCGATGCCGTCGACCTTGCCTTTGGCCTTGATCGAGCGCTGTCCGGGGTTCACCCAGATCTCGCCGCCGAGCTTGCCTTCGGGGACCTCGACGTCGTTCATTGTGACGACGAGGCCCTCTGCGCGCGGGGGCGGGCGCAGGATGACCTTGGGGATCTTGTTGCGGAGCGGATCCAGCTTGCCGGCCGCGCTCCGCCCGAGGTCGTGCAGGCCGAGCTTGGGGCCCGTGTCGACGACGGTTTTGTAGTCGGAAGCGGCCTCGATCCAGAGGCCCGCGCGCTCTTCGCACGTGGCCGCGAGGTAGCGCGTGGTCACGCGGTTGTCGACGGCGAGCGAGGCCTGCGCGTAGTCGACGCAGTCGAGCCAATCGCGGCGCGCTTCGGCTTGCGAGGCCTCGTTGAAGTAGAACCACGCCTCGGGGTTGCGCCATCCGCGGGCCGGTCGCATGCCGCCTGGGTACGTCTTCTTGGGCTTGCGTTGGCCTGGGCCTTTGGGCGTGTCGGGCGTGCCTCCGCTCGCGGAAGCGCCGCCGCGCACCTCGTTCCAAATCTTTTGGACGTCGGCGCTCGCGTCGTTGAAGAGGCTCGCGGTCGGATCTTCTTTGAGCGCGGCGGTGAAGGCGGCCTTGGCCTCGCTCACCTTCTTGAGGCTCGCGAGCTGGGTGCCGATCGCGATCTGGAGCTTGGCGCGGACCTTGGCGCTGCACGCGCTCTTGGCCTCGCACGCTTGTTTGCCGAGCTCGAGCTGCGCGAGCGCGTCCGCGTGTTTCCCTGCGGCGACGTCGGTCGCGAAGATGCTCTCGATGAGCGCTTCGACCTCTTTGTCGTTGGAGCCTGCGAGGGCGTGGGGCGGAGCCCCGAGGAGGGTAGTTACCGCTGCGGTGAGCAGCGCGGCGAGGCGAACGATCCGAGTCACGCGCCTCGCACGATATACTAGTTGCAGCCGCAGCCGGAGCCCGTGCCGCCGTTGCCGCCGGTCGCGCCTTCGGAGATCGCGCGGAGGTGCGACTCGCCGAAGCCGGCCATGTCGGAGGCGACCATGGTGGGGTGTGCGAGCTTGCCGCGCTCGTAGGGGGCGACGGACGCACAGCCGGAGCTGCAAGCGAGGGCAGTCGCGGCGACCACGATCACGATGAGCTTGCTGAGGAGGTCCTTCTTCATGGTGATGGTTGCTTCAGCAGGGGTCGTGCCAGCGGATTCTTTCAGAGCATCGCCGATTTTCCCGCAGGGCCGGATGTTTTTCGATGGATCGGAACCGATCCATTGTCGGATCACGGTTCCACCATCCCCATCCCTTCACTTCCCGAGCAGGCCCTTGACCTTCTCGGCGATCATGGCCTCGTCGCCGTCGCGGAAGCCTTGGTGGACGAAGCGGACGGTGCCCGTCTTATCGAGGATGAAGCACACGGGCATGCCGGGGAAATCGGCGAGCTTATAGGCATCCTTGGCGTCTTTGCCTTTGGCCCACACGATGGGGAACTTGGCGTGGTGGTCTTTGCCGAACTGGAGGATTTGATCCTTCTTGACGGCCTCGGGGTCGTCGATGCTGGCGGCGATCACGGCGACCTGGCCGGGGAACTGGTCGGCGATCTCTTGGTACTTGGGGAAGGACTTCTTGCAGGGCTCACAGAACGTGCCCCAGAAGTCGAGGATCACGACGCGCCCTTCCGCGTCTTTGATCGTCTTCGGT
Organism: uncultured Polyangiaceae bacterium; assembly: GCA_964437785.1. Lineage (GTDB taxonomy): Bacteria > Myxococcota_A > Polyangia > Polyangiales > Polyangiaceae > CAYTJL01. The sequence continues at coordinate 49,552 of CAYTJL010000026.1, forward strand.
CCGTCGCCGCTGATGACCTCAGCCTCGAAGCTCGGGGCGTGTGCGCCCATGAGGGGGCTCTTGGCTTCGCTGCCGCCGCCACCGCACGAGAGGGTGGAGAGGGCGAGGGCTGCTGCGACGAACAGGGACGAGACGAACGAGGCTCGGGACATGATGCTGGCTCCTCGGGGGGTTGGTAGACGGCGCGCGAGCTTACCTCAGCCCGTCGACTTTGTGGCCTATCACGTGCACGATGCGGGGAGCATGCGGAGCGTCCTCTTTCACGGCGTCGCGGTTGTCTTCGCCATCGCTGTCGGTTGCACGAGCGGGACCGGCGATCAGAGCTGTCCCCCCGGGTTCGATCCGAACGACAAGTCGGATGATTGTCCGTTTGGTCCGCCGGGTGGGCCCAAGGTGCGTGAGTCGGGGTGTCCCGACATTGCCATCGACGAGAGCGGGCCTGATTGCGGGGCGCTCGGTTGGGAGGAGGACATCTTTCCGCTCCTCACGTCAAAGGCGCCTGCCACGCAGAACTGTTCGAGCGACGCTTGCCACGACCCGCCCAACAACCTCACGCCGGCGGGCGGCATTCGGATGCCGCGGGACGACGCGCAGAAGTCGTTCGACACGTTGAAGAGCTATGAGCTCGGCGACAACTATCCTTACATGAGCGACACGGCGCCTTCGCACACGTGGATCTTGTGCAACCTCGCGGGCGCCAAGGGTGGCAGTCAGCCCATGCCTCCTCCGCCGTTGCCGCTCATCGACGCTGCCGATTTCAGCCTCGTCAAGACGTGGGCCGAGTGCGGCCAGAAGCGGAATCGGCCGGGCGGGGGCACCGGGGGCGGCGGGCCGTAGCGTGTTGGCAGGCCTTCATCCCTTGCGACGTCGGCCGCTCGTGCCTACGGTGATCGCGACGGTATTGAGGAGATCCTCAACCGCTTTGGCAACGTCATCAAACGAGCCTTGGTAATCATCCCAGCCCTCCCATCGTGAAGGGGTGATCGCCTCACCGCCCCTGAAGAACGGATATCTGTAGCTCGGGACATCTGCCCGAATGGACTGTCTCGTGGCGTCGAGCCGCACCAAGACATTTGCCGTCGGTCGCCCGTTGAGCAGCCCATACGCCTCCCGCCGAAGCGTCTTGAGCACCTTTATTCCGCGCTGCCAATGGTCGGGGTATTGTCGCGTCAGCCGCTCCTGGAGCTCGGTCAGGTCCTCCTCGGGACGAAAATCAGCCAAGGGGGAGTGCGAGCCCAAGATGGTGTCGCGAAGGATGTGCTCGACATTGACATGCTCCGTGCCGAGCTTTGCGAGCATGTAGGCTTTGATTGCCTTTTCGTATGCTTGCTGGAGAAAATAGCGGGTGTGGCATGAGCGGACGTCCTCGTGCTTCACGTGCGCGACACGAAAATCCGCCTTGGCCTGCTCGACGTAGGAGCGCGGTGACGGAAAGATGCTCATCGGATACCGGTGACTTGCCGAGCGGCCTCCACCAACTTCTGTGCATCCTCGGAGTCGTGCATAATCTCGCCGGATACAATCGCCCTCGCGAGCTCTACGTCCTGACCCAGCGCTGCCGTGAGCGAGGCAAGGCGGCCAGCAATGAGGTGGAGCGGAAACCGGAAGTCGGCGCTGGGCGAAAATACGATCGGCTGCAAAACCTCGGGGTCGTCGGGGAGCCCAGGAAGGACTTCGACGAGCCAGGCTGCGGGTTGCTCTTGGCGGATCCAAACGGCTGCTGACATCGGTTCGTCAAGCTCTTCGTGCGATCGGACCAGATTCTCGACGATTTCTCGGGGGGGCATGGGATCCTCGCTGCTTCACGCAATGCAGGTATCATAGCATAGGTCGCGGCTCGCCGGCAATGTCATAGTCTGAAGGTAGCCGGAGCCGCGGACCGGCCTCAACGGCTCGCCATAGCGGGCTTATGGCCGCGCCTATGGCGCGACGCGCTCAATGCGTGATAGAAGGGTGTGCTCATGACGCTCAACCGTGCTGCCACGTGCCTGTCCATCGCGCTCCTCGCCGCCGCCTGCGGCGGGGAGGCCGAGCCCGCCAAAGCCCCTTCGCCGGATCCCAGCGGCACGTCCGTCGCTGTCGCGCCCTCGATGAGCGCGACGGCGCCTTCGGTCACGGCGACCGCGGTGTCGGCGCCTCCGCCCCCCGAGAAGCGGCCTCTCCCGGAGCTCCAGCGCGAGGCGGTCAAAGGCATGTTGGCGGCGTTCGCGGCGCACGACGCGAAGAAGGTCGCCGCCCTTTACTCCAATGATGTGGTGAGCGGCGCGCCCGGGCCGACGGGGTGGGTCGAAGAGAAGGGCAGGGCGGCGGTCGAGTCCGGGCACACGAGCTTGTTCGCCGGCTTCCCCGACATGAAGTGGCTCTCTCCGCGCGTCTTCGTCAAAGGCAACGTGGTGATTCAAGAGTGGGTGTCGAACGCCACGCACACGGGCGACATGGGCGACATGAGGGCGTCGGGCAAGCCCACAGGCATCCACGGAGTGAGCGTGTATTGGTTCGACGACGAGGGCCAGATTACGAAGGACCACACCTACTACGATGGGCTCACCATCAGCGTTCAAACGGGCGCGATGAACGGCAAAGCGCGCGCGATCCCCGCGCTCCCCAAAGGAGATCCCGAGTGGATCACGGCGGCGGGCACGCCCGAGGAGGACAAACGCATCGAGGCGGCGAAGGCCATGTACGCCGCGTTCACCGGCAAGGACGAGAAGGCCTTTACATCCATGCTCGACAAAGATGCTTTGCACGTGGCGTATGCCCAGCCCGACGACAAGAAGGGTGTCAAGGCGGCGGCCGAAGGGCACAAGTCGATGCACAAGGCGTTCCCCGGCTTCGAGAGCAAGGTGGTCCACGCATGGGCCTTTGGCGATCGGGTCGTCGCCGAGGTCGCGCTCTCGGGCACGCACACGGGGGCGCTCGGCGGGCTCAAGCCCACCAAAAAAGCGTTCACCACCCACTCTCTCGATATCCTCACGTTCGGCAAAGACGGTAAAATCGTTAGCCTTCACAGCTATGGGAGCACGGCGGAGCTGCTCGGCCAGCTCGGCGCGCTCGACGCGCTCAAGAAGGCTCCGTCCAAGAAGAAATAACCCGCTCCCCGTCGCGAGGGGGTGGGCGACGGTCTTCGCGCCCGGAGGGGGTTCGCGAAGGGGTCAAATTCGATTTTGCGCCATGGTCTCTTCCGCTATCGTAGAGGGATGAGCACGCGCGCTTTTCTTGTTGCTTCGTCGTCCATGGCGGTCCTCTCTGCGCTCGCGATGTGGGCGTGCAGCGCTGCGCCGGAGCCCAACACGTTCACCACGTCGAGCGGCAGCGGTGGGAACGGGGGCGCGTCGAGCAGCAACGGCCCGGCGGGGACCGGGGGGATGGGTGGGGCGGGGGGTGACAACTCGGGCGCGGGCATCTTCGATGGCGGGCCCACGGGGTCGGGGACGGGGGGAGGGCCGCCGACCTGCGCGCAGGAGACACAATATGTCTACCTGCTCACGTCGGACAACAAGCTCTTCAAGTTCGATCCTCCGTCGCTCGCGTTTGCGCAGATTGGGATCATCAACTGTCCCAACGCCAACTTTGCGAGCCCGTTTTCGATGGCGGTGTCGCGCGACGCGGTGGCGTACGTGGTCTTCACCGACGGGTCGCTCTACAAGGTCAACACGACGACGGCGCAGTGCACGGCGACGTCGTTCGTGCCTGGGCAACATGGGTTTTTGACGTTCGGGATGGGCTTCTCGACCAACGCGCCCGGGAGCACGGACGAGACGCTCTACGTGAGCGAGTCGAGCTTTGGCGGCACGACGATGGGGCTCGCCAAGATCGATGTGAATACGATGGTGCTCACGCCGATTGGCATGTACGACCAGCTGAGCGCGCGGGCCGAGATGACGGGGACGGGGGACGCGAGGCTCTTTGGGGCGTTCGAGGGCATGCCGTACATCGTCTCGGAGATCGACAAATCGAACGCGCACATCTTGTCGCAGGCGCCGCAGGCTCCCATCAGCTTCCCGCCGGGCGGGTCCAACTTCGCCTTCGCGTTTTGGGGAGGTGACTTTTGGCTCTTCGCCGGGCCCGGCTTCTCCACCGACGTGTTTCAGTATCAGCCCGCGATGAACATGACCACCAAGCGCCTCACCACGCAGCTCGTGATCGTGGGAGCCGGCGTCTCCACGTGCGCGCCCATCACCCCGCCGAATTGACCAGCAGCGCGCACGAGACGGCTTGTTTCGTGCGCGCTTGATGATGCCTTTAGAGCTGTTCAAAGCGGTCGTGAGCGTGTAAGCTCTGCTCATGGTGGGCGCGGGCGAAGCTCCTCGTTTCGATGTGGCGAACCCTCGTGAGAGCGGGCCTCTCCTCGACTTCATGGTTCGTGCCCTCGAAGGGGCTGGGTGCGTCATCCTCCAACGTGCGCCTTCGGATCGCGCGCCGCTCCGGCTGGGCTTCGAGGCTCCTTGGGGGGAGCGGATCGGCGTCGTGGCGTATGCCTCCGCGATGACCGCCGAGCGTAGGTTGTGCTGGAGGCGCGGTTTGAGCAAAGGTGAGGAGCTTTGGCAAGATCCGTTTGGTCTCTGCGTGACGCTCCTCGTGGGGATCGACCTTGCGCTTGGTGTCTTCGTGGGATCGGACCCAGCGCTCTACGATCCTGCGCGTGGCCCTACCAGCGCGGGGGGCACGCCGCGTCACGTCGCCGAGATTTTGAAGAACGGTTGGCATGCGTGGGAGGCGCGCCGCAGGGGCGGCCCCATCGAGGTGCTCGTCGGCGGAACCGCGGAGAGCTTTTTACGTTATGTGCTGTTCGAGCGTGAAGCGTTGGGAGAGGATCAAGGGCACCGGCACCTGCTCGCGGAGAAGAGGATGCCCGCGCTCGCTCACGAATGGGTCAATTCCCATACGCCGCTCGGCGACTGCTTGGCGGGCTTCATCAAGCCTTGATTCCGTAGGATGGTCGCGGCCCACCGCATGTCATATTGCCATGTGTAGAGCAGATCCCCAGATGCAGCCAGGTCAGCCTCGTGATGTTTCCAGATGTGTTTGGCGACGTCGATGAGCGTCGCGCGCCCGCCGCCTGCGCGGAGCGCGTCTTGTACCCACTCTTGAAGATCATGTTTCGTGGCCACGTGTCACCTCGCGCTGCTTTGCTGTCCCCGAGACGTTCGCTCACGCCCGACGTGGACCGGACCAGCAGGAATGGAGCACGGATCGTCCCATTTTTCAATTGCGTTCGAGCCGTTCCAGAGCGAGCGGCGCCCGCGGCAATTCGTTGCCCGGGTGTGGTAGAGCGCTTCCCTCGGGCGTTCCATGGGAGTAAGCTCCGAGCATGGGAGACGAGATACGACCCTACGTCGCGCGACAAAGGGAACGCTCCAACGACGCGATCCTCGGACTGTGCGACTTCACCTTTGGCCTCTTCCCCGGCGGGGTGCCTTGAGTGATTCAGCGGGATCTCCGACAGCTCTTCTTCGCAGCGCTCGCCGTCACAGCGCTCACCGCGATGCTGTTCTTCGGTGCGCTTCGATGAACCAGC
>CAYTJL010000027.1:0-3625 GCA_964437785.1 uncultured Polyangiaceae bacterium
CGCCACCTCAACACCCGATCACGGTGATGCGCTTGCCGCGCTCCTCAACCACCCTCGTCGTGAGCCGCTCGGCCCACGGCAGGGAGGATCGGAGATCGAACATCACGAGCCAGCCATGGTCGAGCCCGAGGTGATCGAGGTACCGCGCGGTCTGCTCCAGCGCCTCTGCCTCGGTCTCGGTGTCGCGCCGCAGCTTGACCTCGACAGCGTGCTTTTCTCCCTGCCATTCAATCAGCAGGTCCAGCGCCCCGCGGCCCAAACCATACTCGCGCTCGACTCTACCACCGCCGTTGACGATCCGTTGGAGGAACGCCATCAGCATCAAGTGCGGGCCGCTCTCGCGGTAGCCGAACCCCTCGGCGGCGAGGTGACCGTCTTTGCGCCAAAAGGTCTGCCAAGCCGCCATGACCTTGGGCACGTCGAGCGCGCCGTCCGCGCCCACGAACCAAGCCGTCTGGAGCGCGATCTGGGCTTGCTGCTCAAAGCCGATCGCGCGCGGGATAACCTCACGATAGATGGGGTTGGCGATCGTGATCGCGCCGCCGTCCATGCGCACGATCCCGAGGCCGATCGCGTACGCCAAGTCGTCGTGCAATGTATCGTTGTTGACCGTCTCACCGGCCAACATCGGCGCCAAGACCCGCGCCACCCGCGGGTCACGCAGCTTGTGAATCAGCGAATCGACGTGCGTGCGCCGCTCCAGAATGATGGTCTCTTTGGCAGACTCCACATGATCTGCCGTAACGGCCACGGCGCGATCGCGGACGTCGCGATCGACGATTTGATCGGCGAGCGCGTTCACGAGCCAGGGATGCCCCTGCGAGAGCGAAGAGATACGCGCGCTCGCCTCCGGCAAAAAGCGCTGGCCCGTCGCCCTCTCGTGTTGCTCCAAGAGCTCTTTGACCTCCGCCTCGGTGAACGGCCCAAGGCTCGTCGCCTCGGCGCTCACGTTGAACGGCGACGCCGTGCCGAGCCACGACAGCGACGCGCGCTCCTCTTGGCTGAGCAGATAGTCGCGCACCGCGCGTTGCCCCACGAGCGCGATCGCGTAAGGGAAAGGCCCTTTGCGCCGGCCCAAATAACCCGCGCGGAGCTGCGTCAAAAACGAGATCATCGCCGCGCCGACCAAACAATCCGCCTCGTCGAAGAGCACCACGAGCGGATGAGGCGCGCTCGCCGCGAGCTGACCCAACGCGCGACGCACCGCGGTGGTCGGGTCCACGAGGAGCCTCTCGACATCCAACCTCGTTTGAAGGCCGGGGAGATCGCGATCGACGGCGTCGTTGAGGACACCGAGGATGGTGCGCGCCGCGACCGCGATCGAAGGCTCCTCGCGCGCCTCTTCGAGATCGACCCACAACGCAGAGAATCGACTGCCCGCGTTGAAGTGCTCCGCGAGCCACTGGGCCGACGTGGTCTTGCCCGTTTGCCGCCCCGCGTGCAGCGTGAAGTACCTGCCATCGTCGATGAGCTCCAGCACGCGGCCGAGCCTCCGCTCCGGCGGCAACATGTAGTGCTCATCGGGGAAGCACGGACCGGTGGTGTTGAAGCGCGGGCGCATGGAAGGTGGCGGGCGACACTATGCCACAACGCACAGATCCAATAAAGCAACATCTAAGGAGCCCCGAGCAGCCTCCAAAAGAAGCCATCGCCCCCGCGCGATGGCGCTTGACATGGCCGGGGGCTCCGGTATTCGTTGGAGATCGCATGTCAAACGGACCCCTCCTATCCGGCGCAGTCACCCCCGCGCACGGCGCCGCCGCCGCGGCGTTCGCGTGGCGGGCAGGTCCGCGTGGCGGGCAGCTCCGCATCACGGTGATCGCCAAGTCGACCTTTGCGTTCGCCCAAGGCGCCGAGATGACGCGCGTCGCCCCGTTGCCCATCTTCGCGGCGGAGGTCCACCACGACGATAACCCCGCCCGCAGCATCCGCTACACCACCGATCGCGTGCCTTACCTGCGCTCGGCCGACGTGCTCTTCACCGGCACCGGCTACGCCTCGCGGGTCCGAATCGGCATCTTTGACGGTGGGCACGGCGGACAAGCCCTGCTCGACAAAACCCTGACGGTGCGTGAGGACGGCGGCGAGCCCGGCACACCCATCCTCTACGAGCGTGCTTATGGCGGGATGACCGTCGCCGACAATCCCCTCGGCACCGGCGCCGAGCACGGCTCTCAACCCCCCTTCGTCCTCGACCCCAACGACCCTTCACGGCCCGCGGGCTTTGGGCCCATCGCGCGGTATTGGCCGGAGCGCAAACACCTCCTCGGCGGCACACCGCGCAAGGCGCTCGACGCCCCCATCGCCGAGATCCCCGATGGCTTCGATTGGGGCTATTTCCAAGCCTCTCCGCGCGATCAACGCATCCGCTTCCTGCACGGCGACGAGTGGCTCGTGCTCGACGGCCTCCACCCCACGCTCCCCCGCGTCCAAACCCGGTTGCCCGGCGCGCGCGGCCTCGCGCGGGTTCATGGCCTGGCGGCCCTCGGTGTCCCCGAGGGCCACCCGCTCGATCTGTACGCCGATCTGCTCCACATCGACGGTGACGATCAGCGGTGCACCGTGGTTTGGCGAAACAGCTTTGCGATCGCAGGAGAGAGCGCGCTCAACGAGGTTCGAATCGTCGCGGGCGTCGAGCTCAGGAGCGAGCCTATCGCCTGGGCCGTCCCCGCGGCCCGCGAGCCGCTCCCCTCGATGGCGGCGACAGCCGTGCTGCCCGGAGAAGGCGCCGCTGCGACCGTCCTTTGGCAAGACCCATCGCCCCCCATCGCGGCGACCGCGCTGCCAGGGGACCTCGGCCCAAACAGCGCTCCTCTGCCGTTCGCGCCCGCGTCCTCCCCCTCTCCGCTCTCGCGCCCGAGCGCGCCTGTCTTCAAGGACAAACGCGGGACAGGCACCTTCGCCGTGAGCCCCGACGAGGAGGCCAAAGCGAAGAGCGCTCCGGCAACACCTTTTGGCCCGCCCTCGGGAGGACAACCACCTTCGCCGCCGGCCTCCACCCCCGCGGCGCCGCCCCCCTCCGTCAAAGACAGGCGTGGTGTGGTGGGCACCATGGCCGCCGACACGACCGTGCCGGCGCACGACAAACCCGCCGATCCCCTCCCCTTCCACGCGTCCTCGGCCCCCTCCCCCATGGCCCAACCGAGCGCCCGCCCCGCCTTCAAAGACAAGCGGGGGACAGGCACCTTCGCCGTGAGCGATGACGAGGCCATCGCACGCGGCGTCAAGGCGCTCCCGTTCATGGCCAAAGCCGCAGAGGCCAAGGAGGAGCCGCCCCCGCAAAGCCCGTTGCCCGCGGAGGGCGGCGCGCCCAACGCGGAGGACAACCCGCCCGCGCCCCCGCCGCCCGCGATCGACCTCCCTCCTCCGCAACAGGCCGCGCCTGCGCCCTCGCCCAAACCGGCGGAGCCTCCCCGTCCCAAAGAAGCGCAATGGGCGCCCCAACCCGCGGCGCCGCCTCCACCCCCAAAGCCCGCTCCGGTGCAGATCGGGCCAACCGCCGCCACGGCCGCGCCCAAACGCGGCCTCTATGACAGGTTCAACAAGCGTTAGCCTGAGGAACGGCCATGACCGAGAGCAGCAGCAGCAGTGGCAACAGCAGCAGCAGTGGCAACAGCAGCAGCAG
>CAYTJL010000027.1:3725-6161 GCA_964437785.1 uncultured Polyangiaceae bacterium
CATCGTCCTCGTCTTCATCGTCCTCGTCGTCCTCGGGTCATGGCTCTTCGTCGTCCTCGGGTCATGGCTCTTCGTCGTCGTCCTCTTCCGCGGCGCGCCAACCGCCTACGGGGCCAACGCCCGAGGACTCCTACGAGCAAGACGTCTACGAGTACACCCACGGCTTCAACGTGTATGAGGTGCTCGTCGGCCAAAAGAAGATCACCGAGAAGACCTTCGGAAAGACGCTCCACGGCTTCACCACCACCATCCACGAGGAGCGGCCGGGGTGGGAGCACCAGATTGACAACGACCTTCGCGGGGTCGAGCGCAACTTCACGGTGGATGACCGAAACCTGGCGGACCACTTCGACATCGCCGAGCTCATCTTGGGCCACAGGCTGCTCGAGGTCTCGCGCGCCAAAGACTACTTCGAAGAGCGCCTCCTCTGCGACGACGGGGACTTCCTCATCGTGCTCGGCGCCAACCGGCAGAGCGGCACGTTCACCGACAAGACGTGGGGATGGAACGTGGTGATGGACGAGGATGCCACGAACAACATCACGGTGAAGGCCAAAGCTGGCCACGACATCGACGAGGACGCCGACGCGGGGCACGACATCACCGAGAAGGTGCACGCGGGCAACAACATTACAGGGACTACGACGGCGGGAAGTGTCATCAACGAGACCACCAAGGCGGGCGACGCGCTCGTGGAGGTCTCCGCCGCGGGGCGCACCATCACCGAGGTCTCCGCGAGCCCGACCAAATTCGAATTCGAGTTCAACCTGACAAAATTGGAGCTGGCCGTGCACGCGTTGATCGGCTTGGAGGTCACCGCCGCGCTCATCTCCATCGACGCCCACTTCGGCACGGATAAGATCGAATTTCACAATGGCCATCGCGTGGATACGGGCAACGCTGGGACCCAATTGATGGCTATGATCACGAGCTGCGCCGCCGCATATAACGAGCTGTATGGTGTTCACAACCAGGTAGCCGGTGTCGACCACCAGGTCGCCGCCGTTCATAACATCATGTGAGCGCGCTCTAGACGATCTGCTATGCGCGTCAAGAACCTCACCCCGCTCCTCTTCGCGCCCAAGCTGACGGCGCGCAAACCGCCTCAAAAGGAGATGGCGTTGATCGTCCGAGGCGCGTTCTCGCTCGCGCCGGGCGAGCCTTTGACCCCCTTCGAGAGCCCTTTGGATCAAGGGCCCATGAGCGGAGAGCTGTTTCACCCGGACGACGCCGACAACGTCGGAGAGGCCCTTTATCCCGGCGACTTCGCCGACTACAAGCTCTCGGCCGAGGTGATGCTCAAAGGGAGCTGCCACGCCCCCGGCCAAAGGCTCGTTCGCGAGTGCGAGGTGCGCTTTCGCGTGGGCGCGTGGTCCAAGCGCCTCCGCGTCGTGGGGCGCCGCGTGTTCTCCGATGGGCTGATTCAAAGCGCGTCCGAGCCCATCCCCTTCGTCTCCATGCCCATCACCTATGCCAATGCGTTTGGGGGGCCGGGCTACGAGAAGAACCCTGTTGGCAAAGGATACAACAGCTTGGAGCTGCCTGTCGTCGAGGACATCGGCAAGCCCGTGGTCGCGCGCGGCGATAGGCCGGAGCCGGCGGGCTTTGGGCCCTTGTCGTCGGCTTGGCCTGGGCGCGCAGGCAAGCTCGGCACGATGTACGACGGCGCGTACAAGAAGACGCGCGCGCCCTTTTATGCCGAAGATTTCGATTGGCGGTATTTCAGCGCGGCGCCGCGCGATCAACAGCTCGAAGGCTACCTGCGCGGCGACGAGGAGGTGAGCTTCGAGAACCTGCACCCCAAAGCGTCCTCCTTCTCGGTGCGCTTGCCCGGGCTTCGTATCCGCGCCTTCGCTGAGGACGACCACGGCGAGGTGCGCGAGGTTCGGCTCAGCCTCGACACGCTCTATGCGGATCTCGATGCCGGCAAGCTCATCCTCACGTGGCGCGGGCTCACCCCCGCCCGCGAGGACGACCTCCGCGACATTCTTTATCTGCTCGTCGCGAGCGAGCCGCTCGCGGAGGCACTCCTCCCGGACGCGCACTATCACGCGATCCTCCAAGCCTTCAAGGCAGATCCGCTCGGCGTGGAGGAGCACCTCCAAAAGAACGTGCCTCCCCACCTGCAAGACGCCGCGCGCAGGGTGCTCAAAGGAGGATCGCCGGTCCCCGAGCCGCCCAAGGACGCGCCGCCCGCCCAGGCGATCACCAACATCCTCAAGAGCATCGGAGGGGTCTCGGATCAGCAGGCCACCGAGATGCAAAAGGGCATCGAGCAGGCCATCGAGCACGCCAAACCTCATAACGATCCCAGCGCCTCGCTCGCCCAAGCGCTCCACGCCAAGCCGGGCGGCGGCCCCGCGCTCATCCCCGGCGCCGTGCCCAAGGTGCCTATCGCCAAAGCCCTCCACGACGCCCAGCAAAAGCTCGCCGCGC
>CAYTJL010000027.1:6261-15549 GCA_964437785.1 uncultured Polyangiaceae bacterium
CCCAAGGTGCCTATCGCCAAAGCCCTCCACGACGCCCAGCAAAAGCTCGCCGCGCTGAAGAAGATGGCTGGTGAACAAAAGATCGACCTCCCAGGGCTGGAGCGGCTCGAAGCCACGCTCTCCGATCCTCGCCTCAAGCAGATGGATCCTTCGTACGCGCCGCCCGGCGAGCCAAAGCCACCTCCCCCGCCCGAGCCGGGCCCCGGCGTCGACTGCGCGGGGCGCGACCTCTCGGGACAAGACCTCTCGCACCGCGATCTCTCGGGCGCGGACCTCTCGGGAGCTATCTTGTCGGGCGCGAAGCTCTACAAAACCAAGCTCACCGGCGCGAACCTCAAAGGCGCCACGTTGGCCGGCGCAGATTTGGAGTCGGCCGACTTGTCCGGCGCCGACCTCACGCAAGCGAACTTCACCGAGGCCCACGCGTACGGCGCCCGCCTCGACGGCGCGCTCTTGGATCAAACCTTCTTCCGCAAGACCAACTTCGAAGGCGCCTCGTTCGACGGCGCGACCGCGAGGAGCCTGTTCCTCCACGAGTGTAACCTCGCGGGCGTCAAGGCGCGCAAGGTGCGGTTTTACAAGGTGGTGCTTCAAGGCGCTACGCTCACGGGCGCTGACCTCAGCGAGGCCGATCTCGCCGAGTGTTACGTGATGGGGTGCGAGGCCGAGGGCCTCGTCGCCAAAGCCGCGTCGATCCACAAATCGTGCTTCTCGGGGAGCGCGCTCGGGCGCGCGAGCTTCGCGGGCGCGCGCGGTGATCGCACCATTTGGCTCGGCGCCAAGCTCGAAGGAGCCGACTTTACGCTCGCGGTGCTGCCCTGGGCGCTCTTCATGGACGCCAAGCTCGGAGGCGCCCGCCTCTACGGCGCGAACCTCAAAGAGGCGAACTTCACCCACGCCGTGCTCGACGACGCCGATCTCGAGCGGTCCAATCTGTTCGGCGCCAACATGAGCCGCGCGAGCCTGTCGCGCGCCAAGCTCAACGAGGCGAACCTCTACAAAGCCAACCTCCTGGGCTCCTTTGGGGCGGGGACGACCTTCACCGGCGCGAACCTCAAAGAGGCTATGTTCGAACGATGATGCGCGCGTCCGACATCGAAGCTCGCGTGCGGGCCGGAGAGTCCTTGGAGGGCGAGACCCTCGTCGGGCTCGACCTCGCGGGCAAAGACCTCTCAGGCGCCAAGATGGCCAAAGCCCGCTTGGGCAGGGTCAACCTCCGCGGCGCGAACCTCGCGGGCGCAGACCTCGCGGGCGCCCAAATCATGAGCTCGGACCTCGACGGAGCGCTCCTCGCGGGCGCGTCGCTCGAAGGCGTGATGTCGCTCGAAGCGAGCTTTCGGCGCGCGGACCTCCGATCGGCGAACCTCCGATCGGCCAAGCTCGTAAAGGCCGAGAGCGAAGGCGCTTGCCTCGACGGCGCGGACCTCGAAGGAGCCGTGTTGGTCCAGAACAACCTCGCGGGCGCGACCGCGCGCGAGGCGCGCTTCGTCCGCACGAGGCTCGACGGATCCAACTTGCGAGAGGCCGATCTCTCGCGCTCGACCTTCAACGAAGCGTCGTTGAGCAAAGCCGACCTGACGCGCGCCTCGCTCGCCTACGCCACGATGAACGGCGTCGTCTTCGCGGCGGCGGCGCTCACCTACGCAGACCTCTCCGACGCGACCGTGGAAGGCGCGCTCTTCATCGGCGCGGATCTGCGCGCGGCGAAGCTGCCCAAAGCCTTCAAGCGATGTGTGTTTCAAGGGGCCATCTTCGCCGACGGCGCCGCCCCCGAGGGCAGCGAGCCCACGGGCGCGAGCGTGGTTGTCCTCGAAGGCATCTTGTTCGAAGGGTGCGTGCTCCGCGGCCTCACCCTCCAAGGCGCCAATCTCCGCGGCGTGATGCTCGATCGGTGCACGCTCGGAGGCGCCGACTTGTCGGGCGCGGACGTCACCGGAGCGACCTTTACGATGTGCGATTTCGGCGGCGCCGTCCTCCGCGGGGTCGACCTCTCCGGCCGCACCCTCACCATGAACCTCTTCTCCAAGGCCGATTTGTCGGGCGCGAAGCTCACGGGCGCCGTGCTCGTCCGCTGCGTCCTCCAAGAGGCGACCCTCGAAGGCGCGGACTTGACCCGAGCGTCGTTGGATCAAGTGGTGCTCGGCAAGGCCAACCTCACGGGCGCCGTGCTCCAAAAGACCCTGTTTCACCGCACGGATCTGAGCGAAATGGATCTGACACCGATCCCGCTCAAGGGCCTCTCCATGACACGTTGTGTCTTCCGTGAGGCCAAGATGGGCGGCATGGATCTGCGCGGCTGTGACTTTACAGGCAGCTACTTTGGCAAAGCGGATCTCGCGCGCGCCAACCTCGCGGGCGCGGTCCTCCGCCAAGCCAACTTCCGCGACGCCGTCCTCGACGTGGCGAGCCTCGAAGGCGCGGAGGCCAAATCATCGTTCTACGCGGGCGCCTCGCTCAAAGGCGCGAAGCTCACGGGCGCGGTCCTCCGAAGGACCTCGTTCGACAAGGCCGACGTCTCGTTCGCCAACTTCGCGGGGTGCGATCTCCGCGAGTCGGTGCTCACCGAGATCAAGGCCAAAGGGGCGATCCTTCGCGGGGCGAAGCTGGCTTATTCGGACCTCTCGCACGCAGACCTCGAAGCCGCGGATCTCTCGGAGGCCGATTTGCACGTCGCGAACCTCCACGCGATCCGCGACAAAGACACGCTCTTCGCGGGCGCGAGCGGCGCCCCGCGGAGGACCGATGTGGACCGGCTCGAGGCCGAAGGGTGGATGGCGCCGCGACAGGCACGATGAGGAGCGAGAGGAGAGAGGGCATGTCGAGCAACGTCGTCAGGATCACCGATCGCGCGCAAAACGCAGCTCCCCGTGTCGAAGACTACCTCGGTCCGGCGCACGTGGTGAGCGTGGCGAGCGCCTCGGGCGCGGGCGTCGAGGTGGCGATTCCCGGCCTCACGAGCCCCGTCAACGCCGCGCTCGCCCTCGCCTTCCCGTATGCCCCCAACCAAGGTGACACCCTGCTCGTCATCGGCAGGAGCGACGCTTATTACGTGATCGGCGTGCTCCACGGCTCGGGCTCCACCACCCTGTCGCTGCCGGGCGACGTGGCGCTCCACGCGGGCGGCGCTCTCCATCTCTCGGCCGGCAAAGAGATCACCATGAGCGGGCCCGAGGTCGAGATCCAAACGAGCAAGCTTCGGATGATCGCGGGCGCGGTGGTGCAATCGTTCACGTCGGCGTTCCAGCGCGTCAAAGAGCTCTTGAGCGTCCACGCGGGCGAGTCCCACACGCTCGTCGAGGGCGCGACCCACACGCAGGCGAAGAGCGCCACCATCTTGACCGAGGGGACCACGACCATCAACGGCAAAGAGATCCACCTCGGCTGAGGAGATGCGATGAAGCCCGCAGAGCACCAAGCGACAGGCGGCCACATCGGCATCCCCGAGATCTGCCCGACCGTGGTGGGCCCCGCCGTCGTGCCGATGGTCTACGTGAACAAGTCCGAGAACGCCATCGCGCCCGGCTCCCCCAACGTGCTTTTGACCGCCGCCCCCGCCGAGACCATGGTGTCGGCGAGCGTGATCACCATGGGCGACAACGCGGCCGTGCCCGGCACCAACATGGGCGCCGCCATCCCCATCGCCGGCAGCTTCAACACGTTCTTCAACGGCATCCCGGCCTCGACGCTCGCCACGCCGACCACGGGCAACGCCTTCAAGTGCCCTGGGATCAAGGTCATCCCGAGCGCGACCAACGTGATCATCAACCACCCTCACGCCGTCTTTGACGGGGAGGGCTTTGCGCGCCTCCTGCCCGACGACGGCAGCTCCGTGAGCGCTCGGCTCCTCGGCGGCGGCGTGGGTCTCCTCCGCATCTCCGCGTTCTCGCGCGACGTGCCCGCGCGCGCCCACACGGCCATCGAGACGCTCGGGCGCGAGGGGCTTAGCCTCCTCATTATCGATCTCCGCGACAACCCCGGCGGCGAGCTCAACGCGTGTATCGCGCTCTTGAGCGACTTTTTGCCGCCCGGGAGCCCCCTCGTGACCAGGATCGACGAGGACGGCGACGAGATCGTCATCCGCGCGCACGGCGCCGATCTTCACACGATGCCGCTCGTCGTGCTGGTCAATCGCGGCACGGCCTCGGCCGCCGAGCTGTTCGCAGGGTGCTTGAAGGCCCACCACCGCGCCGTCATCGCGGGGGAGAGGACCTTCGGCAAAGGCACCGGGAGCGCGCTCGTCCGCGCGGGAGAGGGCGCTCTGCTCATGGAACGAGCCACGTTCGTGCTGCCGAACGGAGATGCGGTGGACGGCGCCGGGGTCACGCCCGACGTCGCCTGCTGACAAACTCGTTATTTGCCGAGCAGGTGATCGCAGACGGCGCGGAGCTTCTGCGCCACGTTGGGGAGCACCTGGAGGTGAATCTGCTCCTCCCGGCCGTTGTCGCGATAGTGCAGCGTGAGCATCAAGACAGGCAGCTTGAGCCCGACGCCGCGGTCCGACGTCGACACGAGATCGACGCGCCATTTGATGTCTTCGAGCACCTTGCCGTGGTCGGCGATGGCCGCTTTGGCGAGGTCGGACCGGAGGAGGCGCTTCGCCGACTCGTACCCGGGCATGACGGCTTTGGCGAAGCTCGGATCACCGCCGTTGAGCGCCACCATGTCCTCCGCGAGCTGCTTTGGGCCCACGTCGAGCACCGCGGCTTGGCGCACGATCATCCGCGCCGCGCGGAGCACCCGCGCGAGCGGCTCCGCGCGCGCCTCATGGGCTTTGACAAAGGCGTTGAAGCGCGCCTCGATCGCCTTTGGATCCAACGGCTCGACGAGGCTCGGCCCGAGCGCGTCCCAAAGCCGCTCGCGGGCGCGCGGAGGCAGATCACCGATGCAGCGGACGTCCTCCTCCACGCCGGGCTCGGCGGGCTTGCCGCCGAAGCAATGGAGACCGATCGAGCGACCCGCGGATGCGGAGTCGCGACCCACGTCGACGGCGGCCGGTGATCGCTCGTCGGAGGTCATGATTTGAATTGATCTCGCATTTGGATGAGGATCCCGGATGCGGTCTTGATCCGGTGCATGTTGGGATCACGCGAGGTCACGGGCGAAGGCGTGCTTGGGTTCGGCACCGCGCCGGCGATCATGGGTCGATCGGGGTCGCCGTTGACGAACACGACGAGCACCTCGATGCCCGCTTTGAGCGGCAGGTGCGTGCCGTAGTTGGGCCCGACGTGGTGTTGGATCATCCTCATGCGATGAGAGGACTTGGGCTTGTCGCCCACGCGCGCCGTGTCGAAGCAGAGCCTCACCGTATAACGGCCTTGGTCGTCGAGATCGGCCACGTTGCCGATGGATCCGTCGGCCTTCGGCTCGACGATGCCCGTCACGACGCCGGGCATCCTGGGCTTGGGCGTGACGCGGGGCGGCCGATACATCATGTCGGTGGGGACGGCGCGGAACCGATTCTTGTACCGGAGCGGCACGTCCCCTCCGTGCATCCCGACCACTTGAGCGATGTCGTGCTCGACCTCGACGACGAGGAGCTTTTGGCTGCTCTCGACGCGGGGGTGGTCGTCGAGCGTAAAGGTCGCTCCGGCGGCGAGCTCGGCGACGTCGCTCTCGCCCATGTAATAGCGGCAGCGGGCGGCGCGCTCCTCGGCGCGGATCTTGGCGAGCGCGCGCCCCTCGTCGGGGGTTTTGTGGTGCGTCCCGAACTCGACGACGCCCCCCGCATAAGCGCCCTCGACGTCGTGGCTCGCCGTGATGTCGACCTGAGGGATACGATAGTTGTAGTCTTGGATGACCCACGTATAAGGCATCACCTCGCGGTGCGCGGTGAAGGTGTAGACATCGGTCTTCTCGCCGTGGGGCTGAAAGACGACGGGCGCGTCGCGGGCGATGGGGTGAAAGCCGTCCACGTGATCCGTGAAGATGATTTGATCGATCCCGTCGGCCTCCTCGAAGAAGAAGCTCACCCCGAGATGCTCGGTGAGCCGGGAGAGGAACGCGACGTCGGTCTCGGCGTGCTCGACGACGATCTCGCGTTTGGGGTAGGCGCCCATGAGCCGCAGCGCCACGTCGCTCCCTTTGTTGAGCCCGACCAGCGCGAGCTTCTGCTCGAGGATCTCGGGGATGGTGAGGCCCAAAAAGACCTCTTGTGTCTCGACGAGCGCGAGCCTGCTCATCCTCGGCCGCACGTGGAAGCGGTAGCTCCGCGCGTCGCCGTCTGCCTCCAGCAGATCGTCGACGGAGATGATCATGCCGGAGATCCGCCTGCGTTCGGCGTCTTTGACCGAGAGGACGAGGGTGATGGTCGCGCCCGTCACCGCGTCGAGATCGAGCTCGGCGCCCCCGGTCGTGCTGACCTCCAGATCAAACGACGAGAGCTGGGAGATCGCCTCGCGGCCGGTGAGCCGGGAGACCCGGAGGGCGTCGGCCGAGAAGTCGTTGGACTCGATGCGGACCTCGATGCGATCGGCGGGCATGAAGAGGGAGAACACCCGACCGCGGGCCCGCCGTCAAGCGGTGACGCTCGCGCGGCGGTTTGCTACAAGGCGCCCGCATGGCTCATGAGGTCTGGGTCGCCGGATTTCCCTCGTCGTATGGGGGCGCGGACACCGAGCTGGATCACCTCATCGATCTCCTCCGGGCCTTCGGCGTGGAGGTCCATCTCGTGCCCATGTTCGGCGCCGATCCAGCCGCGCGGGCGAGCGCGCTCGCCCGCGGCTGCGCCATCCACGACTATCGCAGCGACGTCTTCCGCGATCGGGTGGTGGTGAGCTATTGCAATGGCCACTTCTTGGATCGACTGCCGGCCATCGTCGCGGACGGCAAACCCGCGCTCGTCGTGTGGTTCAACTGCATGACACGGCTCTTCGACGCCGAGCGCGCCGCCCACCGCGCGGGCCACATCGACGTGTTCGGCTTCGTGAGCGACTATCAAAAGCGCCTGCTCGCGCCCGAGCTCGCGCAGATCAGGCCCTTTCAGACCTTCCCGTACAGGCCCTTCTTCAACCCCCATCGCGTCGCGTGGCGCTACCGCGCGTGGGACGGCGTTTATGCCGTCGGTCGCATCTCGCGCGACGACGGGGACAAGTTCGCCGAGGACACGTGGCGGATCTTCGATCGGGTGCTCGTCCCGCGCTCGCTCCGCAAGAAGGCGCTCATCTTGGGCTACGGCGCGAACGCCGCGCGCAAGATCGGACCGCCGCCGCCCGGGCTCGATCACCACACGTGGCCCGGCGGGGGCATCCCCGCGACCGAGCTTTATCGCAGCATCGACACGATGATCCACAAGACCGGGGGATCGCGCGAGTCGTATTGTCGCGTGCTCATCGAGGCGTACGCCCACGGCGTCGTCCCGATCGTCGAGGACGACTACGCCTTCCCCGAGCTCGTGCGCCACGGCGAGACGGGATACCGCACGTCGAGCTCCGACGAGATGAGCTATTACGCGAGCCTGCTCGCGCACGACCCGTGGCGGCATCGATCCATGGCGGAGCGCGGGCGGCGGTTTTTGGAGGAGGAGCTCAGCGACCCAGCCGCCTCGTGGCGCGGCTGGGAAGAGATCTTATGAGCTCATCGCTTCTTCGCGGGAGGAGCCACCTTGGCCATGGACCGGACAGCCGGCTTGGCGGGGCTCGGAGCGGCTTTGGGCGTGACGTTGCTCTTCGAGAGGAGGTCGCCCAAGGTGCCAAAGTTCTTGGGAGCGGGCTTGTCTCTCTTGACGTTGGCCTTGGCGCCCGCGCCCTGCTTTTGCGCGTCGCCCTCGCCCTCTTTGGCGGCGTCTTTGGGGGCGTCCTTCTGGGAGGAGCGGAACGCCTCGAAATCGCGGCGCTCGTCGTCGTCGGCGAGGGCCCGAATCGAGAGGCGAATCTTGCCCTCGGCGTCCACGCTCAGGATCTTGGCGTCGACGTCTTGGCCTACGGAGAAGTGCTTTTTGAGGTCGGCGCCGCGCGGCGTGCCCGTCTCGACGGTGGGCACGAGGCCGCGCCCCGAGCGCCCGTGCGTGCCCGCGATTTGCACGAACACGCCATAACGCTCGACGCCGGTGATCTTGCCTTTGATGCGCGCGCCCTCCACGAGCGCCGCCTCTTCGCCGCCCTTCGTGGCGACGTGCGCGATGCCGGAGTCGCCCTCGTCCGAGCGGATGACCACGGGGCGGAGCCGCACTTGGCCGGTCGCGAAGTCGACGTGCTCGACAACGGCGGTGACGCGCGCGCCGACCGCGACGCGCAGCGCGCCGTCCTCGCCGACGAGCGACACGCGCTCGAACATGCCCTCTTGTTTGCCGCCGAGGTCGGCGAACACCGCTTCGCGCGCGATGGCGACGATGGTCACCTCGACGCTCTCGCCCGTGTGGTAGCGGCGCTGGAGCGGCCGCCCGCCTTGGGCTTGTTCGAAGAGAGAGGCGAACGACTCGCTGTTCTGACCTTGGCTCGACATGGTCCGCGCCTCATAGCGCTTTTCGGGGCCAAAGCCAAACGGATCGAGCGCGCCGCGAGCGGGAAGTCGTGACAGGTGGCTCGTGGTTCGATTGGGCGTTGGACTTGCACCATTTTTTGCCTTGTCCCTGTCTTTCACGGGGTGGTACGCTCGCCTCATGTCCAGCGTGCCTCCCATGCTCTTTGCTCCCGGGGCCGCCTCGGGTGCGCCGGCGCTTCGTTTGCCCTCCGCGCGAACGCCGAGCGCAGAGGGCTTTCCCGCGCTCGACGATCACCTGGTCCGCCCCGAGGTGACGCGTGACGAGATGGTCAATGGCAGGAAGGTCATCGCCATGCCCGCGGCGCCGCCCCACGCGGATCAGCACGTTCAGCTCGATTTCGTGATCCGAGCCCACGTGCGCGAGGGCTACATCAGCGCCTCGGACCTCCTCACCCGGGTCGACATCGGGTCTGACTTCGCGACCGACACGTGCATTCGCAAGGCGGGTGTCGACCCCTCGACGGGCAAACGTCATCTCGAAGAATTCGCCTTCGAGATCGTCAACGATCAATCGCTGGGCGAGGTGGTCGAGCGCGTCGAGAACCTCATTCGGCGCGGGGTGCGGAGGGTCTTTGGCGTCTTCGTTCGCACCCGCGAGGTGGCCGAGTGGTCGCCGGTCAAGCACGCCTTCGAGCGCCTCCCGATGGACGGCTTCATCGAGGATGAGTGTTTGCTCCGCCCGTTCCGCGTCCGCGCCATCCTCGAGGCCGCCGAGGCGGACAACGCCGTCGCGCGCGCGCTCATCGACAAGGGCAACCCCATTCTCGCCGAGGCTCGCGCCGAGGCCCGCAGAGAGGGCAAAGCAGAGGG
>CAYTJL010000027.1:15649-48620 GCA_964437785.1 uncultured Polyangiaceae bacterium
AGAGGGCAAAGCAGAGGGGGAGGTCGAGGCGACGCGCGCGCTGCTCTTTCACCTCGTGAGCCGCGCCGGTATTACGCTCCCTGACAGCACCCGCGCGCGCATCGAGGGGTGCCAAGACGCAGCCACCCTGCGTGGCTACGTCGATGAGGTGCTCTCCGCGAAGACCCTGGCTGACATTACCTGAGCGGCCCCTTACGGCGGAGAGGGGTAGTTGCGCTTCGTCGCGCAGAGCCCGTCCGCGTTGAGATGACCCTGCGTGCTTTGGTTGTACGTCATGAAGTCGCGCAGATCGCGGAGGGTGGTCGCGGGGTCGCCGCCGGGGCTCACCGGGATGCCCCCCGTCTCGAAATACATCTGCCCCATCGACGGAGGCGTGTAGTCGTCCGTGCACGTGCGGAACGGCACGGGCATCCCGTTTTTGTCGGTGATCGCCGTGGGATCCACGCTCGCGAGGTCGTCCATCGTCACGACCGGCGTGCCCGTCGCGCCCACCGCGCGCGCCGCGATCATGTCGAAGTGCGGCGGCGCGTCGTGGACCAAGGTGTCCCAAAACGGATGATCGGTGTGGATCGTGAGCTGCGCCGTGACCTCTTGATTGCCCTTGATCGCGACCCCGCGCAGGTGCTCCTCGCCGTCGAACGGCGACGCAGGATCGTTGTCGGGGTTTTGGCAGTTCACATAGGTGGTGGGCGACGCGAACCCGAGCTTGAAGTCGACCACCTGAGGATATGCGTCGAACGGAGGCGGCGCGCAGCTCGCGTCTCCCTTGAAGGTCGCCGTCCCCACGTAGAGCACGGCCCACCCCTTTTGCTTCATCTCCTCGTAATCGGCCTCGCCCTCGTCATCCAGGTTGACCATCACGGCGCCGTCCTGCGCCACGACGATGTCGAAGCCGAACGCATACCGCTCGTCCCCCGCGAAGGGCGCGTCTCCATTCTTGTTCTGTTTGTCGAGCCGCGCGATCTCCACCGCCTCTTCGCCCGAGCCCCCTTTGCCGAGGAGCGGCCCGCCCTTGTGCAGATCCACGGCCCAAGGCCCGTTCACCTCGGCGACCAGCTTGCCCGTCTTCGCTTGATCCCCCGGGTCGAGATCGGGAGTCTCCGAGAGGCGGACCGCGTCCACCGTGACGATGAGCCGCTTGAACTCGACCTCCCACCCATCCACGAACGCCACCTCGGCGCCCGCCACAGGAGGGAAGTTGTACCCTCCGAGCGCGAGGCTCTCTCCCGAGATCGTGAAGACCACCGTCCCGCCGCCTTGGGGGTCGCCGCCCGAGCCGGTCGTGCCGTCGCCGCACCCCGCGCCGCCCGCGAGCGCAAGAATCCCCGCGCACGCGAGGAGCGTGCCTTTGATACGCCTCATTGGTTCACCTCGTTCGATTCAAGGAGTCATCAGCCAATCCAGCGAATAGACGTCGGACGTCGCGCGGAGCCCTTGATAAAGGCTCACGTTGGGCTGCCCCGAGGTCTCGTCGCGAAACGAACGAACCCCGTCTTCGGGCGGGTCGAGGAGGGCAAAATCCACGTTCACGAACATGGGCCTCGGGTCGATGCGGAGCGCGAGCGCGCCCTCCGCCTGCGGCAACAGGTTCACCACGATGGGGGAGACGATACGCTGTTTGCAGATGGGGTTAGAGCCCGGGCGGGCCGGATCCGACGCGGGGACCGCGCGGTTGTCGCTGATGGTGAGCGCCCCTTCGAACGGGTAGCTCTCGCCGTCTCTCTCCGCGATCCCCGCCACGTCGAGCACCACTGTCGGATCCGCGAGCGCGGTCACGTCGCCCCCGCCGAGCCACACCTCGGCCGCGAGCGCCCGCTCTTCGAGCCCCTCGCCCGCGGCGGGGAAGGAGACGAGATCGGGAGACAACGTATCGACCACGAGCCCTTCGGTCACCTCGGCCACGTATTTGCCGGGCAGGGTGCAGCTCGTCTCCTGCGCGCCCGAGATGGGCCTCGATCGGTTCAAATACACCGCGGCGACGCGCACGTCCGCGCGGGTGAGCGAGACATGATATCCGCGCCCGTTCGTGAACGTGAGCGGCTCTCCCGCGACCGCATCTTCAGGCCCGCCCGCCTTGGCGTCGAACGTAAAGAGATCCGATCCCGTCGTCCCGACACACCCCATGAGCCCAAGGCCCATGATCGCGAGGACGGCTTGTTTGTAGGCCGTCACGGCTCACCTCCAAAATTGACGGCCAAGCTCGCGAAGACCCCGATGGGCGCGCCGGCCGTGAAATGCCTGACGGGGACGAGCGTCGAGGCGCCCCCTTGTTGGAAGTCCGATGCGAAGTTGTACTCGCCGAGCCGATACCGCTGGTTCGCGAGGTTGGTCGCCGTGACGCCGATCTCGTAATGGCTCCACGCGACCGACATCGACGCGTCGAGCGTGGCGATGACGTCGCTCCTCTGGCCGTACGGCAAGGGCCTCCTCCCCACGAAGGTGAAGCCCAGCCCGCCGCTCAGCTTCACCGCATCTCCGCGGATCCTCCACGGCAGCGCGCCGAAGCCCGCGCCGTCGACGCGCACGACCGCGTCCGGCACGTACGGCAGGAGGAGCCCCGTGTCCTCGAAGATCGATTTGACGAGCGTCATGCTCCCCGACAAATCGAAGTGATCGCCCGTCGCCCGGGAGCTCAAGACCCAGCCCGTGCGCGTGGTCGCGCCGCCGAGCACGTTGCGCCCCTCGGTCTCGGAGAAGATGAGATCGCGTGAGACGCGCGTTTGAAAGAGGATCGATTTGGCGGTGAGCGCCACCGGCCCCACTTGCCGCGCGAACGCGACGCCGCCCTCGTACGCGAGCACGGAGGCGAAGGGGGTGTCGACGTCTTGCGTGATGTACGAAGGATCGATGGACCGGACGCCGCGGCCCACGCTGCCGGAGATCGTGAATCCGGCGAACGGCCCGACGAGCACGGACGCGCGCGGGAGCAGGACGATGCTCGCGGTGGAGGCGCGCTGAAAGGGCTCGCGGTATTGGCCGAAGTCCTGTTGAGAGAGGCAGCTCGCGTCGCCGGGCGGGTTCAGCTTGGAGGGGTTCGCGACGTCTTTGACGGCGCAACGGTTGGTGACGTCGTACGCCAAGAGATCACCGCGGAGCCCGCCGCGCACCGCGAGCCACGAGACGGGCCTGAGGTTCGCGTCGGCGTAAAGGCCGATGTCACCGATCTTGGAGTCGAACGAGGCGTCGATTTTATACGGGTGCCCAGTGGCGCGCTCGACCCGCACGCGCGTCGCGTCCACGTGATCGGCGCGCGCAAAGTACCCGAGCTCGAGCTCCTGTGTCTCGCCGAAGAGCTTGCCGCGGAGCCGCGCGAAGCCGCGCGCGCCGATGGTCTGGGAGGTCAAATCGAGATCGAGCGCGTCGCCGCGCTGCGGGTGCGGCGTCTCGCGGGGCTCCTGCGTGTCGAGCAAGAAGCCGGTGAAGTTCTCGACGAGACGCATGCCCCGGTACACGCCATAGACGAGCTGATGAAGGGTGAAGTCCCCCGCTCTGCCCTCGACGTCGGCCGCGATGGAGAAGCGCGTGCTCGACCCGCCCTGCGACGGATCGTAGGTGTCGTAAAAGCCCTTTCGCTTGGCGCGGTAATCGTCGTCGCGCATCACGCCGGCCGAGTGATACCGATTCAAATACCCCGTGCCGGTGATACGGAAGGTCGTGTTGCTCCCGATCTTGCCCTCGTATTGGCCCATCGCGGTGGCGCGCTTGGAGTCGCGGTTTTGGCCGAAGCCGTCGGTGCGATAGATCTCGGCGGCGCCGAACGTGTGGAGGCTCTCGTCGCGCGGGCCGTACATCACCAAGAGACGATGGGTGTTGAACGCGCCGCCCGTGTATTTGGCCGTGAGCCCGCGCTGCACGAGGCCGAGCTCGTATTCGGCGCTGCCCGCGACCGCGAAGTTGCCTTGCCGCGGGTCAAAGGGCCCTTCGACGATGCGGAGCGACGCGATGAGCTCGGGGATGATGAAGTGCGTGTCGGCGTAGCCGTTCGCGTGCAGGTTGCCCGCCTCGTTGATGGGCACGCCGCCCACCGAGAACTCCAAGTCTTGCCCCTCGCGCGCGTCGAACCCGCGCAGGAACACCTGCTCGGCGTGGCCCTCGCCGCCCTCGTTGGTGAGCAGGATGCCGGGCGCGAGCGTGAGCATGTCGGACGCGTTCTTGCGGGGCACGCGCCCGAGCTCGCCCACGTGGATGAGGAAGTCCGAGGCGCCGCGGCTCAAGATCGGCGCGCGCCCGAGCACGTTGACCACCGTGGGCGCCGCGTGCTCCGCGTGCGCAGGGGGCTTATTGGGTCTCTCACCGGCGTTGGAAGGGTCTTTGGGAGCGCCTTTGGGACCGTCCTTGGCAGGCTCTTTGGGCGGCCCCACCGGCTCGGGGTGCGGCGGCGCGAAGTGAAACGGGATCTTGATGCGCGCTTTGGCGGGCTTGCCGAGCTTCTGCGCGGGCGCGAAGCGCCACGTCTTGACCGCGTCGAGCGCGGCTTGATCGAAGGCGGCGCCGCCCGACTCGACCACACGCGCGCTGCTCACCGTCCCGTCCTCCTCGACGTCGACGACGAGCAGCACGTCCGCCTCGATGTGCTCCGCGATCTTGGAGGGCGGGTACGGCGCCTCGGCGTGCTCGAGCAGACGGGGCGGCGTCCGATCGTCGGTCTGCGCGCGCGCTCGTTGAGGAGGCGCCGCGAGCGCCAGCGCGAGGGCGATTGAGAGCGAGAGGAGAGGGTGGCGCGAGCGAGCGACCAT
Organism: uncultured Polyangiaceae bacterium; assembly: GCA_964437785.1. Lineage (GTDB taxonomy): Bacteria > Myxococcota_A > Polyangia > Polyangiales > Polyangiaceae > CAYTJL01. Next base: position 20,386 of record CAYTJL010000027.1, read on the forward strand.
GGGCGATCGACGACGTACCACCGGCCCCTCGTTAATGCAACAGTGTTGTTATAGTGGCTCGGTCGCGTTTGTCCCCAACCCGCCCATTTCCCTTGCAAAATCGCCCCTTCTGCGGCGACGATGGGCACCATGCGGAAGGCCCTTGTCCTTGCGGCGCTCCTCGCGGCGCCGGGCTCATTCATGGCCGCCTGCTCAGGCGGAGACACCTCAGGCACCGGCGCTTCGACAGGCACCGGCACAGGCAGCGGAGGCGGAACGGCGTCGAGCTCGTCGGGCATGGGCGGGGCCACGGCGTCCTCGTCGACGTCCTCCACGTCGACGTCCTCGACCTCGTCAACCACGTCGACGTCCTCGACCTCGTCGGGGACCGGCGGTGGGACGGGCGGCGGGCCGGCCGACGCCGGCCCGGACGTGTCGTTCACCTATGATGCGGACATCGGCGACGGCGCGGTGAGCGCGGACTCGGCGTGCGCGGCCGAGGTGGCCGCGGCCAAGAAGCGGCCCATCGACATCATCTGGGTGGTCGACACCTCGGGCAGCATGTCGGAGGAGATCGCGCAGATCAAAGCGAACATCAACACGCAGTTCGCGAACATCCTCGCGGCGAGCGGGCTCGATTATCAAGTCATCATGATCGCGACCAAAGGCACCGGATCGTTCCAGGTGTGCGTCGCGCCGCCGCTCGGCGGGCCCAACTGCGGCGCGAACCCGCCGCTCTTCCACCCCATCCCGCAGACCGTGGCGAGCACCAACTCGCTCTCGCTCATCTTGAGCACGTACGACAACGCGAACCTCGCGCTCAACTGGCAACAATACCTGCGCTTCGACGCGGTCAAGGTGTTCGTCGAGGTCACCGACGACAACTCCGCCCTCTCGGGCAACTCGTTCGACATGCAGCTCCTCGCCAAGATGCCTTCAGGCATGTTCGGCACCGCCGCCTCGCGCAACTACGTGTTCCACAGCATCATCGGCGTCACCGCGGGCAACCCCGCCGTCAAGTGCCCGAGCGCCGTCAACATCGGGGCGCAATATCAAGTCTTGAGCACCCTCACCGGAGGGGGCATGTACCCCGTCTGCGACGCGGATTATTCACCCATCTTCAACGCCATCGCGAACGGCATCGCGTCGAGCCTCGCGTGCAGCTTCACCATGCCTCAGCCGCAGGACGGCGGCGCCATCGATCCGAACAACGTCGCCATGAGCTACACGCCGACCGGCATGGCCGCGATGAACATCCCTCACGTGATGGATCAAGCCTCGTGCAACGGCGACGGCTGGTATTACGACGACAACGTGAACCCCACGCAGCTCATCCTGTGTCCCACCACGTGCACCACGGTGAAGGCCGACACGGGCGGCAAGATTGATATCCTCCTCGGCTGTCTTACAGGGTGAAAAGGACATGAAAAGAACCTTTCTTGCGCTCGCGCTCGCGGCTTGTTCGGCTCCGCTCTTCGCCGGGCTGTCGTGTGGGGGAGGCGGCGACACCCAAGGCACCGGCGGCAGCGGCGCGAGCACCGGCACGCACTCGGGCTCCGGCACGGGCGGAGCCCACAGCACGGGCAGCGGCACCGGCACGGGCGGCGACATCCTCATCATCGACTCGGGCCCGAGCGACGGCGGCGAGGACGACGCGGCCTGCGCCGCCTCCACCGTCGGCGCGATGCTCATCCCCGCGAACATCTTGTTCGTGATCGACCGGAGCGGCAGCATGAACTGCAACCCTCCTCCGCTCCAAACCACGCCTCAGTGCGAGCAGAACCCCACGCCCAAGTTCCCCGGACAGCCCACCAAATGGGAGATCGTCCGCGACGCGCTCAAGACCGCGATCGCCGCGATGACGCCCACCACGCGCGTCGGCATCGCCTACTTCAACAACGATGATTTCTGCGGCGTCCAACAGACCCCCAACGTGCCGCTCGGCGTGCTCGACGCGGCGCAGATCGCGGCGCTCGACGTGAGCATCGACGGCGTGGTGCCCAAAGGCGCGACGCCCATCATCGGCGGCACCACGCTCGGATACGCGCACCTCTATTACGATGATCCCGCGCCGGGCAACGACTTCGTCGTGCTCTTGACCGACGGCGCCGAGACGTGCGCGCCCGGCCTCAAAGACACGATGATCAACCAGACGGTGCCGGACGCGGCGCTCGTCAACATTCGTACGTTCGTCATCGGCGCTCCGGGCAGCGAGCCCGCGCGCGCGTTCCTCTCGCAGATCGCGTGGGCCGGCGGCACCGCGCGGGTCCCGACGTGCACCCATGACCCCTCGCCCGACGACGTGGGCGACTGCCACTTCGACATGACCGATCCCAACTTGAACTTCGCCATGGCGCTCAACGACGCGCTCGCCATCATCAGCGGACAAGCCCTGACGTGCGAATTCGACGTGCCCCCGGCCGTCGGCGGCACCGTCGATTACAACCAGGTCAACGTCACGTTCACGCCCGGGATGGGCGGTATGCCGGTCAAGTTCCTCCAAGACAACGCGCCTTGCGCCATGGGCTCGAACGGCTGGCAATACAACGTCGATAAAACCAAGATCGTCCTCTGCGGCAACGCGTGCGCGATGGTCAAAGCCGACTCGGGCGGACAGCTCTCCATCGCCCTCGGCTGCGCGACGGAGGTGGCGCAGTGAGGCGGGCGCAGATCGGCTCGCTCGTCGCGGTCGTCGCGCCCCTCATGCCCTTCGCGATGGCCGCGTGCGGCGGGACCGGCGACACCCAAGGCACCGGCGGCAACGCCACGCACAGCACCGGCAGCGGCACGGGCGGGGGAATGGGCGGGAGCGGCGCCTCGGGCTCCGGCTCCAACTCGAGCTCCGGCCAGACGGGCGGGGGCGGCAACGCCCAGAGCTGCACGCCGAACGAGGCGGTGTCGTGTTACACAGGGCCCTTTGGGACCGACGGTGTCGGCGACTGCAAAGCAGGCACCAAAACGTGCAACGCCGAGGGCACCGGGTTCGGGCCGTGCATGGGTGAGATCCTCCCCCAAGACGAGACCTGTTTGACGCCGGGGGACGAGGACTGCGACGGCAACTTCAACGAAGAGGGCGCAGGGTGCGTGTGCGTGCCGGGCGCGCTCAAGCTCTGTTATTCGGGCCCCGACGGCACGGCGGGCGTTGGCCTCTGCATCGAGGGCGTCCAGACGTGCGACGTCGACGGGCTCGGTTATGGGCCTTGTATGGGCGAGGTCACCCCGCAACCCGAGGACTGCTCGACCATCGGAGTCGACGAGGACTGCGACGGCCAAACCCCGCTGTGCCCCGCCACCTGGGCCGCGCGCTACGGCAACGCGAGCAACCAATTCATCTGGGGGCTCGCGGTCGACGCCATGGGCAACGCCGCCATCGCGGGCGATCTCGAAGGCTCGATTGACTTCGGCAGCGGCGCGCTCACGAGCGCGGGATTGTCGGACATCCTCGTCGCCAAATTCGATATGAACGGCGGCCACCTGTGGAGCAAGAAGTTCGGCGACGCCGCGCTCCAATCCGGGCAAGGCGTGGCCGCAGGGCCGAACGGCGAGGTGGTGATCGTCGGGTATTTCCAAGGCTCGGTGAACTTCGGCGGCGGCGCCCTCACCACCTCAGGAGGCGCCGACATCTTCCTCGCCAAATTCGACGCCGCGGGCGCGCACGTGTGGAGCAAGAAGCTCGGGAGCGCCACCGACGATCAGATCGGGCTCGCGGTCGCGATCGACACCGCGGGCGACGTGATCATCACGGGCTCGTACCAAGGCGCCATCAACTTCGGCGGAGCGAGCCTCACGAGCGCGGGCGGCGCCGACGTCTTCGTCGCCAAATATGCGTCCGCCACCGGGGCTCACGTGTGGAGCAAGCGCTTCGGCGACGCGGCGCTCGATCAGATCGGACAAGCCATCACGACCGACGCGTCCAACAACGTCATCGTGACAGGGCACTTCAACGGGAGCATCGATTTCGGCGGCGGCGCGCTCGCGACCGCGGGCGGCACCGACGTGTTCCTCGCCAAATTCGACGGCGCAGGCAACCACGTCTTCAGCGCCCGTTACGGCGGCTCGGGCTACGACAACGGGCGCGGCGTGGCGGCGGACGCGGCGGGCAACATCTTCTTGGTCGGCGATTACATGAGCTCGATCGATCTGGGCGGCGGCGCGCTCGTGAGCGCCGGCGGCACGGACCTCTTCATCGGCCGCTTCGACCCGATGGGCGCTCACCTCAACGGCGCTCGCTACGGTGGCTTTGGCAACGACGCCGCCAACGGGGTCGCGGTGAGCGGCAACGCGCTCGTGATCACGGGACACTGGGAGAGCGACGCCCCGTTCGGCCCGAGCGCGCTCGCCACGGCGGGCGGCCGAGACGTGCTCTTGGCCAAGCTCTCTACCGCGGATCTCTCGGTCACGTGGGCTCGGCTCTTCGGCGACATGGCCTTTTATCAAGCGGGCCAAGGCGTCGGCGTGGGCGCCTCGGGCGACGTCACCGTAGGTGGTTATTTCTTCGGCGCGGTCGATTTCGGCACCGGCCCGCTCGTGAGCGCAGGCGGAGCCGACGTCTTCATCGCCAAGCTCCCGCCTTGATGCCTTAGCGGCATGTGGGCGAGTGTGCTCTTTCAGTGAGAGCACGAGTCGCATCGTGAAATTCTGTAAACGCCCCTTGAAGGCGCTGCGCCGGGCATTAAACCCTCGGCCCATGACGCGAACGCCTCTCTTGTTTCTTCTCACCGTCACCGCGGCCTTCGCCGCAGGTTGCTCCAACGAAACCACGGAGACCAATCCCCCTCCCGACGAGCTGCTCCAACCCCCCAAGCCCGGGGAAGGCGTGCAGTTCAAGATGAACGCCACCATCCCGGCGGGCTCTGAGTCCGAGAAGTGTTTCTTCGTCAAGGCCCCTGCCGACGATCTCTTCGTCCAGCGCGACCAGGTTCGCTTCACCGCGGGCAGCCATCACTTCCTCCTCTACGAGACGCACTACACCGAGATCCCGACCGAGAAGCTCAACGGCACGCCGGTCGACACGAGCGGAGTCTTCGACTGCTCGGACGGCGCCACCAACGGCTGGGACATCAAGAAGCTCGTCGGCGGCTCGCAGAACGCGGACGGCGCATCCATCCTGAGCTTCCCGGACAACGTCGCGATGCGCATCAAGGGCGGCGCGGTGCTGCTCATGAACGCGCACTACGTCAACGCGTCGAACAAGGACCTCGAGCCCGAGGTGCGCATCAACCTCTACACCATCCCCGAGAGCAAGGTGGAGCAAGAGGGCGACATCTTGTTCTTCTACAACCCCTTTATCGGGGTCGGGGCGCAGGCCGAGTCACGCGCGCGGATGCGGTGCACCGTGCGAGAGGACATCACGCTCACCAACTTCCAATCGCACATGCACGCGCGCGGCGTGGGCTATGAGGCGAGCGTCATCGGCGAGCAGAGCCCGTTTTATCAAAACACCAAGTGGGAGGGCGTGCCCGTGGAGGGCTTCACCCCCGGCAAGAAGATCACCAAAGGCAGCGTGATCGACTATCACTGCGACTACAAGAACGCCGGCGCCGACACGGTCTTTCAAGGGCCGCGCAGCACCGATGAGATGTGCATGGCCATCGGCTCGTATTACCCGGCCAACACCACCACCTCCCAATGCGCCATCGAGGGGCAAGACCCGTTCGGGACGCGCAACTTGGGCGCAGAGTGGGTAGGCAACGGCGATAAATCCTGCGCCGAGACCATGGCGTGCGCGCAGGCGTCGTTCTCCAAACCTACCTTCTTCCACGATCTCACGCTCTGTATGATGGACGCGTCGCCCGACAAGTCCGTATATGTGTCCGACGCGATCCGGTGCTTGTTCACCAAGCAAAACCCGGTGGCCGAGTGCACCGCTGAATTCACCGCCTGCCAGGCGAACTGACCCACTCGTCATTTTCCTCGCTGCATTCTCGCTCCGAGAGATGCATGCTCCGCGGCGATGCGGAAAGACCTCTGGTGGAAAGCCGCGCTCGTGCTCGCCGTGCTCACGATCGCCGGCTTCTTGATCCGGGCGCGCCTCCAAACCGAAGCAAAAGCCGAGAGCAAAGGCGGTCCGCCGGGCGGCGATCGCGTGATCCCCGTGATCACCGCGCCCGTCGTCGTCCGCGACATGCCCATCTACCTCGATGGGCTCGGCACCGTTCAGGCCTTCAACACCGTCACGGTCAAGCCCCAGGTCGACGGTAAAATCATCAACGTCGCCTTCAAAGAGGGCCAAGAGGTCAAGCGCGGCGACCTCCTCGTGCAGATCGATCCACGCTCGTTCGAGATCCAACGCGCCCAGGCCGAGGCCGCGCTCGCGCGCGATCGCGCGCAGCTCAAGGGCGATCGCGCGGCGCTCGATCGCTCGCTCGCCATGCAGAAAGACGGGCTCGCGACCCAATCGCAGATCGACGCGCAGCGCGCCGCGGTCGAGCGCGGCGAGGCGCTGCTCCGCGCGGATCAGGCGCAGATCGACGCCGCGCGCCTCTCGCTCGACTTCGCCCGCGTGACCGCGCCCATCGACGGCGTGACCGGCGTGCGCCTCGTCGACGCGGGCAACGTGGTGCGCGCCGCCGATCCCTCGGGCCTCGTCGTCATCACGCAGGTCGATCCCATCGCGGTGATCTTCACCCTGCCCCAAGACGATCTCCCCAAGATCACCAAAGAGCAGCAGCGTGGAAAGCTCGTGGTCGAGGCGCTCGCGCGCGACGGCCGCACCAAGCTCGGCGTGGGCGAGCTCGCGCTCATCGACAATCAAATCAACCAAACCACGGCCACGATCCGCCTCAAAGCCATCTTCCCCAACGCCGCGCGCGCGATGTGGCCAAACCAGTTCGTCAAAGCGCGCCTCCTGCTCTCGACCAAAAAGGGCGCGCGCGTGATCCCGCTCGCGGCCGTGCAACGCGGTCAAGACGGGCCGTTCGTATACGTGGTCGGGCAAGATCAGAGAGCGTCGGTACGTCGCGTAACGATCGACGTGACCGAGGGCGATCTCGCGATCGTGGCGAGCGGCGTCGAGCCGGCGGAGATGGTCGTCACCGACGGTCAATATCAGCTCCGTCAAGGCGCGCGCGTCGCGCCCAAAGGATCGAGCTCGGCGGGGCCTCCGCGCGCGCCGCCTTCGGGGACGCCGTCGTCGCGTCCACCGCAGGCGCCCGCGAGCGGAGCGCCCAAGTGAACATCTCCGAGCTGTTCATCCGAAGGCCGATCGCGACCACGCTCTTGATGATCGGCCTCACGCTCGCGGGCCTCATCGGCTTCAAGCAGCTCCCCGTCGCCGCGCTCCCGCAGGTCGAGTACCCGACGATCGTCGTCTCGACGCAGCTCCCCGGCGCGAGCGCGGACACCATGGCCTCGGCCGTCACCACGCCGCTCGAACGGCAGCTCGGGCAGATGCCGTCGCTCGCGCAGATGACCAGCGTGTCGAGCTTCGGCACGTCGCAGATCACGCTCCAGTTCAACCTGGAGCGCGACATCGACGCGGCCGAGCAGGACGTGCTCGCCGCGATCAACGCCGCGTCGAACCTGCTCCCGCGCAACCTCCCAGCGCCGCCCACCTTCAGCAAGTCGAACCCCGCCGACACGCCGATCCTCACGCTCGCGCTGCGATCGCACACCATGCCGCTCGCCGAGCTGTCGGACTACGCGGACTCGATCCTCGCGCAGAAGATCTCGCAGGTCTCGGGCGTGGGCCTCGTCACGCTGAACGGCGGGCAGAAGCCCGCGGTGCGCGTGCAGGTCGATCCCGAGTCGCTCGCGGGCCTCGGGATCGGGCTCGAGGACGTGCGCGCCGCGCTCGTCGCCGCGAACGTGAACCAGCCCAAGGGCAACATCGACGGCGCGCGACAAGACTTCATGATCGCGGCGAACGATCAGCTCACGACGGCGGAGGGCTACCGCGACCTCGTCATCGCCTACAAAAACGGCGCTCCCGTGCGCCTCCGCGAGGTCGCGCGCGTGGTCGACGGCGTCGAGAACGCCGAGCTCGCGGGCTGGGCGAACGGCGATCGCGCGGTGATCCTCAACGTGCAGCGGCAGCCCGGCGCCAACATCATCCAGGTCGCCGATCGCGTAAAAGCCTTGCTCCCGCAGCTCAAATTGGTGCTGCCCGAGGGCGTCGAGGTCTCGATCTTGAGCGACCGCACCGAGACCGTGCGCGCGTCGGTCGAGGACGTGGAATTCACGATGGTGCTCACCATCGGCCTCGTGGTCGCGGTGATCTTCGTCTTCCTGCGCGATCTGCGCGCGACCGTGATCCCCGCCGTGGCCGTGCCGCTCTCGCTCATCGGCACCTTCGGCGTGATGGTGCTCCTCGGCTACAGCCTCGACAACCTCTCGCTCATGGCGCTCACCATCTCGACGGGCTTCGTGGTCGACGACGCCATCGTGATGATCGAGAACATCGCGCGCTACATCGAGGAGGGCGAGGCGCCGTTCGAGGCCGCGCTCAAGGGCTCGCGGCAGATCGGCTTCACCATCCTCTCGCTCACGGTCTCGCTCGTCGCCGTGCTCATCCCGCTGCTCTTCATGGGCGGCGTGATCGGCCGCTTGTTCCGCGAGTTCGCGGTCACGCTCGCGACCGCGATCGCCGTCTCGGCCGTGCTCTCGCTCACGCTCACGCCGATGATGTGCGCGCACCTCCTCAAGCCCCACCAACACGGCGAGCAGCGCGGCAGGCTCTACGCGCTGAGCGAGCGCTTCTTCCAGGGCATGATCGATCTCTACGATCGCGGCCTTCGGCGCGTGCTCGACCAGCAGCCGCTCACGCTCGCGGTCACGGCGGCGACGCTCGCGCTCACGTTCGTCCTCGCGGTGGTGGTCCCGAAGGGCTTCTTCCCGCAGCAGGACACGGGCGTCTTGATCGGCGTCTCCGAGGCCGCGCCCGACGTCTCGTTCCAGCGCATGATGGAGCTCCAGCGCGCGCTCGTGGACGCGGCCATGGACGACCGGGACGTCGCGTCGGTCTCGGCGTTCATCGGCGCGGACGGCACCAACGCGACCATGAACAGCGGGCGCCTCTCGATCGCCCTGAAGCCCCGCGATCACCGCGCGTCGAGCGCGGACGCGATCATGGCGCGCATCCGCGCGCGCGCCGCCTCGATCGAGGGCGTGTCGCTCTACCTCCAGCCCGTGCAAGACCTGCAGATCGACGCGCGCGCCTCGCGCACGCAGTTCCAGTACACGCTGGAGGACGCGAGCGCCGACGAGCTCTACGAGTGGGCGCCCAAGATGCTCGCCGCGATGCGCGAGCTCAAGGAGCTCGACGACGTCGCGAGCGACCTGCAAAACGAGGGGCGCGAGGTGACGGTCACCATCGATCGCGACACCGCCTCGCGGCTCGGCGTCACGCCGCAGGCCATCGACGACGCGCTCTACGACGCGTTCGGGCAGCGCCAGGTCTCGACGATCTTCACGCAGCTGAACCTCTACCGCGTGGTGCTCGAGGTCGATCCCGCGCTCAAGCAGAGCCCGGACGTGCTCGGCAATTTGTACGTGCGATCGAGCGCGGGCGCGCAGGTCCCGCTCAACGCGTTCGCGCGCTTCTCCATGGGGAAGGCGCCGCTCTCGATCACGCACCAAGGCCAGTTCCCCGCGGTCACGCTCTCGTTCAACACGGCGAAGGGCGTCTCGCTCGGCGAGGCCATCGACGCGATCCACGCGGCCGAGCGGCGCATCGATCTGCCGCCCTCGGTGCACGCGAGCTTCCGCGGCACCGCGCAGGCGTTCCGCGAGTCGCTCACGAGCCAGCCGTGGCTCATCCTCGCGGCGCTCATCACGGTCTACATCGTCTTGGGCGTGCTCTACGAGAGCGTCATCCACCCCATCACGATCCTCTCGACGCTGCCCTCGGCGGGCGTGGGCGCCCTCCTCGCGCTGATGGTCGTGGGCGCGGACTTCAACGTGATCGCGCTCATCGGCATCATCCTGCTCATCGGCATCGTGAAGAAGAACGCCATCATGATGATCGACTTTGCGATCGAGGCCGAGCGCGACCGCGGGATCTCGCCGCGCGAGGCCATCCACGAGGCGTGCCTGCTCCGCTTCCGGCCCATCATGATGACCACGCTCGCCGCGCTCCTCGGCGGGCTCCCGCTCGCGCTCGGATCGGGCATGGGCTCGGAGCTGCGGAGGCCGCTCGGGATCTCGATCGTGGGCGGGCTCATCATCTCGCAGATCTTGACGCTCTACACGACGCCCGTGGTCTACCTCACCATGGAGCGGATGAAGCGCTGGCTCACGCGCGCGCCCGGCCCGGCGCTCACCGACGCGAGCGGGACATGAGCTTCTCCGAGATCTTCATCCGCCGCCCGGTCGCGACCACGCTGCTCGCGATCGCGCTCACGCTCTCGGGCATCGCCGCGTTCTTTCGGCTGCCGGTCGCGCCGCTCCCGCGCGTCGACTACCCGACGCTCCAGGTGAGCGCGAACCTGCCGGGCGCGAGCCCCGAGACGATGGCGTCGTCGGTCGCGACCCCGCTCGAACGGCGCTTCGGGCGCATCGCCGGCATCACCGAGATCACGAGCTCGAGCGCGCTCGGATCGACGTCGCTCACGCTCCAGTTCGAGATGGATCGCAACCTGGAGGCGGCCGCGCGCGACGTGCAGGCGGCCATCAACGCGGCGAGCGGCGAGCTGCCGCCGAACATGCCGTCGCGGCCGAGCTACCGGAAGGTGAACCCCTCGGACACGCCCATCTTCATCTTGTCGCTCCGCTCCGACACGCTCCCCCTCTCCGCGGTGTTCGACGCGGCGAACAGCGTGCTCGCGCAGAAGATCGCGCAGATCGAGGGCGTCGGACAGGTGTTCGTGGGCGGCGGGCAGCAGCCCGCGGTGCGCGTGCAGGTCGATCCCGAGGCGCTCGCGGGCCTCGGGCTCGGGATGGAGGACGTGCGGCGCGCGCTCGCGCAGGCCACGGTGGACATGCCGAAGGGCTCGATCAGCGGCCCGTCGAGCGCGATCACGATCGCGGCGAACGATCAGCTCTTCGGCGCGGCGGCCTACAAAGAGCTCGTGATCGCGAGCCGCGACGGCGCCTTCGTGCGGCTCGCGGACGTGGCGAAGGTCATCGACGACGTCGAGAACACGCGCGCCGCGGCGTGGGTGAACGGCGAGCGCGCGATCCTGGTCGTGATCCGGCGCCAGCCCGGCGCGAACATCCTCGACACCATCGATCGCATCAAGGCCGAGATGCCGGCGCTGCGCTCGTCGATCCCGCCCGCGATCGAGATGGGCGTCGCGGGCGACCGCGCGCAGACCATCCGCGCGAGCGTGCACGACGTGGAGCTGACGCTCGCGCTCAGCGTGGCGCTCGTGGTGCTCGTGGTCTTCCTGTTCCTGCGCAGCGGGCGCGCGACCGTGATCCCGAGCGTGGCCGTGCCGCTCTCGCTCCTCGGCACGTTCGGGGTCATGTACCTCTGCGACTACAGCCTCGACAACCTGTCGCTCATGGCGCTCACCATCTCGACGGGCTTCGTGGTCGACGACGCCATCGTCGTGACCGAGAACGTCGCGCGCTTCTTGGAGATGGGCGATCCGCCGCTCGTCGCCGCCAAGAAGGGGGCGCGGCAGATCGGCTTTACCATCGTGTCGATCACCGTGTCGCTCCTCGCGGTGTTCATCCCCATCTTGCTCATGGGCGGCATCATCGGCCGGCTGTTCCGCGAGTTCGCGGTGACGCTCAGCGCCGCGGTCGCGGTCTCGGCGCTCATCTCGCTGACGCTGACCCCCATGATGTGCTCGACCATGCTCCGGCACGAGCGACCCGAGGATCACGGGTGGTTCTATCACGTCACCGAGCGCGGCTTTCAACGCATGGTGTCGCTCTACGACGTCTGTTTGATTTGGGTGCTCCGGTGGCGGCGCTTGACGCTCGCCATCACGCTCGCGACGGTGGCGCTCTCGGTCTATCTCTATGTGATCATCCCCAAAGGGCTCTTCCCGCTGCAGGACACGGGGCTCCTCTCGGGCTTCTCGGAGGCCGCGCAGGACACCTCGTTCGCGGCCATGAAGACGCGGCAGGAGGCGGTGCTCGGCATCGTGCGCGCGGACCCGGACGTCGCGCGGTTCGTCTCGTTCGTGGGCGCGGGCCCGGTGGGCGGCGCGGTCAACACAGGGACGATGTTCGTCGAGCTCAAGCCCTTGCCCGAGCGCAAGGCCACGGCCGACGAGGTCATCGCGCGGCTCCGGCCCAAGCTCGGGCAGGTGCCGGGCATCGCGCTTTATTTGCAATCGGCGCAGGACATCCGCATCGGCGGGCGCATCGCGCGGACGCAATATCAATACACGCTCCAAGACGCGGACTTGGCCGAGCTCCGGCTCTGGGCGCCCAAGGTGCTCGACGCGCTCAAGGGCCTGCCCGAGCTCAAAGACGTAGCGAGCGATCTCCAGCTCGCGGGCCTCCAGGTGGGCCTCACCATCGATCGCGACACCGCCGCGCGGCTCGGCGTCTCGGCCCAAGCCGTCGACGATGCCCTCTATGACAGCTTCGGGCAAAGGCAGGTGGCGACGACCTACACGCAGACCAATCAATATCGCGTCGTGCTCGAGGTCTCGCCGAAGCACAAAGAGAGCCCGGACGCGCTCGATCGCGTGATGGTGCAGTCGGCGAGCGGCGCCGCGGTCCCGCTCCGCACCTTCGCGCGGTACGACGCGTCGATGACGCCGCTCTCCATCCAACATCAAGGTCAGTTCCCGGCGGTGACCATCTCGTTCAACACGGCTCCTGACGTGGCTTTGGGGCAAGCGGTCGAGGCCATCCATGCGGCCGAGCGGCGCATCGGCATGCCGGCGAGCGTCCACGCGGCCTTCTCGGGCACGGCGCAGGCCTTCAGCGACTCGCTCTCCACACAGCCCATCTTGGTGCTCGCCGCGCTCTTCGTGGTGTACATCGTGCTCGGCGTGCTCTACGAGAGCACGATTCACCCCATCACCATCCTCTCCACGTTGCCTTCGGCGGGCGTGGGCGCGCTCTTGGCGCTCCTGCTCTTCAAGACCGAGCTCAGCATCATCGCGTTGATTGGCATCATCTTGTTGATTGGCATCGTCAAGAAGAACGCCATCATGATGATCGACTTCGCGCTGGAGGCCGAGCGGGAGGAGGGTTTATCGCCCGAGGAGGCCATTCACAAGGCGTGTCTGATGCGGTTTCGACCCATCATGATGACCACGCTCGCGGCGCTCCTCGGCGGGCTGCCGCTCGCGATCGGCACGGGCATGGGCTCCGAGCTGCGCCGGCCGCTCGGCATCGCCATCGTAGGAGGACTCTTGATCTCCCAAGCGCTCACGCTCTACACGACGCCCGTCATGTACCTCGCGCTCGGCCGGTTCTCGCGGAAGAAGCACGCGGGCGGCGCGCTTTCGAAGCGGCCTTTGGCGGGGGAGGCCCATTGACGAGCGGCTGAGCCGCTCACTCGGTGGTGAAGCCGATTTTGTTGTGCGTGCCGTCGCAATAAGGCTTGTTGCTCGACCCGCCGCACCGGCACAAAGCCACCTTCTGCGCGCGGTTGATGGTCCGCCCCGTGCCCGAGCAAACCTCGATGTTGCCCGCGAGCAGCACAGGCCCGTTCTTGAGCGGGGTCACGGTGAGCTTGCCATTGCGCTCCGCGAGCGGCTGCGACTCCTGCGCCGGCGGCTCGCCCGTGGCGGCAAACCCAGCGCCGCCGTGGCTCCCGTCGCAAAAGGGCTTGTTCTTCGAGGCGCCGCAGCGGCAGAGCGTGGCGCGGAGCCTCGGCCCGTGCCCCACGATCTCCATCGCGGCGTGGATCGCCACGGGCCCGTTCTCGCGCACGCGCGCCAGGTTGACGAGGGGCGCCCGCTCCTCGGGGCCGCCGTCGTGACGCTCGTACGTGATCGCGCCCGACGGGCACGAGAGCGCGAGCGCCGCGAGATCCTCGGGCTCGGCCGCGTCCGGGTGAATCCACTCGCCCGGGGCGTTGGGCACGAACACGTCGGGCCTGCCGAGCACGCACTGGCGCGCGTGGATGCACGCCTTCCCCTCGAACTTGATGGTGAGCCGCTTGCCGCGGACCACGTCGATGCCGTCGCTCATTGCTCCTCCTCGCTGTCCTGGGACGCGAGGATAGCGTCAGCCCGACGTCGCAGGAACCACGCCGCGACCGACCACCAGCTCGACCAAAGCGGCCTCCACGTTGGTCCGCTGCGTCACGCGGACGAGCGCGGCCTCGGCGTCTTTGCTGAGCTCGTTCATCCCGATGGGCGTGACGTCGTGGATGCGCGCGGGCACGACGAGCGCGATCGGCCGGGACGCGACCACGCTCGCGCGATCGAACGGCGTCGGCAGCCTCTGCACGAGCACGCGAAGCGTGGAGCAAATCGCCTGGCACCGCGCGGCGAGCGCAGGATCGTCCCCCACGACGACGATCAACGGAAGCACGACCAAGTTGTCAGCGACGCAAGACGAAACGGGCTTTGGCACAGAGACCCTTGCACAGCAGGGATCGGGCCACCCAAAGACCTTGAGGATTTCCCCGAGGACAAGCCATGCCCCGGACACAAAGGGCTGGGCGCGCGCCCGTTTCCGGGCTCCTTGTGGTCGGATCCGGGCGCGCCGCTACGCCGTTACGCCCCAGGAAAAGGCGTCGCGTCGCTCTTCTCGGTCGCCTGGAGGTAGGCCTTGCCGATGTCGGACTCGTCGACAAAGCCTATGATCGAGCCTGTTTCGTCGCTCACAGGCAGCTCGCGGAGCGCGTTCTCGACCATCACCTCGGTCGCGGTGCGCAGCGGATCGGTCGCGCGCACGATGACCGGAGCCTGCATCGCGTCGGCGGCCACGGCCATGGTCTCGAGCTCGGGCTCGGTCGCCAGCACGCGGAGCGACTCGGAGGTGATGACCCCTTCGAGCGAGCCCGAGGGGCCGAGCACCGGAAAGACGTCTTGCCACGTCGTCTCGCCGATGCGCTTCACCATCTCACGCGCGGGCGTCGCGAGCGCGAAGCTCACCCACGGCCGGCCCACGATCATCACGTCGCGCACGAGGAGCGACCCGAGCACGTCGAGCAAGCGGGTGCGGTGCGCGGGCGATTCGCGCTTGGTCGGGAGCTGCGCGCCGTAGAGCGTGCGGCGCCGCAGCACCACGAACGCGATGGCCTCGGCGAGCATCAGCGGCACGAGCAGGTCGTAGCTGCCCGCGAGCTCGCACACCATCACGAGCGAGCTGACCGGGACGTGCGCGATCCCGCCGTAGAACGTGCCCATCCCCACGAGCGCGAACGCGCCCGGATCGATGCGCCCATCGCCCGTGAGGAGCTGCGCCGCGCGGCCGAACGCGCCCCCGAAGAGGCCGCCCATCACGAGCGAAGGAGCGAAGTCGCCGGCGCTGCCGCCCGTGCCCACCGTGAGCGACGTCGCGACGAGCTTGGCCACGCAGAGGACCAAGAGCACCTCGACGCCGCGATGACCTTCGGGGAGCCACGGCGCGCCCGTGATCGCGGCTTGCGCGGCGCCGTACCCACCGCCCAAGAGGCCGAGCCCCTGCCCCGGCGAGCCGAGCTTGTTGCCCACGAGGATGAGCACCGGCGTCACGAGCACGCCGAGCAGCAGCCCGCCGATGCCGGGCTTGAGCCAGAGCGGCAGGCGCAGCTTCGAGGTCGCGTGCTTCACGCCGTGCATCACCGCGACGAACGTGGCCGCGAGCGCGGCGATGAGCACCGCGAGCAAGCCGTAGAGCGGCAGGTGCCCCGGGATGAACGGGTAGCGCGGCGCGTGCGCGAACAGCGTGGCCTCGCCGAAGAACGAGATGAACACCGAATACGACGTCACGCTCGCGAGCAGCGCGGGGATGAGCGCGTCAGCCTCGAAGTCGTCGCGGTAGAGCACCTCGGTCGCGAGCAGCGCGGCGCCGAGCGGCGTGCGGAAGATGGCCGACATGCCCGCGGCCACGCCCGCGATCATGAGGAGCCTCCGCTCGCGCGCGCCCACGCGCAGCACGTTCGCGACCATCGATCCGAGCGACGCGCCGATCAACATGGTCGGCCCCTCGCGCCCGCCCGATCCGCCCGATCCGAGCGTGAGGATCGACGCCGCGCCCTTCACCCACGCGACGCGCCTGCGGATCGCGCCCGCTTGGTGATGGAAGGCGTGGATCATCGCGTCGCCCCCGCCGCCCTGCGCTTCGGGCGCGAGGCGCGCGGTGAGGATCCCGCCCGCGAGGGCGCCGAGCCCGGGCAAGATCACGAGCAACCACGGCCGGAATTTGCCCGGGTGGCTCGGGCTCCCCGCGCCACCAAAGATCGAGGACATGGACTCGCCCGCGGCGCGGATGCGCTCGTAGCCCGCGAGCTTGCTCAAGAGCAGCTCCTCGACGATCTCGAGCCCGCCGAAGAACAAGACGCCCATCAAGCCCGCGACGATGCCGACGAACACCGCGTGGATCAGCGTGCGTCCGAGCAGGCGCAGATCGAGGGGCGACGTGTCGGTGAAGAGCGCGTTGAAGATGGTTCGCCGCGCTGGTGACGACGACGGCTTCGATGGCTCGACGGCCATGCCGCGAGGCTACTTCACGATCGCGCTCACGTCCTGCTCGACTTGCTCGGCGACGTTCGCCTGGACCCGCGCATAGAGGCGTGTGCGCTCGGTGATGATGAAATATTCGGCGCGCGACGCGCCCTTGGCCTTGACGAGCTCGACGTGCCCGAGCGCCCGGCTTCCAGAGGAAAAATCCACGCGCACGACGACCTCTTTGTCGCCGGGCGGCGTGAGCGCGTAGTCGACGGGGCGCAGCCGATCGAGCTTGTTCATCCAGTTGCCGAGCGTCTCGTCCTGCGTGTCGCGGCTCGCGGCGTCGGCCCAGAAGCGCTTCGTGTCTTGGCCTCCGCGCACGATCTCGCGCGCCTTGCCGCCCGCGCTCACCTTGGCGCGCGCGACCTCGGCCTCTTTCCACTCGTGGATCTCGCGCTCGATCATCAGCGTGTCGGCGCTCTCCAAGTTGCGAACGGCGTCGCCCTTGATGACGAACACCTCACCGCCCGCGCTCTCGCGCACGTAGCGATCGCCGCCGCCCGGCGTGGGCCCGCCGAGGAGGAGCTTGCGTTCGGCGCCGCCCACCGTGACGACGATCGTGGACTCGGGGGTCGCGAGGCCGAATTCGCCTGCTTTGTCGTCGCTCACCTTGCCGAGCGCGCGGATGGCCTTGAGGGGCGCGAGCATGTCCGCGAGCTTGTCGGCGGTGGTGATCGACACGATGCCCGTGGGCCCCTTGCCGTCGGACGGCGGGCTTCCGTCGGGCGCGGGCGCGGCCTCTTTCTCGACGGTGCCGACGAAGTAGCGGCCCGCGTCGTCCTTCTTGGCTTCGAGCGCGACGCGCTTCTTTTTGCCTTCGAAGACGATCTTGGAGACGTCGCTCGATCGGCCGGACCACACGGTCGCGTCGCCCTGCGCGAGCGCCTTGGGCTGCTTGTCGCGCGTCCAGAGCGACGCCGCGGCGACGAGCGAGAGCCCGAGGAGGGCCGCGTGGATCACGAGCTCGCTCGCGCCCTTGGGCTTTGCCTGCGCGCTCATCGCTCCTCCTCCTCGCCGCCCGCGCCCTCGGACGCGGCGCTCTCCTTGGGCTCTTCGACGCGTTGTTTTTTGCGCTTTTTCGGCTTCTTTTCGGCCTTCTCGGCCTCCTCGACCGGCGCGTCGATCCCGGGCTCGCTCGCCTCGTCGTCGCTCGCCTTGGCCTTGCCCGCGCTGCCCTTGCTCTCCTTGGGCTCGCTCGCTTTGGCTTCGCCCTTCGGCTCGTCGCTCGGGGCTCGTCCGCGCCTCCGCGCGATCCAGATCCCGACGCCGAGCAGGAGCGCGGGCGCGCCGAAGATCGTGGTGAAGAACCAGACCTGATCCTTCTGCTTGGTGTGCTGGATGCGGACGTCCTCGGTGCTCGCGATCTGCCCGCTGAAGCTCTCTTCGCCGCCGAGCCAGCGCGTGATGTCGGCGAAGAAGACGAGGTTGGGCTCGTTCGCGATGACCGCGTCGCTCACCGCGTCGGCGTCGGCGACGATGAGCGCGCGCATCTCGGGCGCGTCTTTGCCCTTCTTGTCGGGCGCCCCTCCGACGGGCTTGCTGACCGCGGCGGCGAGGTTGTAGCTCGCCTTCTTCTCGCCCGCGTCGAGCTGGAAATTCTCGTTTTTGTCGAGCCACGTGTCGGGCATCGACTTGAGCGTGAAGTCGACCTTCACGTCGGCGTCGCCGCGTTTGTCGAGCGAGCCCGATCGCACGAGCACCACGGCGGCGCGCGCGGAGGCGCGGCTCAGCGTGGAGATCGACGCGTGCGACGAGAAGCGGTTCGTCAGGATGAGCGCGCGATCGGAGTCGTTGAAGTGGTGCCGGATGTGGTTCTTCTCGGCGACGACGAGGTCCTTCGACCACGCGATCCCGAACGGCGCGGCGACGGGATCGAGGTCGATCTTGGCGTCGGGATCGAGCGCGAGGAAGAGGTGCCCGCCGCGCTTGCCGTAGCGCTCGAGCGCGCCGATCTCTTCGGGCAGGAGGGGCTTCTGCGGGCCGAGCACCATCACCATGGTCGCGTCCGCGGGGACCTCGGATCCGAGCCCCTGCGCGAGCCCCAAGTCCTTCACCACGTAGTTCTGCGCTTCGAGGAATTTACGCGCGATCTTGGCGCTCCTGCCCTCGGCTCCGCCGGGCTCGTTGAGCTCGCCGTGGCCGACCGTGAGGTACGCGACGCGCGCCTCGCGCAGCACCTTGAGGAGGGCCTTTTGGAAGTCCCCGTCGAGCGTCTTGAGCTTCTGCTGCGATGTACCTTTTTCGGTACCAATCGTGAGCGACTCGCGCGAGGCGCCGCGCGTGAGGACCACGACGCCGTCCTGCTGGACCTTCAGCTCCTTGGCGAGCGTCGGGACCATCAGGCGATCGACGGCCTCGACGGTGACGTTGGGCGCGCCGAGGTCGCGCAGGTAGCCGAGCACCTCGGCGCCCACCTCGTTGAGCTCGGGGAAGAACGCGGTGACCTTGATGGCGTCGGTGGTCGAGGCCGCGATCTTGCGCGTCGACTCGCTGGGCCGCGCGGTGCGGAAGAACGAGAAATCGGCCTTGATCTCGAGCTCGCTCGACGCGTACGTGAAGAGCGAGACGTACACCGCGGCGATGGACACGACGACGCCGCCGCGGATCGCGGAGCGCACGCGGCGCGCCTCGATGCGCTCGGCGCGGCGCATCGGCGCGAGCGCGAGCTCACCGAGCGCGAGCGGCAGCACCGACGCGACGAGCAGCGCGATCCACGCGATGTTGAGCGCCTCCTCGATGCGCGCGCGCGTCGCGGGCGTGGCGCGCGCGATGCCGAGCGCGTTCTTGAGCGTGTCGGTCGTGGTGAAGTAGAGCCCGAGCGCGACGAGCCCGAGGAGCGCGAAGATCGCGAGCGTGCGCTCGGCGACCTTGCGATCGCCCTCGGCCTTTTGCGCGACCAAGAAGCGCAGCGCGGTCACGGCGACGGCGGTCGCCACGCCGAGGCCCGTGACGACGGTGCCCGCGGTGCCCGCGCCGACCACGCGCTCGCCCACGAAGACCAGCACGAGCCCGCCCAAATAGAGCGGGACGAGCGCGCCCGAAGATCCGGCGCGATCGACGAAGCCGTTGTCTTTGTCGTTCATCGCCATCGCCGCGCCTCCAGCGTCTTGGTGGCCGCGAGCAGGAAGAAGTACGTGACGCCGAGGTGATACGCGACGTTCTCGAGCCGCAGCACGCCTTGCATGAACGAGCGCTGCCGCACGTGGAAGATCGAGAGCGCGGCGAGGTACGTCTTGATGGGCGGCTCGGACCTCTGCGCCACGAAGAAGATCAAGAAGAACGACCCGAGCAGCGCGCCCGCCACGAGCACCGCGACGATCTGGCTCGGCGCGAGCGCGGAGGCGAAGAGCCCGACCGCGAGCGACGCGCCCGCGAGCAGCACGACGCCCGTGTAGCCGACGAGGATGTGGCCCACCGAGACCTTGCCGTTCACGAAGATCAGCGCGGGCATGTACACGGTGAGCGCCGCGACCACGGTGAGGAACGCGAGCCCCGCGACGAACTTGCCGAGCACGACCTCCCACTCGCGGACGGGCGCGGTGTTGAGCAGGACCAGCGTGCCGCCCTCGCGCTCGCCCGCGATGAGGCGCATCGAGAGGAGCGCCGCGAGCACCATCGTGGTGCCGCACGCGCCTTCGAAGAACACGGCGAGCACCTGCGACGAGAGCAGCGCTTGTTTGTCGCCGAGGCCGAAGACGTAGAACCAGATGCCTTCGATGAGCAGCGCCGCGGCCGCCACGATGGCGCCGAGCGGGGAGCGCGCGAGCGCGCCGATCTCCCGCCCGGCGAGGAGCAGAATCTTGTTCATGCCGAGCCCTCCTGTTCGGGCTTGTCGCCGGCCTTCGCGTCGCGGCCCGCGAGCGCCAAGAAGATCGCCTCGAGCTCGCGCTCTCCTGCGCGCAGGGCGATCAAATCGAGCCCTTCGTTCACGACGGCGCGGCTCGCGTCCGCGCGCGCGTCGCGCGCGGAGGTGATCGCCAGCGTGACCGCGCCCTCTTCGGCGGAGGCCGCCTCGTCGACCGAGGAGACGCCGTCGATCGCGGCGATCGCGGCCTTCGCGCGCGCGACGGCCGCGCTGTCGCCGCGGACGGTGACCTCGGCGCGGGCGCTGCCGCCGAGCTTTTTGGTGAGCTCGTCCTCGGTGCCCGAGGCGCCGATGGAGCCGTCGGTGAGGACCAGGATGCGATCGCAGGTCTCGCTGATCTCCGAGAGGATGTGGCTCGAAAGGAGGATGGTGTGCTTGCCGCGGAGGCCGTTGAGGAGCGCGCGCATCTCGACGATCTGCGCGGGATCGAGGCCGGTGATGGGCTCGTCGAGCACGAGCAGCCTTGGTGCGTGGACGATGGCCTGCGCGATGCCGACGCGCTGTTTGTAGCCGTGCGAGAGCGTCGCGATGAGCTTGTGGCGCACGTGATCGAGCTGCGTGTCGGCGAGGACCTGGGGCACGCGCCGGTCGGCCTCTTCGCGCGTCAGCCCGCGAAGGCGCGCGGCGAAGTGCAGGTAGCTCTCGACCGTCATCTCTTGGTAGAGCGGCGGCGTGTCGGGCAGGTAGCCGATGCGCGCGCGGACCTCGTCCGGCTGCTCGACCACGTCGAGGCCGTCGACGAGGACCGTCCCGCCCGAGGGGAGCAGGTCGCACGCGAGGATGCGGAGCGTCGTGGTCTTGCCCGCGCCGTTCAGCCCGAGGAGGCCCACGATCTCGCCGTCGGCGATGGAGCACGAGAGCGGCCCGATGGCCTTGTGCTCGCCGTAATATTTGTAAAGCTCGTTAATCTCGATCACGGCTCGTTTCCCGTGTTGGGAGCGCCCTTATAACAGGAGAAAGGGCTAAGGCAACGAGCGAGCTTTGGCGACGGTGCCTCCGGCGTTGTCGTCGGTCCAGAACAAACAACCCGATCGGAGGGTGATGCGGTCGAGCCCGGCTCTGCCGCTCGCGTGGACGAGGGGAGCCCCGCTGCAGCCGCCCGCCGGGCAGCTCAGGATGGTTTGGCTGTTTTGGTCGGCCCACACCACGCGGCCGCCGCCGAGCGCGACGTCGACGGGGAGCGCCGCGGTCGCGAGCGTGGTCGGGTTTTGGCAATAACCATTCGTGTGCGGGCACCGGAGCACGCCGCCCCCGGGCTTCACCTCGACCCAATAGACGTACATCGCATCTGCCGCGAGCGACGACGGCGAGACGCGCGCGGTCGCGATGTCTTGCAGGTTCGTGCCGTCTTTGGCGGCTTTGTGGACGGTGCCATTGTCTTGGCCGGTGCCTCGAACCGTCCAGAAGAGCGAGCTGCCGGCGATGGCGATCCCGTCGGGGCTCACCTGGATGGTGGCGAGATCCTCGGGAGATCCCGAGGTGGTGGAGCGGCGGACCTTGCCGTCGGTCGCCTCGGGCGCGGTGCCCGCGTCGGTCCAATACACGTACGGCGCCTCGACGATCACGCGCCTGCCGCTGCCCATCGCGATGGTGGGGGCGAGCATCGTTTGCGTGGCCCCGCACGAGGTCGCGTCGCAGGCGAAGATGCCGTCGCGCGCGACCCACGCGAGCAAGGTTCCATCGACGGCCACGTCGACCGGCGACGACGCGCTCGCGAGGACCTCGGGCGCGTTGCCCGGCGCGCGCCGCATCACGGTGCCCCCTGCGGTGTTGACCCAATAGACAGCGTCGGCGTTGACCGCGATCCCCGCGGGACCATCTGCGTCCGACGGGCCGGCGGCGAGGTCGGTGACTGGGCACGTCCCCCCATCACAAGGGCATGTGCATGTGAGCAGGGTTTCGGAGCAGCCGCCGGACGAGGAGGAAGAAGGGGCGGAGGACGAAGACGAAGACGGTGAGGCCGAGGCGCCGCCGTTGCCGCCCGATCCGCCGGCGCCGCCGCTCGTGAGGTCGCTGAGGTCGATCACGCAGGACGCCGCGGAGAGCGCGGCGACGAGCCACAACAACGCTTGGGCACGGCCCATACGTCGTCTCTATATCACGAAGAGCCTCGACGAAAGACCGAACGACGCGGGATCAAGGCTCTCCTTGGGGGGTTTGGGGGGAGGTCCCCCCAAACGTGACGATCAGCGCTCGCCCAGGCCGGCCGCGCGCGCGTATCGATACGCGGTGAACGCCGAGATGAGATGGCAGACCCACCCGATCGAGCCGCCCGTGCCGAGCCAGAAGCCGGGGGTGATGATGAGCCAGAAGATACCGCGCAGGAACGCGCCGTTATAGATTTGCCCCACGCCGGGGATGAAGAACGAGAGGACCGCTGCGATTCCGGGTTTGCTCATGGCGCGAGGGAACCTGTGTTGTGGCGCGTGCTTGTCAAACGAAATCGCCCCTCGAAAAAAAGTTTGAAAGAAACCGCGAAGGCCCTGCGAAGCGCCGATTTTCCGCGATTTTGAGCGATTATCCGATCACGAAGAGCGTTTGCGGTAGTCGCGATGCGAGGAGGGGGGTTTACCCTCCCATCGCCGAAAGGCGCGGCGGAAGTTCGCGACATCGGTGTAGCCGAGGGTATAAGCGATCTCTTCGAGGCCGAGGCGACCGAGCTTGAGGTGCTCGAGCGCCAAGCGGCGGCGCACGTCTTCGAGCACCTCGCGAAAGCTCGTCCCCTCCGCGACGAGGCGCCGGTGGAGTGTGCGCGGCGTGGTACGGAGGAGCCGTGCGGCGAGCTCGAGCGATGGAAACCCCTGCGGGTGCTCCAAGAGCAATCGCCGCACGCGCCCCGCCTCCGTCTCGGATGCGTTGAGCTTCTCCAAGTCGATCTCGCAGAGCCGCACCGCCTCGCGAAAGGCCGCCGGATCGGCCTCGCGCAGCGGGATCGTGAGCGCCTCGCGCGGCACCGCGAAGCCCGACCACGCCTCGCCGTAGCGCACGGCGCAGCCGAAGACCTGGCGCGCGAGCGCGACGTAAGGCGGCGCCTCGGGGGAGAACGCGACGACCTCGAAGCGGCACGCGCCGAGCGAGACGGCATCGAGGATGTTCTTGGTGCCGAGGATCACCGCTTCGAGCACGGGTCGCTCGATGGCGCCGAGCACCCTGCTCGGCGTGACGCGGACCCGCACCGCATCACGCCCTTCTTCGATGACCACGGAGACCAGCGAAAAGCGGGTTCGCGTGAACGAAGGCAGGAGCCCAATCGCCTCTCCGATGGTCCCGCTGCTCTGCGCCGCGACGCCGAGCACCCCGTGCGTCGGCAGCTTGAGGCGCTGGCCCACGAGCAAGCCCAACGCAGGCTCGTTCGAGAGGGCCATCGCGTCGACGACGAGCTTTTGGAACATCGAAAAAGGCAGATCGCGGATCCCCTCGTCGAGGTCCTCCTGCGCCAAGCCCGAGCGCCCGAGCCACGCCGGCACGTCGACCCCCAACGCCTTCACCTGGACCGCCACTTGGCGCAGGTACGGCAAAGGCAACGAGAGCCGCACCGCATCCAGGTCGTCTGCCACGAAGCCAGTGTCAAGAAATGACCCCACGTTGTCAAGAAATGACCCGCACGGCGAAGCGCTCGATCGTTACCCTCGGATTGTTCGGAGGGTGCGATGGCCGTAGATCACGGGGCAAAGGCAGCGACAATCAACGATCAGCTGATCGCGTTGCGGTCCAAGGAGACGGTGCTCCAAGCCGCGGAGCGGAGCGGCATCCCGTTCCCGAGCAGCTGTCGGGTGGGCGGTTGTGGGACGTGCAAGTGCCGGCTCGTCGAGGGGAAGGTCAACGAGCTCACCGAGACAGGCTATCTGCTCTCGGCGACCGAAATCGAAGAGGGATACATCCTCGCGTGCCAGAGCGTCCCTGTGACGGACGTGCGCATCGAGGTGGACCTCACGAAGAGCGCGGGCAAGCGGCGGATCAAGGGCCGCGTCGTCGCGCAGGAGAGGCTCACTCACGACATTACGCATCTCTCGATTCAGCTCGACGCGCCGCTCGATTACCGTGCTGGTCAGTTCGCGGAGGTGAGCTTCGACGCGCTGCCCGGCGTCTCGCGCTCGTATTCGTTCGCGTCGCCGCCGCGCGCGGACGGCACTGTCGACTTCTTCGTCCGCAAGGTGCCCGGCGGGCAGCTCTCGTCGTTCATCCATGATCGCGATCTCATCGGCAGCGCTGCCGTGGTGGAGGGGCCGAGCGGTGATTTTTGGCTGCGCGACGGGGACGAGCCGCTCGTCATGGTGGCCGGCGGCAGCGGCCTCGCGCCCATCCTCGCGGTGTTGAAGGACGCTGTCGAGAGGGGCGTTTCACGTCCTTTGACGGTGCTCTTCGGCGCGCGCGAGCGGCGCGACCTCTATGCGCTCGACGCCATCGAGGCCATCGGCGAGGCATGGAGAGGGAGCTTTCGCTTCGTGCCTGTGCTCTCGGCTGCGTCGGGCGACAAAGAGTGGCAGGGGGAGCGTGGTTTGGTGACCGACAAGCTCGCGGAGCACGCGGGCCCGGGGGTGCATGGGTATCTCTGCGGCCCTCCGGTGATGATCGACAAAGCCGTTGAGGAGCTCGTGCGGCTCGGGGCTCGCCCGGGCGACATCCGCTTTGATCGGTTCGAGACGCGCGCCGGGGCAAAGGCGGTTATGGATCTCCCTCCTTCGGTGTCGGCGCCGGCGTCGCCCGTGGTCGAGGTGCTTCATTATCTCAAGTTCTTCTCGTTCCACGCGGTCGGGCTGTTCGCGGCGGCGACGCTGGTCGCGGGCGGGGGGTGGATCACGGCGGGGCTCCTCAGCGTGCTCGCGTTTTATCTGATTGGAGATGCGGTGGGCGGGGACGACACCTCCACGCCCACGTTCCGGCGCCCCGGCATCCTCACGGCGCAGCTCTGGCTCGCGCTGCCGCTCCTGTGCTTTATCCTGTTCGCCTCGGTCTGGAGCGTTTGCGCGGGAGATCCTCTGGGGTTTGGAGCGTGGGTGTCGGCGTGGTCGGGGCGGGACGTGCTCGCCGCGCGCGCGGCGACGGGCGTTGGTCATCACATCTCGGGGTGGCTCGCGACGGGGCTGATGATCGGCATGGTCGGGACGATCCCGGCGCACGAGCTCACGCACCGCACGTGGGATCGCGTCTCGATGTGGATCGGGCGATGGCTCTTGGCGTTCAGCTTCGACACGACCTTCGCCATCGAGCACGTGTATGGTCATCACCGCTACGTCTCGACCACCGACGATCCGGCGACGGCGCCGCGCGGGCGCAACGTGTATTTCCACATCGTCGCGTCGACCCTCAAAGGCAACGTGAGCGCGTGGAAGATCGAGGCGGATCGGCTCGCGAAGAAGCGCCTCGGCTTGTTCTCACGGCACAACGCCTTTCTCCGCGGACAGCTCATGAGCCTCGCGCTCGTGGCCGTCGCGTGGGCGATGGGCGGCCCGGTCGCCGCGGGTTACTTCGTCGCGTGCGCGCTCTGGGGCAAGGCGCTGCTCGAGATCGTCAATTACATGGAGCACTATGGGATGGTGCGGAATCCGGCCACGCCCGTCGCGCCGCGGCACTCGTGGAACACGAACCGCAGGCTCAGCTCGTGGTCGATGTTCAACCTCACGCGGCACTCGCACCATCACGCGCAGGGCGAGGTGCCGTACCAAGATCTGCGGCCGTATCCCGACGCGCCCATGATGGTGGGTGGGTATTTGACGACGCTGGTCGTCGCGATGATCCCGCCGCTCTGGCACCATCTGATGACCCCGAAGGTGCTCGCGTGGGACAAGGACTTTGCGACGGACGAGGAGAGGGCTTTGGCGGCCGATGCCAACGCCCGGAGCGGGATCCGCGCCTTTACGGCGCGCGCGCCGCGTGGAGACGCGGGATCCGCGGAGCCCCGGGTGGCCCAGGAGCTCGCCTGATCAATCGAGCTTGTAGCCGCGCCCGGACAACGCTGCTTCCACGTTCGCGCGGTGCCGATCCTGCCATTCATCGAGGCTCATCTTCGCTTCGGCGTCCGCCTTTGCGCGGGCCTTCTCCAAGACACCTCCGGCGCGCGCCCTGGGGATCACCACCACGCCCTCGTGATCGCCCACGATCACGTCGCCTGGATTGACCACCACGCCGCCACAACGGATCTGCGCGCACACGCTCCCTTCACCGACCCGCTTGGCCGGGATCGGCGAGACGCCCCTCGCGAGCAGCGGGAACTTGCGCGCCGCCGACTCGGGCACGTCGCGGACGACGCCATCGACCACGAGCGCCGCCACGCCGCGGCGCTGCGCGATCGCGCACACGTTGCCTCCCGCGATGGCCATCTCGTCGTCCCCGGCTTCGACGACGATCACGTCGCCGGGTGACGCGAGGTACACCGCGGCGTGCGCCATGAGGTTATCGTGCCTCCCGGTGCGGACCGTAAAGGCAGGGCCGGCGATGCGCGGCATGTCGGGCCAGAGCGGGTGAACCTCGCGGCGCATCACGAACGCGAGATCGAGCGCGTCCGCGAGCTCGTTGGGGGAGAGCAGGGCGAGCCCTTCGATCACCGCGCGCGGCGGGCGCTCGAAGGGGATGGAGAGAGATCGTAAGTCGTTGCTCACAAGGCTCCTTTGGCGCGGTGTCGCGCCGCGTGGTGACTCCGCTCAAGGCGGTGCGCCCACCGTATCTTCGGCGATCTGTTGAAGGGATGAAGCGTCGGAGTCGCTGATCTCCATAGGTCGATCCGCGATGCCCACCGGGCTATGGCCCACGATGACTCCATAAAACACGTTCGCTACGAGGTACGTCCCCGCGATGGATGGATGGGATCCATCCGGCGCGAAGAGGACGATCGCGGGCAACGACGCGAGCGACGTCTCCCACGCATCGCCGGCCGGCGCCATGACCGCGCCTGCGGCGGCGCTGACCTTTTGGTATTCGGCTCTCAACCCGGCTTGCATGGCCATTGGGGTGCCTCCCGACCACACCTCTTGATACACGGCGTCGCCCGCGGCGCGCGCCCACGTCTCATAAAAGACGGGCGCGGCGCCGATGGCCTTTGCCTCGGCCGCGAGCGTGGCCGCCGCGGATTCGAACGACACGGGGTTGGTGAGCGGCTCGACGCTTTGGCCTTGAATCACGACGTGGGTGAAGCCGCCTTGGTGAATGCGATCGATCGCGCCCGTGCCCGGTGTGGCGGCGTGATCGGCGAGCGTGGCTGAGGGGACAGCCACGGAGTCGACCGTCACCGACGCCGCGCCCGACGAGTCGGCGAGGCGCCGGACCCACGAAGGGAGATCGTTCACGAAGGTGTAGCTGTTGCCGATGAAGAGGACGTTGAGCGCGGGCGGCGCCGACGCGTCCCCGCTGGAAGAGCTGCTCGACGATGAGGACGAGCCGCCTCCGGTGCCGCCGGTGGGGGATGAGCCGCCGTCACAAGCGGAGGCGGAGAAGAGGAGGAGCGAGAGGGCGAAGGCAAAGCGCGTTGTCACGCTCGGAGGATAGCGCAGGGCTCATCCAAGTCGCGAGCCCTTTTTCTTTATGAAGGGACCGCCGTCAAGCCTTGAGTCGCTCGAGGGCCCACGCCACGAACGCGTAGGCCATCTCGCGGCTCCAGCGCTGATGGTCGCCGAAGAGCGGCTGCATGCCGCTCATCTCGATGAGCTTGGACGCATCGGCCCCCGCCTTGGTCGCGGCGATGAGGTGAGCCAAGATCGCGCGCACGCTCTTCGTGTAAGCCCCGTTCTCCAAGGTAAAGAGGTGATTCGGCGCGTTCACGAGCAAGCTCTCGATAAGGTACGAAGGCACGGGATCCGCAGCGCTCTTCTGTTCTTTGATGCCGCTCCCGATCATGTCGTCGCGCAGGCGCTTGAGGATGCGCACATGGCGGACGAAGTTGCTGT
>CAYTJL010000027.1:48720-54520 GCA_964437785.1 uncultured Polyangiaceae bacterium
ATCATGTCGTCGCGCAGGCGCTTGAGGATGCGCACATGGCGGACGAAGTTGCTGTTTGTCTCTCCGTTCCGCTTCTCCATGGCGGCGAACCGCTGCTCCGGCCACGAGATGATGCGCTTGTCGGGCGCGTTGGCCGGCCGGAGCGCGATCCCTTTATCGTATTTGTAGCGCTCTTGTGTATCTTTTTCGTTCTTGTAGCGGCGATATTCAAAGAAGACCGGCACGTCCGCGTCGAGATCGGTCGACATGCCAGCGATGCGAAATGCTTTGTTGCCCCGTGCGATGCGGGTTTTAGAGAACTTCGCTTCGAGGGCTTTTCCTACGTCGTCGCGGAGCTTACCGAGCGTATAGTCGCTGTCTTCCCCCAGACCGACATCTTTCTTCGTGAGGCCGCCCAGCAAATCATAGAACATGACGCTGTGACAGGTGACGATCACGTCGATGTCGCTCCCCTTCCTGGTGTTGGTGTGGGTCCTGTGCGAGCCGGCGAGCGTCGTGGTCACCTGCTTGCCTTTGAGATCCTCGCTCTCTTGGATCGCATCCTTGATCGCGTCATAGGTGCGTTTCCCCCGAGCGAGCTTGTCTTGATCCACGGCCTCGGCCCACTCCTTCAAGGTCTTGTCCCAGTCGATCCCCATCTTGTCCTCCAACCGCCTCGTTGTTGAGGCGCCCGGAGACAGAGCACCCGGCGTGCCGGGAGAAGATCCTCCAAAGATGCCTGAAATCGTGGGTTCTTCGCGCGAACGTGAGGATCGCGATCAGCCCGACGCCTGATCGCGATCAGCCGCGCGATCAAGGCAGGTCGAAGACGCCGTAGCCCACCGCGGTCTTGGCGCCCGCGCCGAGCTCGCTCAGCGCAACCCCAAGGAGCTTGCGCGCGTGGTCATGATATTCGCCCGATCGGCTCACGACGCGAAACGTCCACGCCGTGCCGCTCGCCACGGTCAAGAAGTAGACAGGCACCGGGGAGTCGGCCTCGGAGGGGAGCTTGCCCCCTTGGTTGTAATACCTCGGGTGATGGCAGTTGATGATGTCGATCTGGAGCGACGGCCACTCCGAAGGGTACGCGTCGAGGAACACCAGATCTCCGATCTTGCCTTTGCCGTCCTCTCTAATCTGCTCGGGGCCGAACATCTCCTCCATCGAGGCCGCTTCGACGAGGCGCCCGGCCGCGCGGCAAAGCCCTTTGACCGAGGAGCCGGGCAAATAAGGCACGCCGATGGATCGGCTGAAGCAAAAGCCGATCTCGGTCGGGTGAGGAGCGCCGAGCCCGATCGCGAGGCGGCTCGCGAGCTTGGCCTCGACGGTGATGCCCTTGGCGTTCGCGAGGGGCCACCGTTCGAGGATGCGCGCCTGCCGCGCGTGCTCTCCGCGAAGGAGCGTCTTGACGTGGTTTTTACCAGGGCTCGCGGTCTTGCTACGCGCGCTCACGTCACGTGCAAAGCGCTGGAGCACGCCCCTTCGCCCTTCGTCTTTGAGCAGAGAGAACCTGTCCCAGACATCGAGGTAGCGCTCCCACACGAGCCCAGCGTTGGAGAGCGCGGGGGTGCGACGGATGCCATCATCTTTGTCCTGCTTGCCGGGCTCGAAGAGCCTCTCCACCTCGCTCGCTGCGCAACAAAGGAGCGCGCTCATCGCTTGCCCTTTCCACCCTGTTTGGCAGAGAGCTTGTTGTCAGGAGTCGCGCCGGGCGTCGCCGGAGGAGATGCCGGTGCGCCGGTCGGGGTCGCTTTGAAGAGGGCTTTGCTCACGGTCTTGAGCGCGTCGGCGAACGCGATGGCCTCGGCGTCGGCGGCCAAATAAGCCTCCCGGTCGGCGCCGGCGAGCCGTTCGAGGAGCGCAGGAGGGGAGGTGTCTTTGGGGGTCCCGAGCGGGGCGCCGCTCTTGTCGGAGAGCACCCATGACGCAATGGCGCGCGCGACGGCGCCGTGGGCTTGATCGTCTTTGCCGATCGAAAAAGCGATGGTCTGCAGGGTGCCGAGCGTCCGCAGCTCGATGGGATATCCCTGCGCGAGCGGCACGACGCTCCTCAACACCGGAAGGCTCCAATCGCGCGCGATCTCAAATGCCTTTTGGTGGCGGTCCAAGCTCTTCATGACGCCTGCCCTCCCTCGCCGTTGCCGTCGAGCACGGTCCACGCGCAGATGCCCTCTCCTACGGTCTCGTTGCCGCCGATTTGGGAGATGGCGAGCTGAGCGGCCTTCTCGTGGAAAGCCTCCGTGCTCGCTGAGCCTTTCTTTCGGCTCGCGCGCGCGCCGATGAACGACACGAACAAGCAGTCCGGCGGCACCTGCTCTTCGTACCAGAGGTTGCCGTCGTCGCCGCCGGTGGTCTTGGTGTCGTCGTTGAGCTTGATCCGCGCGCGGACAGGCAGCCTGCGGACGAGCGACGCGAAGTCTTGATCCGGGATCACGACCAGGCTCTTCTCGAACCGCGCGCGGGTATCGGGCTCGTCCGCCGGCAGGAGCTTGGCGAGGGCTTGCGCGATCGTCACGACGTCGCTGCTCAGCTCACACTCCCCTTTGGCATACACCCAATCTTCGATGACCAAGGTCTTGTCCGCGAGCGGCTTGTCGGCCACGAGCACCTTGACGTTCGACGCGACCGACGAAGAGAGCTTGAGCTCGCCCAACGCCTTGATTTTGGCCGCACGGGCGTCGCGCGCCAAACGCTCCAGGACCAAACGGCATGTCACATACAAGAAGGGCCGGCTGAGCGAGCGCACGGCGTAGGCCACGAGCTTCGCCTCCATAAACACGAGGTTGCCGGCGTAGAGAGCATCGGCGGTGTCTTGGGTGCGGCTGTCGTCGTCGGTCTTCTTGATCGATGGCCCAAACAAGGTATCGGTCACGCCGTTCGCGTGACGCTCGAACGTGTCCCGCGCCACCCCTTTGAGGGACGACGCTGGGATCAGGGGGAAGTGGGTGTGAGACTCTTTGGCGACCGGGAGGTCGATGGCCCCCTCGGCTTGCCCGGTGCTCACGTGGAGCGGGCTCAACGTATAAATCCCCGTGATCAATGCTTTGTCCCAAGCGCTCATGACGCGACCTCCACCTCGCCGGCAGCGCCGGCGCCGATACCAACCAACGTGTGACCATACCCAAACGCGCCGAGCCCCGCGCCGCCGCGCGATCCGAGCGCATGTGTGTTGTTGAGCCGCTGGAGCGCGCCCGCGCGGCGCGCGGCGTCCCCCCCGCGGAGCGTGATCAAGAACGTGCTGCCCGCGTCCCAAAACGATTGATTGGGCCGCGTCCTTCGCGTCGCGGCGGAGAGGCCGCCGATCACGATGGGTTTGCCCGTCATCATCGCGAGGACGCGCACGCGCACGCCGTCCGGCAACGCGACGTTCGCGGCGAGATCGCGCTCGATCGCCGCGAGCGACGGATCGCGCGTGCACGGGACGGGCGTGAGCGCGACCAAAAAGAAGGTGTCCTGTTCTTCGACCTCCTTCGGCAGGTGGCCCCCGTCCATCACATGTTGCCAATCGGGATCGACCCGGTCGGGCAACGCTTCGAGCGCGGCGGGGCGGCTTCGCCAACCACACGCGGCGAGATCGCCGCGGCGGAGCGCGTCGTCGGGGATGGCGCTCGGCAAGACACCGGTGAGCCACCCCGCGATCCCGGCGCGGCCCTTGAACCGGATCACGTCGCTGAAGAACAACATCCCATCTTGGGCGGTCCATGTGTTGGGGTCGACTTGAAGGCCCGGGAGGCGCTCTTGGCCAACGAAGGGAGGGAACTTCTCCGCGTGATCCGCGCAGCTCCACCCTTCGACGTTGCCGGAGAGCGCTTTGCGAAGGCCGGTGGGCGACAGCCACCCTTCGAAGGCGTCGGTCGCTTTGGGGTGGCCGAGCACGTGAAGCGCGCGGGTAGGCGAGAGGTCGTTGACGATGGCTGGGCCCTCTCCTTCCTCGTTGTTCAGCCGAGGAGGTGTGATCCAAAGCGCGCGGGTCGGGCGCTTATCGGTCTTGTCCGCGCGCAGGAGGAACCGTGGGCACTTGACCCAAGGCACCAGCATCGCGTGCTCTTCGTCCACGTCGGCGACGAAGGGCCCGCGGATTTGCCAGCCGGAGGGGAGATGGTCTTGGCCGCCGACGAGCGCGTCGCGCTCGGCCTGCGCGCGCGGGGAACGGTCCGCGAGGTCGAGCCCGGCGGCGCGGAGGAGGGCTGTTCGAATAACCCCTTGAAACGCCGTTGGGGTCGGCGGAAGGGCCGTCCCGCGGTGATGCGATTCGGAGGCGGCGCTCGGGCGCGGCTCACCGAACGAGACCCAATCGAGGGGGCGGAGCAAGAAGCCGTTCATTGGTCCTCCTTGCGGCTGAGCGAAGCGAGGTAACGACACACCGAGAGCCCACCTTCGGCGCCCGAATGAAGCGCGGGCTCATCGCTGGTTTGGAGGGCGCTCAATGCCTCTTTGAGCCCCGCGCGCCAGAGGGCGAACGCCCCCTCGTGATCGCGACCGGCCTGCTCTCGAAAGATGGCGCGGGCAAAGGCCTCAGCGCGCTCATCGACTGTCCCGGCGCTCCGCCACGCGGCGAGCACCGCGGGCTCCACCTCGCGAAGCTTGTACGGTAATCGTGACGCGAGCTTGCCGTCGCGGAGCGCATCAAGGGTGGATCGGATGTGCTCGTATTCGTCGAAGCGCGCTCGGAGCACGGCTTTTTCGCCGCTGCGCGAGAGCCTGCGCGCGGAGAGCTTGCCCTTTTGGCCGCCGCTCTTTGCCTTCTTCTGCTCCTCCCGCGCGGCCTGGATGAGCCCGCCGAGCGGTGATTTGTAGTGGCCGAGCGCGACGCCGGCCGAGATGGTTTGGCCCTCTCCCATCATGGGCAAGAGCGCGGCATCGGGATAGTCGGAGAACGCCGGCCAAGTGATGGGCTCTTGTGTCTTGGAGAGGGGGATGATCTTGAACCGCTCTCTCGGTGCTTTGAGAGGTTTGGTGAAGGTGAGCTTTCGCCACTCCCAAGGTTTTGTGTCCGGCTGCGTGTCGGCCACCCACGCTGCGCGATACAGCTTGGAGAGACGGTTGGCGATGGGGAGCGCCTCGGAGGCCGGCGCGAGCGCGAGCACGTCGTCGCCGCCGGCATAGATGAGCCTGCCCGAATACTCCTGCTCGATGACCCAAGGCACCACGGTGTGGGCGAACGCGGCGAGCACGCGATTGATGAACGCGTGGGTCGAGGGACCCATCAGGCGGGGTTGCTTCAAGAGGTCGGGCCAACCTGCTTTGATGGTGGTCTCGTTCGTCTCCATCGCTTCGAGCACCTTGGGGTGGAGCACGTCGCGCCACGTGGCGCCGATGTTGGTGCCCAGAAGGATCTTGCGGATGGAGTCGCCGTCGATGGCGATCACGGCGATTTGGTCGTTGGGAGGCGAGATGTCGGCCGCGCTCGCCGCTTTATGGAGATCGCGAATCGCCTCTTTGAGGTCGTTGAACGCCTTGGCCTTTCTCTTCCCCTCTTCGCCCTCGCCGGTGCGTCGCGCGAGCGTGTCGAGCGTCTCGGGGAAGACCATGCTCTCCGCGTCGTACTCCAAAAACTCTCGCGCAACGCCTTGGGCGCCGCACGTGGCGAGCGACGGGAGCGCGCGGAGGAACGTCGTGTGGGGGAGCCCGGCTCGCCGCGCTTGATTCACCGCCTCCGCGATAGCTCCTCGAAGCTTGGGCTCTTTGACCACCTGGCACAAGAAACGTTGAGCCGCCAACGTCGCAGTGGAGGGGAACGGCACGCGCAGCTCACCGTCCCTGTCGAGCACCTCGCTCATGGGTGTATCGGGCCCTGCCCACGCGTCGGTGAGCCCAACGG